>JAIROA010000039.1 GCA_031257775.1 Synergistaceae bacterium
GCTGAGCATCGCGGGCTATTTGATGGAGCGGAGCGGGTTTCCGCTGGCGCCGGCTTTGCTAGGGTTTATCCTGGGGCCTATGGCCGAATCGAACATGAATAGGATGATACTCGGCGCAAAGGGAGAATTGTTCTCCTATTTGCTGCACAGGCCTATCTTTATGGGGCTTGTTATATTTACGCTGTCTCCTATAATCTGGAAGTGCGTTCAAAATATCCGGCAACTTCATGCGAAGCGAGGTTGATCCCATTGATAGATAATATAATTGCCGTGCCAATCAACGTCAATGAAAAAGTGGAGCGCGAGCTTGCCTATGGAAAAATATCAGTAAGAAAAAACGTTCTGGTGCTAATACGGGACAGCTCGGGGGGTATCGGCATAGGAGAAACAGAACCGATTACTATGAGGGAAGGCTGCGAGGAAAATCAATCAATCATTGTAGGTCTTGTGAATAATGAGATAAAACAATTCGCTCTGGGCATGGAACCTGACCAAATATCGCAACTGGAACGTGAGATAGAACATCGTATCGGAATGGTTCCATATACAAAAACGGCCGTAATCGACGCCACTTACGACCTATTGGGCAAATGCCTTGGAACGCCTGTATCGACGCTTCTGGGGGGCGCGTTGCAGGATAAGTTAGCACTGAGCTGGAGCATAGGTTTCAAGAAAACGCCTCAGGACGTATCAAACGAGGCAAGTTGGGCAAAAAGCGCTGGATTCAAATGGATAAAGGTTAAGATTGGAAGTCGCGACCCATTAAGAGACATAAGCAGCGTAGCGGCGGCAAGGGACGCGCTTGGCCCTGATTTCCCGATCCATGCGGACGCAAATGGAAAATACGACTATGACACAGCATTGCGCACTTTAAAAAAAATGGAACGCTATGACGTGCAACTCTTTGAACAACCCGTGGCTGGCTGGGATTTGCAAGGAATGAGCAAACTGCGGTCTAAACTCTCCACGCCGATAATGGCGGACGAAAGCGTGACGACTCCCAGAACCATTCTCCGCGTCATAGAAGCGCAGGCTGCGGACGCGGTGCTGATGAAGCTGGCAAAACATGGAGGAATAAAGGCCTCAAAAGCAATAGCCGATATTGCCTATGGCGCTGGAATCAAGGTTTATCCAGGCACTCATTTATCGACAAGCGTCGGCATAGCCACATCAGCGCAGTTTTATTCAACTGTAGAGAATCCTACTCCAGGTGATTTTCATGGAGGATCTACCAGAATGGCATTTGATATAGTGGAACACAGTCTCCTTCCTGATGATGGCTACATACTGGTTCCCCAATTACCCGGATGCGGGATGAAGCTGGATTTGCACGGGCTCAGACGGGCCGTTCCTGACGAATACCATAAACTGCTTGCGGAAATGTTGCCTGAGATAGCGGACGCCGATTAATTACAGATCGTGTAAATCGCCGGGTTATCGGACGGTTAACCGATGGCCCGGCGATTTTTGTCACATGCGGCTGAGTGACCTATAGAGAGCTGGCCCTTACGCTTCGCCCCTTACAGCCAGCGCGTGCTGGATCTGTAAAAGTTGTAATCCGATCCCCTTTTGCCGCCGGCATCCTGCTCCGCCAGGCGGTTTTCGGCAAAGCGGGAAAATTTCACGAACGGCAGCCCTATAAGAAGGTATATCAGCGCTACCATTATCCCCGGCCCGAAGTAATCATAGTAAGCAGCGGCTAGCTGGCCGTATGCTTTCGTGAGATCCGTCATCGTGATGATCGACACGAGCGACGAATCCTTGAGCAGCGAGATAAAGTCATTGGTTATCGGCGGTATCACTACCTTAATGGCCTGCGGCAGCATTACCTCGCGCATGGCCTGCCATCTCGTCATGCCCAGGGCTAAAGCCGCCTCCCACTGCGTCCGTGGTATCGCGAATAGCCCGGATCTGTATATCTCGGCCTCATAAGCCGCGTAGTTGAGGCCAAGCCCCACCGCCCCGGCCCAGAATGGCGACAGCATTATCCCTATGTTCGGCAGCCCGTAAAATATGAAAAAGAGCTGAATCAGCACCGGAGTGCCCCTCATGAACTCCACAAAACCCGTGGCCGCCGCCGCCAGCCAGCGGGGAGCGAATACGCGCGTTATCGCAAGGACGAGGCCAAGCAGGATGGCTATTGCCATAGCCGTCACGGAAACCAGTATCGTGACTACGGCGGCCCGGCCAAACGCCGGAAGGAAGCCAGCGTACCGCTTGAGCCTGCCCGTCATGGAGAGCTGCGGGCGATGCGCCTCGGCCCACTCGTCATAGCGCGTCATCTCGATGGCCCGAGGGCTGTAGTCGTTGAAAAGCTCAGCCATCATCGGGCTCCAGAGATTCCAGCGGTCGTATATCTCGCGCAGCTTGCCGGAATCGCGCAGAGATACGATTGCCCTGTTTATATCGCTCAAAAGCTCCCTGTTTTCCTTTGGCAGTGCTATGGCGTAGGTTATCTCCCCTACCGGGCGTCCGACGAACTTGATGGAGGGGTTGAAACCGGCCGAATATATCGCTATGGGCGAATCGAAGAGCGCCGCGTCGAGCCTGCCGTTTTGAAGATCCTCGTAGGTGTTCGCCTCCACTATGTACGTGTGGATATTCACGTCGCCCAGTTCCTCCAGGATCATCTCGGCGTAGCTCTCCTTCAGCGTGCCGACCTCTTTGCCGTGACAGTCATCGATCTCCGATATCCCCTTGTCGTCATCCCTTCGCACCGCGAGCTGCAAAAACGTCTTGTAGTACGGTATGGAGAAGTTGACTGCCTCTTCGTGTTCCGGCGTGACTTCCAGGCCGTTGATCGCAATGTCGTACAGCCCGCGGGACAGGCCCGGTATCAGGTTATCCCACGCGTTGTTCACGTACTCCGGCTCAAGGCCCAGGTAATCGGCGATCTCGTTCACGATGTCGACCTCGAAGCCTATCAGTTCATCCGAGTTTGCCGGGTTCGGGAACATGTAAGGGAAGCCTCCCTCGGAGTCGCCCCCCCAGCGAAGCACCCCTTCCCGCATTGTGGCGGCCGCGGACGATGGCGCCGCCGCGGCAAGGCACAGAACAAGCGCAAGAATGATCAATGGCACGGACAGGATGATTTTTTTTATTTTTTTCATCAGCAGTTCACCGCCATTCCCATTCCGTTGAAGTGACGGAGAAATTCCCTCGTCCTGTCCTTCTTCGGGTTCGTAAAGAGAATGTCGCCGTCGTCATATTCGACTATCTCGCCCGCGTCAATGAAGACTATATAGTCGGACGCGTCTCTCGCGAACTGCATTTCATGGGTCACTATTATCTGAGTCATGCCCTCCGCGTCAAGGGCCTTCATGACCTGAAGCACCTCTCCGACGAGCTGCGGGTCGAGCGCGGACGTAGGCTCGTCGTAGAGCATGACCATAGGGTTCATCGCGAGCGCCCTGGCGATGGCCGCCCTCTGGCTCTGACCGCCGGAGAGCGTGCCCGGGTATTTCCCGGCGAATTCCTTGAGCCCGACCTTTTCAAGCTGCGTCATCGCTATTTCCCTGGCTTTATCAGGGTTCATCTTCTTGACGACGACAGGGGCGAGCATGACGTTCTGAAGCACGGTCTTGTGCGGGAAGAGGTTATAGCTCTGGAATACCATTCCGACCTCGCTCCGCATCTCGTGCGCCGTAGCGATCATCTTTTCATCGGGCTTCTGGCCAGGGTGCCTGTTGAGTTCGACCTTGCCGATCCGTATATAGCCGGAATCAAGCAGCTCAAGGCAGTTCAGGCAGCGCAGGAAAGTGGATTTGCCGCATCCGGAGGGGCCTATGAGCGATACCAAGTCCCCTTCTTTTATGTTTAAATTTATATTTTTCAGGATCTCTCCATCCTCAAAGCTCTTGAAAAGGCTTTCGACGACAATAAGCGATTCCTCTGGCAGATTGACCATTGTCCAGTTATACCTCCCATTTTAATTAATGGCATTTCGCGATAGGTATAAAGGTGCGGCTCACCGCCGGAGGGCAATGGAAGGAATAGAGGCCATGAATGCCACTTTCATGACGGACATGCGTGACGCGCGCCGCGCCGCGCGGATAGGCAGCTTGTTTTTTTTCTGGGGTGAAAAGACGCCATCAATGGCATTTACTCGCATGAAAAACGTCCCGCGAAGTGATTTGCTGTGGATCTTCTGTCGTCTGTCGCTTACCCGGCACAACACACCCGCTCGGGGTTTTTTCAACTCACTCTCACCTCCCTATCGGCATAACGGATATAACATCGTAGCGTTAGTAATTTTACTGGTTTTGAATGCGTTATGCAATAGTTAGGGCGCAATCCATGACATGCGCGGCCAACAGTTAAAGATATGAAACAAGGATCGACGGAAACCCGGCCGCAATGTAAAATATAGAGGAATAAACGGCTTTAGCCTTATTTTTCCGAGGATTTTTTATTCAGGATGAGCTGAAGCGCCACAAGGCGGTCGTTGTGTTCGGCCGGAGCGACGAACCAGTCGTTTATCAGTATCTCGATTATGCTGATTGCCTGCGCGGCGGCTTCATGGGAGACATCGCCGACGATCTTGATCTCGTCGTCCGGGAGCGCCTTGAGCCTGCCTGTCTTGCGGACCGCCACGAGCGCGTCTATCACTTCCTGCCGGACCGGGGGAGAGAGCTTGGCAAGCGTGCTTATCTCGTTTTGGAGCTTGCCTGGCGTAAGCCTGAATTTCGCTCGGATCATCTTCTGGACGCATCTGCGCGCCATCGTGACGGACGCGCCCGTGCTGACGGGCAGGAGCCTGCACGCTTCGTCGTAATCCCTGTAAATCGTCTCCGGCACCTCCTGCGCCTTGAGTTCCGGCTTCCCTCCATATGGCGGAAGCAGCCGCGCCCTGAAGTGCGTCCCCGGGAGGTCGTATCCTATGTTCTGGCGCTCATCCTCCGTCTTTCCCCTGAGAGCCGCCGGGAAAGTGCCGGCATCCACGAAAATCTCGGCCTTCCCGCACTCCATGTGCGGACAGACGCGTATGACGGAGTGAACCGCCGCGTTAGCCTCGGGCTCTGCTAAGACGTGCGCGAACAGATTGCGCCCAGGCTCGCTCTTGTATGTGAACCCGCAATAGGGGCATTTGTGCTTGCTTTCGATCTTCACGCGCGCCAACTCCTATGGCGCCGATTCCAAGCCGGACAAGGACATCTTTGGCTTGAAACCGGCGCCAATCATGATCCTATGTTATTTTCGGCAGATTATCCAGGGCATTAAAGGACAGGCATTCATGCCGCCGGCGGACACGCGATTTCAAATTGGAATAACGGACACTCCCTCGGTTTAGAACCTGTAAGGCAGCAATGGCTCAAACAGGTAATCGGATACAGCCCATCTGCCGGACGCGTCCTTCGTCAGGACGGCGGTGACGTCCACGACCTGTTTCCGCGACGGTGTCTGCAACGTCATGCCGACAAGCACTTCCGGGCCGTCACGGCCTTCCGAGAAGCCCTCTCCCTCCCAGCCGTTGCGGACGCATGTGAGGCTGCGCGCCGAAGGGATCGGGCTCGCGTTGGGCTGGTATATTTCATCCTCTATAAGCGCCTCGATCGCCCAGGACATGTCCACCCGCTCTTCTTTGTCCGGGCCTATGGACATTACCTCCGCGAACCCTCCCCGCTCCAGAGTGCCCCTCACCCTGACGCCGAATTTCGCGGGAAAGGCCCTGTTGACCCGCAGGGCCTCGGTGAGCTTTCCCGCGGCCTTATCGAACTCATAAACGTAGGCTTCCGTGTTATTCCAGCTCCGCATGATCCTCACCATGAAACCAGCATCCGCCGATAAATCCGGCTGACGCGAGCCCGAAGCTAAAATCTGAGGAGCGGCGCCGTTGCCGAGCCTGAGGCGCTGCAAGGGCCTCACGGCGCCATCCTCTTCACGGACGAGCAGGAGCTGAATGTCCCTCAGCTCCTGCCGCGAGCCTTTTTTATCCGAAACGCCGCTACAGACGATCATCAGGCGGGGAGCGCCCCCTGTTCCGCCGATGGACTCCCATGCCAGATACGGGTTCCCTATAGGCTTGTACCGTTCGCCCTCAAGCCTGGCATATTCACTCTTAAATATCGATTCCGCGTCTAAATCGACGGACGCGCCCGCGCTGAGTAGGGGAGTGGCATAAGCCCGATGCGGAGAACACGTGGCGGACAATACGCACGCAAAGAGAGCAAGCGCTAAAAAAATAGCCTTAAACGGAGCATGGCAAAACGGCTTCATCAAAACGTCGAAAAGCCCATATCCTCGTCATAGCGCTCATAGCGCGAGTTTTCCGGCATCTGGAGGTTTTTCCTGAGCTGTATCTTCGGCATCGGCACCACTACGAGCCCCGACTCCTTGTCCAGGAAGTACCTCTCGCTGTCGCTGTCGGAGTTGTACCCGATGACCGTGTTTGGGGGTATGACGTTATGGGAATCCACGATCACCCGCCGCAGCTTGCAGTTCTCGCCTACTACGACGCCCTGGCCTATAATGCACTCTTCCATCACAGCCCCGGCGTTGATGATGCAGTGGCGTGAGAGGACGCAGCGATGCACGACCGCGCCAAGCACCTGGCTTGCCTCTGCCCTCAGGCATCCCTCGACGGAGGAGCTCATTCCCCTTGCGGGATACGTAAATCCCGGAGGATCCGAAAATGAGACGGTGCGGATGGGCCACCGCGCGTTGTAGAGCGCGAGAGCCGAATTCTGCTGGAGGAGATCCATGTGCCCCTCCCAGTAGGCCTTGAGCGTCCCCACGTCCTTCCAATACGGCTTGTCGTCCCCGGGCAGCACGTTCGTCGAAAAATCGTAAGCGACGACCTTGCATTCCTTGTATATTTTGGGAAGTATGTCTTTCCCGAAGTCGTGGCTGCTGCTTTCGTCCGCGCTGTCTGTGAGGATGGCCTCTTCGAGCGTTTCCCTTGAAAATATGTAATTGCCCATCGACACGTAGCTGTAGCCGGGATTCGACTTGATCTCGGGAGGGTTTTGGGGCTTTTCGACAAAGCCGTCAACGACCCCGTTCCCGTCCGCCGAGATGCACCCAAACTGATGCGCCTCAACGGTCGGAACCCTGTTTGCCGCAACGGTTATGTCTGCCTTGTTGTCTATGTGATAGGCAAGCATCTGTTCTATATCCATTTTATAAATGTGGTCGGCGGCAAATATGCAGACATAGTCAGCGTTAAACATGGTGAGGAGGTGAAGATTCTGGTAGATAGCGTCGGCAGTGCCTTCGTACCATCGCTCGTCCGTCCACATCTGCGCCGGAGCGACGTTCACGAAATAATTCCGGCCTCTTAATGCCGCGCCGAACTGCCACCCCTGCGTGATGTGTTCCTGAAGGGACTGGCTTTTAAACTGGGTTAGGCAATAAATTGAATAAATACCGCTGTTGACCAGGTTCGAAAGAGCAAAATCCACGATACGGTACTTTGCGGCAAATGGAACGGCCGGTTTAGCACGATACTTAGTCAGCGGCATAAGGCGTTCTCCCTTGCCCCCGGCCAGAACTATCGCCAGCACTTGACCATATCTTCCGTAAATCATGAGAAGCCACCCCTCTATTTTAATTTTTCGTCAGCATTACCTCCTTATGCCATTTTAGCAGGACTTTGAACGTATTATGTCAGTAAATTCCCGTTTCTGAGGTTATCATAAAGATTAATATATGCCGACGTTGCCGTCGACCACGAAAAGTCAGCGGCCATGGCGTTCCGCACGACCGACCGCCATCTGTTTTTGTCCCCGAACGCCTCCATAGCGCGATATGCCGCCTGCGCCAGTTCCTCCGCCGTGTAGTCGCTGAAGATGAAGCCCGTGCCGTCGGGCGATCCGTCGAAATCTATCACCGAATCGGAGAGCCCTCCCGTGTTCCGGACGACCGGCACCGTCCCGTATGCCATGGCGATCATCTGCGAGAGGCCGCACGGCTCGAAGAGCGACGGCATGAGAAGGATGTCGGATCCCGCGTAAGCGATGTGCGCAAGCTCCTCCCCGAAGCCGATGAAACACCAGAAATTTTCAGGGTGCAGATTGGCAAGCTCCCTGGCCCAGTCCTCGTACTGGGACTGGCCGGAACCGATCACGATGACGAGACAGCTTTCGCCCAGCATCCTTTCGATGGACGTGAAGAGAATGTCCACGCCCTTCTGCTGAACGAGCCTGCCTACGAAGAGGGCTATAGGGCGTCCGTCGTCGCTCCAGCCGCACAGCTCCAGCAATCGCTTCCTGCACTCAGCCTTTCCGGACATATCGCCGGCACAGAATCTGGCGGGCAGCTCCGCGTCAATGTCCGGGTGCCAGACTTCGTAGTCAATCCCGTTCATGATCCCGGTGAGCTTGCCCCTCAGGGACTTGAAGAGGCCGTGCAGCCCGAAGCCGCCGTCCGGGGTCTGAATATCCCATGAGTAGCGCGGGCTCACGGTAGTGACGGCGTCGGATGCTATGATGCCGCCCTTCAGTATGTTCGCCTGCCCGTAGAACTCCATGGAATCCATCGAAAAAGCCTCACTGGCGAGGCCCCACGCCGCCAGCACGGACTGTTCTATGACCCCCTGATATGCCAGGTTATGAACGGTCAGCACGACATCGTAATCCGGCCTCATCGCCCTGTAGTGCCTGTGCCATCGCAATGCTATGGGCAAAATGGCAGTAAACCAGTCATGGACGTGTATGATGTCCGGCTTCCATCCAGCCGCTTCAGGAAGCTCCAGCCCCGCCAGTGAGAGAAACGCGAACGGCATGACCGTCTCAAGGTTGAGCGACATCGGGTATATTTTGGGGTTAGAAAAAAGCTCCGGCTGTTCCAGCACGTACACAGAGAGGCCGTCAACGTCGACATGAAGGACTGCCGATGAATAGACCCTCCAGTCGAGCGCCACGTGAATTTTCTCCGGCAGCCTCGTGATGGGGTATCCGCGCTTCTTCGCGCTTTCCACGACCCCCGGGAACGCCGGCAAAAGCACCCTCGCGTCCACGCCTTTTGCCATCATCGCTTTCGGGAGCGCGCCGAGGACATCCCCTAGCCCTCCCTGCTTCGCGAAGGGCACCATTTCGGGAGTTATATGCAGCGCTTTTCTGCGAGCGGGCGGCACGTTCATGGGGTTTTCCCAGCCCCTAGTGAGCCCGGAAGAGCGTTCCGTATGCTTTCTCGCAGTATTCCTTCACAACCCTGTGCGTGTTGAAATAGCTCGCGTTCAGCGCGATGGTGTTCTTCATCATGTCGATCCACTTGTGCCTGTTGTTGTAATATGTCGGGATCACCTTATCCTCAAGCTTGTTGTAGAGATCCTTCGCGTCCTGCATTTCGTCGTACTCTATCAGATCGGCCTCATGAGGGGCCGGGCCGATGGACCAGCCGGTCACGTCCTCGATCCAGCCTTCGATCCACCATCCATCCAGCACCGAGAAGTTCATCACGCCGTTATGCACGCACTTCATGCCGCTCGTCCCCGACGCCTCCCTCGGACGTATCGGGGTGTTGAGCCATACGTCGACTCCGGCTGTCAGGACCTGGGCCAGCCCCATGTTGTAGTTTTCGAGGAAAACGATTGGTATGGCGGCGCCTATCTCCTTGGCAAGATCGATGATGCGCTTTATTATCTCCTTGGCCGGCGCGTCATGGGGGTGGGCCTTGCCAGCGAAAATGAGCTGAACCTGCCCGGAGCCGACGTCAAGGAGCCTCTTCACGTCGCTGAAGAGCAGATCGGCCCGCTTGTAAGTCGCCGCCCTTCTGGCAAAGCCTATCGTGAGCACGTCCGGGTCAAACTCCGCCCCAGTCTCCTCGAGAACCCTGGCGAAAAGGCGCATCTTGGCCGCCTGATGAGCCTTCCAGATTTCCTCGTCCGGCAGATGCAGCGCCTGTATCAGGCGGCTCGGGTCGTTCCTCCACGCGGGGATGTACTTGTCGAAAAGCCTTGCGAATCCCGGACAGGTCCACGTCGCCGAGTGAACGCCGTTCGTGACGTAATCGACTTTTTCGCTTCCGAACATCTTCCGGCTAACTTCCGCGTGTTTTTTGGAGACGGCGTTCACGTAGCGGCTGAAATTAAGCCCCAGCTCCGTCATGGAGACACCGTTACCGCCGAGCATCCTGCGGAGCCTGCCGCCGTTGCCCTCATCCAGCACAGAGCTTATTAGGTCATACGGGAAGTAGTCGTGGCCCGCCGGGACAGGGGTATGCGTCGTGAATATCACCTCGTCGCGTACCTTGTCGAAGTCCTCGTAGCCGAGTTCCCTCGTGAGTTCAAGCGAAATGAATCCCGCATGTCCTTCGTTTAAGTGAAACGTCTTGACGTTGTTGTAGCCTAAATCGCGCAGTATGCGCAGCCCGGCGACGCCAAGGATCATTTCCTGGCACAGTCTGTATCTGTTGTCCCCTCCGTAAAGCTCCCATGTCAGGCTGCGGTCGCTCGGCGCGTTGACGTCAAGATCCGTGTCAAGGAAGTATATCGGCAGCGGGTAGCCTGAATGGCCGACGTAAACGTACCCCCAGGCCCGAACCTGGACGGTGCGCCCCTCAAGGATGATCGAGACCCTGTTGTCGAGCCTCGACATGAGTTTTTCCGGCTCCCATTCGACAGGACGCTCAACCTGATCCCCTTCGGGAGTCAGTTCCTGCCTGAAGTAGCCCTTCCGGTAAAGAAGCGTCACCCCTATGGCGGGAACGCCGAGATCCGCCGCGCTTTTAAGGATATCGCCGGCCAGTATGCCAAGGCCGCCCGAGTACGTCGGGACGTCCTGCGATATCCCTATTTCCATGGAGAAATACGCGATCTTCCTGAAGATCGGGTTTCTCTCAAAGGTAGTCAACATTGATTCGCTGATATTTTCCGTGTAATTAAAGACTGACATTTCAAAACCCCCTGCGTTTTTATTTAGGGTGCGCGTTTGCCATTGCTAGTTTCGGTTTATGCCAATTCGCAATCAAAGCCTAAGGAGTAAAGCATAAAGCCCAGTGTTTAAGCAATGCCAACTGGCATCCAATCTCTGGCTTCTGAAAAACCGCCTCGCCTGGCCCTAAAAGCGTGCGGCCATCGGGGTGGCAAAGCCAAGCGCCGACGCCAGCTCCAGAACGGCCGGCGAGAGTTTCACCCCGCTCCTGAAGAGGATATCCCACATCGCGTTCTGTATCCTCCATTTTTCGATGTCTATCTTTAGTTCCTCCGCCCTTTTCAACATCGTAAGCAGGGACACGAACGCCGGCGCGCCGTTCGCGTCCTTCGCGGAGATCAATTTGTCGTAAAAAGCCTCCTCCATCGCGGGCGCAAGTACGGACAGATCGGGAGAGACGTTCATGCTGTGCGCCTCTTCGAGCAGCACTTCAAGGCGCGACTCCGGGCCAAGCAGATCCAGGATGTCTTCCGCGCCGCTCGCCAGCTCCATCATTCTCTGCTCGTATACGGAAAATACCGCCGCCTGGAGGAACGGCGGGGCATCGACGCCTATCATGCCAAGCTGGACTAAGAGCCTCCTGTTATCGGCAAGGAGGTTTTCCGCGTACTCCATGTTATCCCGCTCGGCATATTTCGTGCGCTCGCGGGCTATGCTGTCACGGTCGTCCTGCGGGAGATCGCTGAAATGCCACGGGCCAAGCTTGAACGCCCTTTCTATATACCGCGACGTTGAGAGCAGATCCCCGGCGTAAAAGTTGCTCCATATCTCCTTTTGCGGCGGAATGTCCTTGTCGGAGAGCCGGCAGACGTCGTCCAGGCCTCCGGTCGACAGCACGACCGACGCCCCTTGCCAGCTCTCAAGAGTCCTTATGTCGGAAATGCTCATCCTTGCTACCGAAAGGCCCATGTCGCCGGAAGGATACGCCCGCCCGCCGGATTTTATCCTGTACGAGTAGTAGGACTTGTTCCTCGACATGAGCGCGGAGAGCGCGGCTATGTCCTCAACGGAGCGTTTTTGCGGCATTACGGTTTTCATCACGACATCGTAGGCGGTAGGATACGCCGCTGTGTTGCCCGGGGCTTTTTTGAGGTCGTTCAGGAAGTCCTTCTCAGCCGGCACGCCCGCGGCGCTTTCAAGATACCCCAAGGCGCGCAGGGCATAAGCCATTATCTGGCGCGTCTCTATGCCTGAAACGTCGTTGAAGAACCAGCCGCAGGAGGTATACATGAACATCCGCATCCTCTGCATCTCTATGAGCGTCAGGACATTCCCCGCGCCGCCGTCCGCCAGCTCCCCGCAAAAATTCTTCAGGAAGGCGGATTTCCTGGACGAAATCTCTTCAATGGGAACGTCATCAGGAAAGTTCATAAGATAAAGCGCTACCGCCTCGTCCCTCAACAGCCACGGATCGTCACAGTAGTGCCTCATCTCGCGTTCGTAAGCTTCGTCGATTCTGTCCCTCATACGGTCGAGAGCGTCGCGCAGCGGCCCGCGCCACATCTGGTGCCAATTCGGCTCGCCGCCCGTGTGGCACCCGCAGCTGCTCCGCCAGCGCTCGAGCCCGTGGGCGCACGACCACGAAGTGTCCTCGGCTATCACGCATTCCCAGCGGGCTGGAAAACGCGACAGGAAAGCGGCCACGTTCGTCATCACTGAGTCCTGTGAAGCGCAAAGCCTCTGAGCGGCCCTGGCCAGAGCCATCTCTCCGTAGCGGTGGTGGTGCCCGTAAGTCTCTCCGTCGGTGGCGATCGTCAAAAGCCTGGGCTCGCCGTCGCGCGGCAGTTTTCCCAGAAGAGCGTCGGCAAAGAAGTCACCGTTGTTGAGAAGCCCTCCGAACGCGATGTCGTGAGCGATGCTGCCGTAATAGAATATAAGGCTTATCTTCCGCCCGGACGGGAGCCTCGTGTAATAAGCCCTCGTGACGTCGAGCCCTTCTCCCCCCGGTGTCATCCGCCACTCGCCGTTCGGCGGGCGTATCCTCGCGCACTGATGCGGGGCCAGGATGGTAAACTCTATCCCGTTCGACGCCAGGATTTCAAGCGTCTTCGTGTCAACGGCCGTTTCCGGGAGCCACATGCCCTTCGGTGCCCTGCCGAAGCGATGAGAGAAGTCCTTTATCCCCCATACCGTCTGCGTCTTTATGTCGCGCTGGGCGGCCAGCGGCAGTATCATGTGGTTGTACGCCTGCGCTATGGCCCCGCCGTCGCCAAGCGCCGCCGCGGCATCGCTGTCGGCCTCTTTTATGAAGCCGGAGAGCGCCGGATCGGTTTTTTCTATCCACGAATGCAAGGTCGGGCCTACGTTAAAGCTCAGGTGCCTGTAATTGTTGGTTATATAAGAAATCCGGTTGCCCGAGTTAAGGAGGCGCGCAGCCCTGTTAGGCTTGTAGCACTGCTCGTATACGCATTCGTTCCAGTCATGGTACGGGGCGGCGCTCGGATCCTTCATCACCCGCTCAAGCCAGGGATCCTCTCTCGGCGGCTGATAAAAATGGGCGTGAATACATACTCCGTGCCTGAACTGCAAGCATCCTCACCTCCGTAACATCACAGGCTCATTATACAGCAATAATACTTTTATCGGAAAATTCAGCAAAACTTGCCTGCGCGTTGCATGTCGTATATAGTGATATTGCAATGAAAGGCCTAAAGCCGGAACCGTTGCGAGCGCTTATAGCGATAGGCGCGGGATATTGGTTCCGGAGCGTTCTTTTATTAGCGCGCTATATCATAAAGTTTAAATGCGGTAATTAATATGTACGAAAAGGCCATTTACAGAGATAATATTAAAGCGACGCGTTACGCGGCTTACGCAATGTCGCGCCCAACGCGAAGCGCCCGAGGTTTTTTCCAAATCAACTCGTCTGTTATGAATTGATTTGGAATTAGAATTAAGGAAGCGCTGATTAATTCGCCTAAACGACATTTCAACGTTTAAGAGCCCAGGCGTTGCAAGGGTTTAAATCTTCACCCTTTAGGCCCCTGACGATAAATCAGCCTTTCCTTAAGTGGATACGGAACGCAAGGAGGGCTTCGCGCAATGCTTGAGGATTTATCGCAGCACGTTCTTGACATAGCGGAGAACAGCGTGGCTGCCGGGGCTTCATCGGTTTTAATAGAAATAGCGGAGGACTTGCCAGGCAACATCCTCTCGATGACGGTCGAGGACGACGGCAAGGGCATGTCACGGGATTTCCTGGAAAAAGTCGCCGATCCCTTCACGACGACAAGAACGACGCGCAGGGTCGGCATGGGAATACCTTTTTTAAAACAGTCCGCCGAGCTATGCGGTGGAAAATTCGTCATTTCATCGGTGCCTGGCGCCGGAACGCGCCTCGAGGCGCTTTTCAAGTACGACTGCATAGACCGTCCGCCGCTGGGGGACATGCCGGCTACCGTCATGACGATTTTCATGGGGTACCCGGACATAAACTGGACATACAGGCACATATACGGCGGCAGGGAATTCTCGATGACGACCGAAGAGCTGGCTCTGGTTCTCGAGGACAGGGAATTGCTCCGCACGGCCGAGGTCGGCCTGTGGATCCGCGGCCAGATAGCCGAAGCGCTGCTTGAGTTGCGCAATTGAGAAACCATGAGGTATAATAATCACGGTTCCTGCGGTGCGCGTGAAACGGGAAATGCCTTGAGCCAACGTCCGAACCCCGCTGGGGTTGCTTCGGACCGACAGCGGCAGCATATGTTGCCCACGTCAAGGATCGAGAACCCCCATTCCTTAAAGGAGCGGGTCAAGGCACTCCGTTCACGGCACTGCGGGTTCTTTTTTATAGGCCATGCCCGCGCCGAAACCCCGCGAGAAAATAAAAATGTCATTTAAGCTGCCATTCTGGTCGCCCTCCGAAGCGGAAGCCGTATTATTCGACTGGGACGGCGTCATCGTCGACACATGCCTTGATTTTTCGGGGGTGCGCGAAAAATATTACGGCAGGAGGAAGGCGATGCTGCTTGAGGACTCCGTATCCCTGCGTCCGGAAGAGCGCGAAGGGCTCATGAGGGATCTGGAGGATATAGAGATGGCCGGCGCCGCCGCAGCGAAGCCCGTACCGGACGCTTCAGGCGTGATCGCCTGGTTTGAAAGGCACGGAGTCCCGTGGGCCATCGTGTCCAGAAACTGCCGGAAATCCATACTGAAGGCCGCTGAGACGCTGTCCGTCACACTGCCGGAAATAGTGCGGTCGAGGGACGACGGCGACAGCGTGAAGCCGGATCCAAAGGCCCTTGCCGACACGTGCCGCTGCATGGCGGCCGATCCGGCTCAGACGCTATTTATCGGAGACTATGTGTACGACATGATGGGCGCACGCAGAGCCGGAATGAGGGGCGTTTTAGTCAGGAAGGCAATCGAGCCCGGCTGGGACGAGTGGCTGGAATTTTCCTGTGGCTCGATGAGCGGGCTCTTAAAAGAACTCCAAACACCGGGTCTGATAGTCCCGTGGGAATATAAAAACGCGGCGGCGCGCAACGGAATCGGCTTTCTCCGCAAAACGGCGGCCATGACCGCGCTTGTGCCCCGTGAGTTGCGGGCCGGGACGGATCGCTGGCTTTTGACCGCCGCGTCCCTTGGAATAGGCTCATTCGCCGTCCCTGACGTTGAATTCCCCGCCACTTCCTGGACGGAAAACCCCTCTTTCGACTTGGCCTGCATGGGCGCTCCTCTGATAGAAGCGGTAAAGCGCCTCTTGCGCGCTAGGTTTCCGCTTGCCTCCGTCAAGCCAGCCGGCACAGCGGGGCGGCACGTCGCGCTGCCGCCCGAGCCTGATGGGATCGAGAGCTTTTTGCTGCGCGCGGAGGCAGACGATGGCTGACCTTTTTGATGATTTTGACGACGCCCCGGAGCATGAAAGCGCGGACAGCCCCAAAAACTTCGAGGTGCCGCTTGCCGAAAGGATGCGCCCCCGGACGCTCGACGAATATGCCGGGCAGGAACATATCATCGGGCCGGGGAAACCGCTCCGTGCGCTCATTGAATCCGGAAGGCTTCCGAGCTGCATACTCTACGGCAATCCGGGAGTCGGCAAGACGACCTTAGTGCGGGTGATGGCATCCGCCACAAAGCGCAGGCTGCTTGAGATAAACGCCGTGAGCGCGAAAGTTTCACAGCTGCGCGGCCTGCTGGAAGACGCGGTGAAATTCAAGGCCGCCGGGGGCAAAAACGCCGTCGCGTTCGTGGACGAGATATACCATCTGAACAGCGGACAGCAGAACGTGCTGCTCCCAGCGGTGGAGCGCGGTGAGATAATCCTTATCGGCACGACGTCGGAGAACCCGTGGTTTGAGATAAACAAGACGCTCCTCTCGCGAATGATCGTGTACACATTAAAGCCTCTCGAAACGGCGGACGTCGTCCTCCTGCTCCGGCGGGCCATGCAAGACGAGACGCGGGGGCTCGGCAAGTTCGGCGTCTTGGCAGGCGACGACGTTCTGCTTCACATAGCGTCGCTTACCGGAGGGGACGCGAGGCAAGCGCTAACCCGCCTTGAAGCCGCCGTGACGAGCGTTGGCGTAGGAGGCGGGAACGCGCTTACGGCAGAGGCCGTGGATGAGGCCACGGGAAGGGGGACTCTGCGTTACGACAAGGCAAGCGCGGATCATTATTCCGTCATTTCGGCGCTCATCAAGAGCATCCGGGGTTCAGACCCAGACGCCGCTCTCTACTGGCTCGCGAGAATGCTGGCATCCGGGGACGACGTCCGATTCATCTGCCGCAGGCTCTGCATACTGGCCTCGGAGGACGTAGGGCTCGCGGATCCCATGGCCCTGATTCTGGCTGAAAGCTGCGCCGCGGCCTGCGACAGGGTCGGGCTGCCGGAGGCAAGGCTCATATTGGCCGAAACGGCCGTTTACCTTGCGGCGGCGCCAAAGAGCAATTCCGCCTACCTGGCGATAAACGCGGCGGAAAACGCGGTATCCTCCGGAGATATAATGGAAGTGCCGTATAACTTGCGGAATGACGGGGAAGGCTATATTTATCCTCACGACGACCCAAGGCACTGGGTGCCGCAGAAATATCTCCCAAGGCCGGTCAGGTTTTACTACCCAGGCAAGATAGGGGCTGAAGCGCGAATGGCCGAGCGGCTGAAACGCTTCTGGAAACGCTTCTCCGATGAAGAATAAAAACATGACTATACAGTTTAATCAGGCACAAGGCGCTAAGACGGTCATATGGCGCCTTAATCATCAATCATCGATTTCCTGGCTTCAGGCCTTTTATTCGATCAGCTTTACGTCATTCCGCGAAAGAGGAGGGCAAAGCGTGAGCAGGTTCAAGGATTATTACTTCATTTTAGGCATCTCAAAAACAGCGACGCAGGAAGACGTCGAAAACGCTTACCGATACAGCATGAACCTGATAAACGCCGGCAATGCGGGCTCTTTTGCCGGAGACGGGCAGTATCAGGCCTCGCTGCTCCGGGACATCGATGAGGCATACGAATGTCTCAGGAATCCGATTTTGCGGTGCCAGTACGATTACGGGCTCGATGCCGACAGGCCCGCCCCGCTAATGACCGAGGCGGTCAACCCGGCGTTGCGGCTCGCTAACTCCCGGGAAACCCTTGAGATGTGCTTTGCCGCCATGAAAAAAAAGAAATCCAGATCCCTCCCCTCGCTTGGGCGTTTCCTAAGCGGCATGCTTTTTCTGGCAAGCGTGGGATACAGCACGTATCTTGGCCTTAACTACTTCAATACAGGGAATTTCGGCTCAAGCGCGGCCAAACAGCAGCCCGCGCGGACGCAAACGCTCCCTTCAGCGCAGGCGCCCCCCGCTGCCACGCCGCCGCCGCGGGAAACAGCGCCGGCCAGGACGACCAGCCCAAGCGGGGCAAGGCAGGGATACGTCAAAGTTTACGATATACGGTCCGGAGGGGTCATAAGCGCGGCTAACACGCCCTGCCGGGAAAACCCGTCCCAGAATTCGCGGATATTGGTCAGAATGCCGCGTAACGAAGTCGTATTCGTGACAAAGGAGTCGAAAGACGAGCACGGGACGACATGGTACTTTGTCGATTGCAGGATAGGGGAAGGGTGGGTGCCGGAAGACGCGCTGAAGGTCTATAAGTAGTTAATGCCGACGTGACAATGGGCCAGCCTTCTTATTTCAGGTTTTTCCAAGTCAACTCGTCTGTTACGAGTTGATTTGGAATTAGAATTATTTGTCCTCTTTTTCCTCAGGATACCTCGACACCTCGGGATGGCTTGAAATATAGCCCAGAAGGCCGTCCCTGGTATTCGCGAGATGAACCTTCATCCTCTCCTTTGCCGCTTCGGAGTCACCGTCCAGGACGGCGTTGATTATCGCCATGTGTTCCAACGACGAGCTGACCTTTGGAATCACTCCTATCGCGTAGTGCCTGCATATCCCTATGATCGCCCCGACCTTATCGAGCATCGAGTCGAGAAAGTTGTTTTTCGCGTTTCTCGACATGCTTGAGTGAAATTCCTCGTCCATGGCCGTGAATTTCTTAGCGTCCCAGTCGTCCGACACAGCCTCGAACGATTTCCTCATGCGTTCGAGCTCCCTTCTCGGCGGATGCGCGCAGACATGCTCCACGGCTATCAGCTCGAGCGCCGTGCGGATTTCATAGAGATCGATCACGTCCTTCGGCGTCGGCAGAAGGACATACACCCCCTTGCGCGACGCAAGCGACACCAGCCCGGCCTCCGCGAGCTGGCGGACCGCTTCCCGCACCGGGGTTCTCGATACGTCAAACTGTTTTGAAAGCTTTAATTCCGAAAGCCTCGAACCTGCGGGGATTATGCCCGAGACTATCGCTTCCTTAATTTTCTCGTAGACAATTTCCCTGAGATTGGGCGTATTGGCCGGAGTAAAAATCTGTCGCTCCATAGTATAAAATCACCACGTTTAATTTATAACATCGAAATCGCATTATTGCAATACGCAGGCACGCGTCCGTGCCGTCAGGCTATCTCGGACAAGGCGCATAGCAGCTCGTCGTTGTCGCCCGCGCCACGGACGGCAATCTTGAAAAAGCTGTCGTCGAGCCCCCGAAAATTCGCGCACCTCCGTATGAGCAGACGTCTGGCTAAAAGCCGCTCGTAGAGCTTGCTTGCCGGGATGAAGCGGCTTTTAGCCAGTATGTTACCCCCGTGCCCCTCATGACAGCATTGCGCATCTGAGCGCCAAAGCCACGGCCGCCGCGAAGGCATAAGCGTTCCAGTACAGGCTCTCCGCCCGCATGACGTCGTTCACGCGGGGCGCTTGCCCCGTCCCGATGAACGGCTTTTCCTTCATCTCTCCGAAATAGCTCACGGGCCCGCACAGCGTCACGCCAAGTGCGCCGGCGAAAGCCGCTATCGGATAGCCTGAGTTCGGGCTGGCCAGGCTTCCGCCATCCAGCCGGGCCCGTTCGAGCGTCAGGTTCACGCTCCCCTGAACCGACGGGGAAGCTATGGCGACGATGACGGCGGATATGCGCGAGGGCAGATAGTTCATGATGTCGTCGAACAGGGCGGAGGCCCACCCGAATTCGGCATACTCGTCGGTCTTGTACCCGACCATGGCGTCCAAAGTATTGGCGACGCGGTGAATCCAGGCAAAAAGCGCCCCTCCTATAGCCGCGTAAAAGAGCGTAGCGCAGGCCGAATCGCTGAAATTTTCGGCAAGGGTCTCGATGGCGGAGGACGAAATCTCCTCTTCGCCCATCCCGTCCACATCCCTGCTCACGAGCATCCTAAGCTCGCCCCGCGCCGACGTGGGGCCGTCCTTGACGAGCCGAGCGGCAACTTTCGAGACCTCCCTTGCCAGGCACGTCCCGCCCAGAGCGAAATAGATCATGACGCCTTCGATAAATGTTGAAAGGGGCTTTGAGAACGAGGCGGCAAAGAGAATGAGCGATATAAAAAACATAAAAAGGGTAACATTCAGCACCAGAAAAACCGCGCCCTGCACCCTGGCAATGGCGTGAATCTTCCGGCAGCTAATTTCAAGCGCGTCCGCGATATAGCCCAGCACGCGCACCGGATGCCACTTCCACGCCGGGTCTCCAAGCGCGAAATCCAGCAAAAGCGCGATTATGATTGCGAGCACCGACAAAAACATCACCCCCGATATATGTGCCAATGATAAACATTGGTCTTGAATTTTTCAACTGCCGCTGAATTGTTCCTTGTGCAAACATGACTGGCGTGATAAAATTTCTTGCGTTGTTTGTGGACTCGTAGCTCAGCTGGATAGAGCGACGGCCTCCTAAGCCGTAGGTCTCCGGTTCGAATCCGGACGAGCCCGCCAGAGATAGCAAGGCCTCAGAGGATTTCGTCCTGAGGCCTTTTTATGTTCG
>JAIROA010000136.1 GCA_031257775.1 Synergistaceae bacterium
CCGAACGCGCGGCGTCCATCGCCACGTTGCCTCCGCCGATCACCACCACGCCGCGCGATTTTTTCGCCGGCGTGTCGTACTCCGGGAACTCATAGGCGTGCATCAGGTTTATGCGCGTCAGGTACTCGCTCGCCGAGTAGACGCCGTTCAGCGTGGAGCCCGGAATGCCCTGAAAGTGCGGCGCGCCCGCGCCGACCCCGATGAAGCACGCGTCATACGCGCCCAGTATCTCGGGCATCGTAATCGTGCGGCCGACGACAACGTTCAGCTCGATTTTGACGCCAAGCTCCGCGATGGATTCTATCTCCCTCGCGACTATCGACTTGGGGAGCCTGAACTCGGGGATTCCGTACATCAGCACCCCGCCCGGCGCGTGAAGCGCCTCGTACATGACGACCTCGTAGCCCATTTTGGCTAAATCGCCGGCCACGGTCAGTCCCGCCGGTCCAGCGCCCACGACGGCGACGCGGCCCATATTCTCAGATCCCTCATGAAGTTTGCCCGGCTCTTTTTTTTCATCCGCCGCCTGGGCGTAATTCCAGTCCGCTACAAGGCGTTCGAGTTTCCCTATCGCGACCGGCTCAAAACCTTTCGCCCTGCCAAGACGGCAGACTCCCTCGCACTGCGTCTCTTGCGGGCATACCCTGCCGCAGACGGCCGGAAGGTTCGTGTATTTTGCCATTATGGCGGCTGCCTCCGGCATGTCGCCGTTTTTTACGGCAAGGATGAAGCCCGGAATGTCTATGGCGACCGGACAGCCAGGGACGCAAGGCGCGTCCTTGCACTGCAGGCAGCGGGCGGCCTCATCCCGGCCCTCCTCCAGCGTGTAGCCGAGGCATACCTCTTTGAAATTCCTGACCCGCTCTTCGGCCGGCTGCTCCGATATAGGCGTCTTCGATTTGCTTACAGCCATGACAGATCTACCTCCGCCGAAAATTTCTCCATCGCGGTTTTTTCCTCTTCTTTGTACTGAGTCATCCTGTTCATGAATTCGTCCCAGTTGACCTTGCTTCCGTCGAATTCCGGCCCGTCGACGCAGCCGAACTTTATGTGCCCCTCGACGGAGAGGCGGCAGCAGCCGCACATCCCCGTGCCGTCGACCATGACCGGATTCATGGAAACCCATATCGGCAGGCCAAGATCCTCCGCTGTTTTCGAGCAGAACTTCATCATTATCGTCGGCCCGATCGCCCAGCAGCGGTCGATCTTTTCCCCGCGCCCGACGATTGTCTTCATGGCGTCGGTGACAAGCCCTTTTTGCCCCTCTGAGCCGTCGTCGGTCGTAATGATCAGCTCGTCGGAATACCGCCCGCACTCATCCTTCATGATGACGAGATCGGAAGTGCGGCCGCCAAGCACGGTTATGACCCTGTTTCCGGCCTCCTTCAGGCCCCTTATTATCGGAAAGAGCGCCGCGATGCCGACTCCCCCTCCGACAGCCATTACAGTCCCGATAGCGTCTATCTCGCTCGGCGTCCCGAGCGGGCCTGAGATGTCGCGTATATAGTCCCCCGCCTTGAGCAAGGCCATAGCTGCCGTAGTCTTTCCTACCGCCTGAAAAATAAGCCTGATGCTGCCCTTATTTCTGTCGAAATCGGCAATCGTAAGCGGAATGCGCTCTCCGTGCTCGTCAAGCCTCAGAACGACGAACTGGCCGGGCTTGGCCCTTTCGGCGATCCGCGGCGCGTCGACCCAGAAGTCATACTCCTTTGGCGCGATCCTCTCGCTGGATAAAATGCTGAACATTCCTGTCTCCCCCCATTTTTGGCTGAAAAATCATGAACTTAAGGAAGTGCTGATAAAATTATGTATATTGTTTAATGAATCCGCGAAATTGATTTTACAATGCCATCGCCGCTTACAAACCTGACGCGCTTTTTCGCGACGCGCAGCGGCCTTAGCGCGTCGCCGCCTGGGCTGCTGATTTCATCCTGATCACAGATCTTCCTGGCAGATAGGGATGATTTGCAAAATCCCGGCGCGGCAATAAATGACCGATTATAAATCAAATCATGGCGCGGATTTAGAATCAGGATAATCAATGGTTTTTCCACGAGATTATCATTTCTCGGGCCGCCGTTTGTCAAGACCGGGAGCATCATTCAGTTTCTCCCTTTTAAGATTTTTTTGCTTTTATGTTTTTGGCATTTCCCGCGGGATAGTCTCAGCAGTTACGGATTGTCGCCAAGCTCGCCGTAAAGATCTTCGATCTCGCGGCGCATTTCGGATTTTCGCCCGTTATCTATCTCAAAGGAAACGAGCAGCCAGTCGCCCTCGCGGGCAGCAGACGGAATCGCGGAAGCGGGCGCCTCCAGGCTCTGGCCGTCATCCGTCAGAAGCCTGGCGCAAGCGCCCTCTATAGCGTCCACGAAGAAATAAAGCTTATCATTGCTCATTCCGTTCCCTCCTGAATGACATCGATGTTTTCCCCGTCCGTCCTGATGACAATGTCCCCGCGCGCGGTGGAATACGACGGCGTTTTGTATTTTTCGAGCAATTTCAGGACGCGCCTGTGCGGGTGCCCGTAGCTGTTGTTTTTCCCGTAAGACAGCACGGCTATTTGAGGCATGACCTCCCTCATCAGCTTATCGTCCGTGCCGTTGGCGCTGCCATGATGCGAGACTTTCAGCACCGTAGAGCGAGGGAACGGCCCGGCCCTGCGGCGCCCCTCCTCCTCAATGTCCCCCGTCATGAGGAACGATACGTTCCCGTAGGCCACGCGGATCACAAGGCTGTTGTTATTCGCGTCGCTGCTAGTGCCGTAAAGCGGCGATTTAGGGGCGATGACCTCTATGGCGGCTTCGCCGATTTTCTCGACGAAGCCGGGCTTTGGCCGGCCGAAACGTATTTTTTTAGCGCGCAGCGCCTCAAGCATGGCTTTTTGAACCGGCGAGCCGTGATTATACCCGCTGTCCCAGAGCTTTCCGACCTCGAATGCATTTATGACGCTAGCCATGCCGCCTATGTGATCCTCATGAGGGTGGCTAGCGACGATAAGGTCTATCTTCCGGACGCCGAGCGCTCTCAGCTTCGTGACAAGATTCCCCGCCGACTTTCTCGTTCCGGCGTCGACAAGCACGTTTTCGCCTCCTGGGAAGTGAAATAAAAACGCGTCGCCCTGGCCTACGTCAAACGCGTAAAACGACAACCCGTCTGAAAAAATCTCCGGTAATTTTATTGCGGAAAGGAGAGCTGTTACGAGAAATATTATCGCCGATATGATTATTTTCGATTTGTCCGCCCTGACCGCCCGGATTTTTCTCATACATGCCTCCCTGAAACATCAAAAAAACGCGGCATCAGAAACGACGCCGCGCCATACGTTTATCCTGTCTATCGATCGGATTTCCTACTCCCTAGTCCATGGGATTTCCGAATATCCCCACGGCGTGACCATCAGGAAGTGGAGTTCCACGCCGCGCTTCTTAAGCGTTTTCATGTGGGGCATGTATGGCAGGACGTCGCCGATCACCCATGTATCGGATATGAGCCAGACCCTTTTGCACACCCCGTTCGCGAAAAGAGCCGCGTGATCGACCATCATCCTCATTCCCTCGTCTAAAAGCATGGGGCCGACGGAGAGGACTATCGCGTCCTCGCGTTTCGAGGAATCCTTGGTGAGCGGCACCATGTCGGCATGGACGCTCAGCCACTCAAGGCGATTGAAAAGGTACTCGAGATCCGCGGATATCTGCCGGTCATTGCTCGATAGCAAGTTAGCTGGTTCTACAAAGGCCTCCTCTGAAAGCGCCGCGGAAAGCCATGACTGCACTTCCTGCACAGCGCTCACGATAAAATCGGGAATCTTGGCGCCCGACATTGCCTCAAGGACATCCCCAACCATCCACACATCACGCGCTTCGCTCATCTCAAGCACCTCCTGGCAACCGACGACAGATTTTAAACACCCCAGAAAGAGGATAGCACATCGGAGGCAAAAAAAACGTATTTCCCTGTAATTTTTCATTCATCGTTTTCCTTGCGCCCCCCCAAGTAGATATAATACATCCATATAATTTTGTTCGCAAGGAGATGCTTTTTTGAAAATTAAAGATAGATGCGAAGAAAGCGCTCGGAATATTCCCCTGAACATGCCGGAAGCTAAATATCCCGAGAATTTCATCCGCTTCCTCGGAACGGCAGGCACGCGCTTCATGATGCTGTCACAGAGACGGAGCACCGGCGGCATCTGGTTCTCCTATGGCGCGAGCCGAGGGGTGATCGACCCTGGCCCCGGAAGCCTCGTCCGCATCTGCGAGGCAGTTCCTTGCCTTTCCCCGATAGGCATAAACGCGCTCATCCTGACGCACAGGCACATCGACCACAGCTCGGACGTGAACGTCCTTGCCGAGGGGATGACCTTAAATTCAGCCGAAAAGAGGGGCGACGTGCTGATGACCGAAGACTGCAGCGAGCCGGGGGATTCCGTCCTGTTGGGGTTCGCGGAGAAAAAAATCAAGCGCGTCCATAGGCACGAGGACGGCAAAAAGACGGAACTGCCCGGCGGCGTCACTGTCGAGTCCGTGCAGCACAGGCATCACGGCGTTCAGTGTTTCGGGCTGGTTTTCCGCAAGGAGGGCCTTCCGACGTGGGGCCTGGTGAGCGACACATCCGCGCTCCCGGATTTCCCTTCCCGCTACGGGGATTGCGAAATTCTCGTGATGAACGTGACAATGCTTCTCCCGAGAGCGCGCCTCGACCACCTCTCGCTGCCGGACGCCGCCTCGCTGCTCGGGGTCATCCACCCGAAACTCGCGCTCGTGACTCACATGGGAGGGATGCTGCTCGACTTTGGCCCCGGCAATATCGAAAAACTGCTTTCGTCGGACAGGACTAAAACAGTAGCGGCAAGCGACGGGCTCGTAGTCGACCTGGAGCGCCCGCTAGCGAAGATAAAGGCTTGCAAGCTGCCGGGCGGACGCCGCGCTCTGTCTAACGGAATATCAGCGTCTCGCCGCTCGGGTATCTGATAGAGTATTCGACCGTGATTTTCTTTGTCTCGCCGGGCTTGAGGGATAGCTTCCAGAGCAGCCTGTTTTCCTTGTCGCGCTCCTGAGGCTCGGGGTCTATTTTTTTCACGTCGACCGTCACCCTGTCGACAGTCGGAAAAGGGATGCGGTCGCGCAACTCAATCTCCACGTCTCTGTCCATCCTGCTCGTGATCTCGATCGCATAGCCGTCCTCGCGGACGCCTTTTATAATAACCCATGAGCTGCCCCGCGTGCTGACATAGGGCGTTTTCTTCGAGGAGATCTTAGCCGCCATGCCGAACGGAATCTGGATGGCGCCTGGCAGATCCGGAATCATCGCCGTCCCTGTGGACGCGCCGTCAACGGCAAGCTCGGCAGTTCCCGGAAGGAATGCCTGGGGGAATTCGTCCACGCTGGCCACGATCCACGCTTCTTTGCTCTGCTCCGGTATGGATATCAGAACCGGGACGCTTTTCATATTAAAACTCCCCAGCGTGACTCTTGCCGCGTTTCCATCGCCGTCTATTTTCCCCGCGGCGTTCACGGTCACGTTGGCAAGCGTCGAAATCGCCTGCGGCTCTTGCGACATAGAGGCTGACCCCTCAGCGGCCACATCGGACATCTCCATCGCATCCGGCGCGCCTGCCATGATTTTCGGAGCGAACGAAGCATCCGTGGCATTGCTCCTCGGGGAACTGAGCGCGACGGTCAGCGGGCTCACCTCCGGCGGCCTCACGGCGAACGACGGCTGGCGCGTATGGAACGACAGGTTGCCGCTCACGTCCATTCCCGTTCTCTGGCGCGCCACTGCGTTCATCTTGGCCCTTATGGCGCCGGTCGCGCTGTTCATGCCCATCTCATAAACGACGTTCCATCCGGCAGACGGGGTATAAGCCTCAAAGAGCAGGGCCACAGGCGCTTGCGTAGTCCCGCTCACCCTAAGTGCCATTCCAGAATTGAACGGCTTTTTGGCTTCGAGCCTCGCCCTCTCGGCCTCAAGCTCATCCCGCGCGTCCTTCAGCGCTTTTTGGGCCTGGAGCAGCGCCGCGTTCACGTCCACGCGCTGGGCCTCCAGATCCAGGCGCAGCTTGAGCGCGTCCGTGAGATACGCGATATAGCCCGCCAGTACGCTGTCGTCGATTTTTGCGCCGCCGGACTGAGGGAACGGGGCTGTTATCATCCCGAGCGTGCTTGAGAGCGCGGCGCCTCGCCCCTCAAGGATATCAACGCTTTTCTGAGCCGCTTCCGCCTTTTTTTCGAGCGGAACGAGCGCAGCGGGGATCGTTTCCACCACGGGAAACGTCTCGACCTTGAGCGACGATAGGTTGTCCATCGTGAGGCATCTCACACTGTCCTGACTGAAAGCGCCCGGCAGGGTGAAGCTGAAATTCCCGTCCGAACTCGCCTGGAACGTGAATTTCGCGCCGGACGGATAGAAATCCGCGGACCGGATGGAAAGCACTGACTCAGCGCTCCGCGCCGGGGCGCAGGACAGCGTAAAGAACGCGGCAAGTATCGCTAAAAACACGCGCCGGACGGGCATCCTGCCGGTCGCGCGAAACCTGAGCGGCAGAAGGTCAGGATCTGACGGATGTTTCACCCTGCTGACGCACAAACCGCCTTCCTGTGACTTAACCCGCGTTTCACGGCCATATGAGTCCATATTCACAACCTCCACGCAAAATCATCCGGCGAAAGCGAAAGCCCCTCCGCCCGGCTTAGGGAACCGCTGATTAAATAACCTTTGGCTGCAATGGGCATCTTCGCCCGCTCCCTTCATGTCAGCCACAAAAATGATCCTCACCGTAGCTCTGCTACGTCTGCGGCCATTTTTACGACCGCCATTTCGAGAAGCGAACGGATCTGTTCCATTTCGCGCAAAGAACATTTAATCAGCGATTCCCTAAAATAAAAAATCGCGCCTTGCGAGCGCGACATCACAAGCGGCCATAAAGGCCGCGCATATGTCATGTCGCCTCGCGCCTCAAGCTGCGGTCTCAAGGACAAGGACCTGATTTTTTTAAAAGGAGCGCTGATCTATCGCAAGAGGCCGGAGTGTTTAAAAAGCTAAAAATCAGCGATCCCTTAGCCTCACCGTCACAAAGAACGCTGTTCTCTGCCCGATGATGCGTTCATGCTATCACTCGTTTCAGCGAAACGCAACAGCAGTTATGCGGCACGGCATAAATGCCATATAATATTTTTTGAATTTTTCAGAATATATCCCGGCTTTAGGGGGCTCTCGAAATGGCGTTTTTTGACACACCAGCTAAATTCGCGGGGTTGAAGAGGGAAGGGCGGGAGGCTGGAATCCGCAACTGCCTCTGGATCTTTCCGACGGTGCCTGACATCTGCGGCGAGCTTCGCGCCCTGCGCGACGGCTATCACAAGCCTTACTGGATAGACAGCGTGTCGGTGCTTGACGAAACTTGCTTTGCTTTTGCCTCCGCCGACGTCATGAGCGGCTTAGCGGCAAACCCTAACGTCTGCGGGGCCCTGTTCGCGGGCCACGGCGTCAAGGGCTCGTGCGCAAGGGCGCTGCCTCATGCCCGCATCATGCCCATGATCTCTCCGAAACCATCCGAAGACGAGACGATCCTGTTCGGCATCATCTTAGACGGGCTTGCCGCAAACACTACCCGCACAAGGGTAAACATAGGCTTTTCAAGCCTTCGGGCAGGCATCGTCATGGATCCGGATCTCCCCGATTCAGGCTTGCCGGCAGCGGTTGACGGCCTTATTGCCTGGCTTGAGAAAAATGGCGCTTGCGTGCCGCGCTCTGAGCGGGACTCTCCGGAAAGCGCGCTCAAACTTGCCGCAACCGGCGCTCAGATAATAATAAGCACGGCAGCCGAGCATAACGCGATTCCATGCCCCGCGCCCGTAATGCGTATTTCGCCGGAAGACGTGGCGGAAACCCAGGAAAAAACGCTCGAAGGCCTGATAGAGCGTTTTTTCCTGACACTGTCAGCCCGATGAAACACCATACGCGAATTCGCGCTTAGACAGCAAAAATTTTATGGCTTAAGGAATCGCTGATTAATTCGCCTGAACGACATTTCGACGTTTAAGAGTCCAGGCGTCGCAAGGGTTTAAATCTTCACCCTTTAGGCCCCTAACGATAAATCAGCCTTTCCTTAACCGGGGCTGAAATCCTCCGGAAGCAGCCTTTCAAAACCCTCCGTGCTGTAGGGCTTCCCTTCCTTCTTCTGCGCGAGGGCGTTCAGCAGGAGGTTATAGTTCTTCTTGTTGATCGGGTACATGACGAGCAACAGCCCAGTGACAACGAGCATAACAGCCGGCACGAGGGTGTTCAGCGTCAGGATGCCGCGCAGTGTCCGGGCGGTCTGTTCCTGAGCCATCCCGTCGTAGCCCACCAGTTTGAGCATCCAGCCGTTGAAAAACGTGGCCGCCGCCGCGCCGATCTTCGTGGCAAAGGAGAAATTGCCCTGAATCGCCGCCTCTCGCCTCTGCCCCGTGACAAATTCGTCCACTTCGCTGCAGTCCAGCACGAGCGCGGTTCCGACAGTCCAGAACGACGTGCTGAAGAAGAGGTAGCAGATATCGAATATGCAGAGATACAGGAAACTCCTTATCCCTATAAAGAAGAACGCAAAGCAGCCCGCGC
>JAIROA010000108.1 GCA_031257775.1 Synergistaceae bacterium
GCCCCGAGCGTCATATCGCCGAAAATCCTGAAGGAATTTTTGCTCAGTACCGGCAATTACAGATCCGTACCGTTCGCCGGAGGACAGATAGGCCTTGTTGACGCCCGGAGATGCTGCCATGACGTAATCGCGAAATTGTCCCAAGACCCATATTTCTTTTTGGGACAACGGGGGACAATAGCATGAAAACCGTCGCGATTGTACAGGCCCGAATGACGTCGGCCCGCCTTCCGGGGAAAATATTGATGGAGGTGTTGGGGAAGCCCTTATTGGGGTATGAGATCGAGCGCCTTCGGAAAATTCCGTTGCTTGACGAGATCGTGATCGCAACGACGCGCAACGCCTCTGACGACCCTGTAGCGGATTTTTGCGAGGCAAACGGATGCGGGTTTTATCGCGGCTCGGAGCATGACGTGCTATCGCGCTGTTACGAGGCCGCGTCAGAGCATGGCGCTGACGCTGTCGTCCGCTTTACTGCCGACTGCCCTCTCATAGACCCGGATATCTCCGGATGGGCCATAAGGCGCTATCTTGAAAATAAAGACGATCTGGATTACTGCGCCGTCGACGTGAAGGAAACGCCGCGCCCGTTTCCAAGAGGCATCGACACGGAGGCGTTTTCCATGAGGGCGCTTTCCGAAGCATACGCCGAAGCTGTGACGGTGCCGGAAAGGGAGCATGTGACGCTCTTTATTTACACGAGGCCAGCACGCTACAGGGCAATATGGCTGCCAGCCGAAAGGGACATGTCCGGTTATCGCCTGACCGTAGACACGCCGGAGGACTTCATGCTCATAAAGGAAATAATAGAGCGCCTCTATCCGGTAAACCCGGATTTTGGCCTAAAAGACGTGATAGGGCTTCTTGAAAGCAGCCCGGATCTTATCAGGATAAACGCATCCGTAAAACAAAAACCGCGTTAGTGCGGTTTTTTTATTCTAAACTTCATGTTAGGCGCAACATTGCGTTGCGCTATTCCGATTCTTCGGCTTCTTCGATCAGGCCGGCATCCGACAACACTTCGGCATAATCGGCGAGCCTTGTGGCGGGCTCGCCGATTATGCCGCTGATGTCGAACAGGTCGTTCGTCCCGTCGCAGTACGCGATGAAGTTCATCATCGAGCGCGTCTGCCAGGCCGCTCCCCGTTTGCTCATTGTCGGGTACAGCCCTCTTTGCGACATCTGCGGCTCGCAGAGGATCTTGACCCTGTATCGCCTGTTTGCATCAAGCGATTCGGCGATTTCCCGGCAGAGCGCGAACGCCCCCCCCAGGGCTTCCGGCGTTATAAAATTCATGTCGTCCTCGCTCGTGTGGTACTCAGGGTAACGGCCGAACTTCGTGCGCGTCAGGCAGCAGACCGGAAGATCCACGCCGGGGGCGTTGTACTGCCGCTCGTCGGAGCCCCGGTACAGAAACGAATAGCTCACGTATTCAGGGTCGAGGAACCGCAGGACGGATTTAGCCGCTTTGTCAGCCAGCGTGTTCCCATAGCGAGACGCGATGTAAGAAAAGTGTCCCCTGTCGCCTATGCAGGACAGGTTAAAGCCCGCTGTGACGTTCTCCTTCATGGCCTCAATATTCCGGGACAGATAGGCGATCGCCCCTATCGTCTCCGGGACGAAGATCACCCGGTGCGTAAAGCGGCAAGGAGAGCCCGCGATCCATTTCGCGAGGTAAGCGGCAAGGCAGGGCCCGGAAAGCTCGTTATTCGCCATGGACGGGTGGCAGATGTAGCTGCTCCAGAAAATTTCCCGCCTGCTCTCGCCTGGGATTATTATCTCGCCGTATGCGAGCGATCCGTCTGTGAGTTCGCTGTCGATAAAGACGCGGTAATTCCCATCTTGCAGTTTTGCCCTCTCGCTATGAGCCAGACAGAAGCCAAAGCGCTCCTCGTAATACGACGTGACGTAAGGAATTGCCTCGGGCTTCTCGGGCAGGGAGTGCAGATGCGCTTGCAGCTCTTCGAGCGTCATTGACTTATCTGTTGGCACGGAATAGCCCACGAGGTGCAGGTTGTTTTTTTTGAACTCCGCGATCCGCCGTCCGTCCGGGCATTCGATGTACGCGTCCCGGACGTTCCACTCTTTGGGAACGGTCCAGTCGAAAACCTCAGTGCCGGACGGGATTTCGTGAATCATGAGGCCGGGGAAAATTTCTTTGATTAAGGCAAGAGTCTCCCTGACTCCGTTTCCCGTGATGCTGCGGTTTATAGGAAATAGCTTTCCTGCCAGGCTATAAATTTTCTGGCCGATGTCTTCCCATTCATGGCGTTCTTCCAAAGATAGACCCCGCTTCGCGTCGTATTTTTTTACAGCTTCAGGATAATCCCCGCCGCGCCGCCCGCCACTATTATCCATACCGGGTTTATTTTTGTGAAGATCATGAGCAGCAAAGCGGCGATTCCGATGCACCACGTCATAGCACCTCTGAGCGACGAAGGCGCCATGCTGTAGGCCGCGTAGGCGAGCATTGCGACGACGACCGGCCGGAGCCCCTTTAACATGCTCGTTATATTTGGGTTTACCTTTACCATCCCTATAAGCCTGAGAAGGATCAGCACGAGGATGCCGCTTGGAAGCACCATGCCGAGAACGGCCGCGGCCGCGCCTGCCGCGCCGGCGATCCTGTGACCCACCACGGCCGACATCTTAGTCGCAATCGGGCCAGGGAGCGCGTTCCCCACAGCCAGGGCGTCCATAAATTCCTCGACGCCCATCCATTGGCGGATCTTGACTACTTCGGTCTGGAGCAGCGGTATGACGGACGGTCCGCCGCCGTATGCCGCGCAGCCCAGCTTTGCCATCGTAATAAAAAGAGTGAATAGAATTTTTACGTTCAAACCGGTCATCCTCAGTTCATTCATGATATAGCGCGTTAACAAAAGAACGCTACGTGGCAAATGTTCCGCTTCCCTGCAATAAGCGCTTTCAACGGTTTTAACTTCAGGCCTTTTATTTAAATATCGCTATAGTCCGTTTACCAGTGATGTATAAAATTACGGCGACGCAATGATCACTTCATGAGCGATTGTATGACGTCGAGCGACAGCCCTGAACTTTCCGCTATGATATCCGGCGATACCCCGTAAGAGAGAAGGTTTTTAGCCATTTCAACAGCCTTCTTTTTCTCGCCTTTCTCAATGCCCTGCTCAATACCTTTATCAAAGCCTTCTTTAGTCGCGCTGTAAAGCCGCGCCTGTTCATCCCAGATGGCTTTTTCGCGGGACTCATAAAGTAGCCGCACTTCCTCGCTTTCAGAGAGCTTTTTCAATACGTCATAGGCTTCTTGTATCTCAGGGTTTTTTGTCGCCAGCATCTCGACCTCATCCTCTCTTTCGGCTTTTATCAGCCTCAGCCACAAAATCTGCCGCGCGGTTTTTTCGTCGGTATTTATGTCGTCCGATTCGGCAGGGAGTTTCTGCCACTCCAACGTGTGAATCTCGATGATGTTTGTAAAAAGAGATTTCGTCTGGGCGTCGTAGAGCATGTACTTGTTGTGAAAACGCTCGCTGTCTTTTATAAGGTCGTAGGCGAGGATAACGACTGTGATAACCTTCTTCAATTCCGCGTATTTCTCGCCGATGCTTAACTGAGCTGCCAGCATCTTTGACGTGTAAGCGGTGATCCTTTCCTCCATGAAAGGAGTCCGGGCTATCTGGATTTCAACGTCAAGTTGCTTGCCGCTTTTAGTCCTGACATGCACGTCTAGAATACCAAGCTTTTCTTCCGGGGCACCGACCCTTAAATTTGGATCGATGATTTCGAGTTCGTCGTACTCATCTTCCGGCAGATCGAGTACCGCCGAGAGGAAAGCCCGGAGGATATGTTTGTTGCGAGCGTCGCCGAACGTCATCTTAAAGATTATGTCATTGCGAAGCGGCAGAATACCTTTCCTGTCCTGTTTGTCATGCGGCATAGTGTTTTTATCCTGTTCTTTCGCCCTTCGGGCCACAAAATCACTCCTCCACGTCTGTATGACTCATTGCCGCAATTATACCCCGCTCCCCGGAGCGCGGCAACAAAAAAAGACGCAAGGCAGAAACGCGGGTCTGTCCTGCGCGGTTACACCATTGATAATTATTGACAACGCAAAATACGCAGTTTATGCCTGAGCATTTTTGGGTGATTAATGTAAAATAGCATTCGTTTAGGAGTATCAGCGCAAGCTTTTTACAAAAAATATTTACAAAATTTGAAGGGGGAACGCTTGTTATGGCAAAAATTCTTCTCATCGGTTCAAATCACGCCGGCACCGCCGCCGCAAATACCATTCTGGACAATTATCCCGGAAACGAACTGACGATTGTGGACCGCAACGATAACATCAGTTATCTCGGCTGCGGGACGGCTCTCTGGATAGGCCGCCAGATCGACGGGTCTGACGGTTTATTCTACTCGTCCGGCGAGGCACTCTCCAAAAAAGGCGCGCGCGTGATGATGGAGACGGAAGTAAAGGGCCTGGATTTTGCCGCGAAACAGGCGACGGTCGAGCATAAGGACGGGCACACGGAAGTCCTCCCATACGACAAGCTCATAATAGCGACCGGCTCACTTCCGATTTTACCGCCGATCCCCGGCTCCGGCCTCGCGAACATTCAATCCGTAAAGCTGTTTCAGGACGGGCGCAGCGCGAACGCGCTTCTGGACGACCCGAACGTCAAGACGGCGGCCGTAATCGGCGCTGGGTATATCGGGGTGGAGCTTGCTGAAGCCATAAAGCGCCGCGGCAGGGAGGCGCTGCTCTTCGAGGCGGAGGACACGAGCCTCGCGAGCTATTATGACGAATGGCTCACCCACGACATGGACAAGGTATTGGCCGACAACGGGGTAAAGCTTCACTTCGGGGAGAAGGTAAACGAGTTCAAGGGCGACGGCAAGAAGGTCTCGATGGTTGTCACGGACAAGGGCGTATATTCCGCGGATATGGTTATAATGGCCATAGGATTCAAGCCGAACGCGGCGCTGGGGAAGGGCAGCCTCGAAACGATAGCCAACGGAGCTTACCGCGTGAATCTCAAGCAGCAGACCAGCAACCCCGACGTGTACGCGATAGGCGACTGCGCCAGCATTTTCTCGAACGCCGTGCAGGACACTACTTACATCGCGCTTGCCACGAACGCCGTGCGGAGCGGCATAGTGGCGGGGCATAACGTCTGCGGAACGCCTCTTGAGTCGATAGGCGTGCAGGGCTCGAACGGAATAAGCATTTTCGGATATAACATGGTGTCCACGGGACTCAGCCTCAAGATGGCGAAAAAACTCGGCTACGACGCGCTTGCCACGGACTTTGAGGATCTACAGAAACCGGCGTTCATGAAGAACAACGAGAAGGTGAAGATACGCATCGTTTACGATAAAGGGACAAGGCGGGTGCTGGGCGCTCAGATGGCCTCGAAGGAAAATATCTCGATGGGCATACACATGTTCTCGCTCGCGATAGAGGAGAAGGTCACGATAGACAGGCTGAAGCTGCTCGATATCTTCTTCCTGCCGCACTTCAACCAGCCGTATAACTATATTACGATGGCGGCTCTTTCCGCGAAATAAAAGCAATTCTATTTCTAAACCTGAACCGGCATCCGCTGATGGCATGGCGGGCGCCGGTTTTTATATTTTCAAATATATGCCGTTCCTCTGGCAACTATCCTGACGTTTCCTGTGATGGAAATGCCGGAGACGGCGCCGTTTTCGCGCCGCGTCTCGACCGTGATGATGCCTCCGGGCTGAGTGACGCTCGTTGTCACGTTTGCTTCGGACGAGCCTGCAAGGCTGGCTAAGTAGGCACCTATCGCGGCGGATCCGCTCCCGCAGCCTCTCTCCCATACAGCGGTTCCGCTCGTTTTCACGCAGACCAGCGGGGTGATCGAATTTTTTTGGCATTCATAAAGCAAAATGCCGAACGCCTCGTCCTCAATCAATCCCTCCCACTCCTTAGCCGCCCGCTCGGCGGACTGACGGGTCTCTTGGGCCGGTCCTAAAATTTCAAGCGGGACTATCACGTGCGTTATGCCGCGCAGCTTAACGGACGGAAGTTCCTGTTTCATTCCTGCCAGGGGGAGACGCAATGTCTCGATGCGCAGAGGCGGCATTATGCCGACAGTGCCTTGAAACTCCTCTCCGCAACGCTTTATAAGGCACTCCGTAACGCCATCCGCGCCAGAAACCTCAAGCGGGACTTTCGTTTCTTTTTCATGCCCGCCGTCCCGCCAGACCAAAAACGCGGCCAGGCTGGCCGCGGCGTTGCCGCAAAACTCGCCGCCCATCATCCGCAGGTTTGCCCTAGCTGCCGAAGGGTTTCGAGGGGCGCCCAAAAAACCGACCTGCTCGGCGCAGAGAACGTCATCCCGCATGAGTATTTTTGCGATTTCCGCCTGATCGCCGATTTCTACGGGGCTTTCGACCAGGATCGTCGTGTTCCCCGTCGGGTTCGTCTTAACGAATCTCAATTCCATTTTCCGCCGCCCCTTATGGCTCAATATTAAAAAACATGACCAAGGCCTATTCTAATTTTATCCCAATTTAAAAATATTTAGTATAAAATAAGGCATGTTGGGGGTGGTTGCCTTGTGGAGGTTTTTAGTGAAATTATTCTTCAGGCTTATCTATAAAATTGACGTCCGCGCTCCGCATTTAGAGAGCGCCCTTTCCAAAGGCGGCAGGGTAATCGTCGCGCCGCATTACGCATCCTTCATTGATCCTGTTTTATTCGGCATGTTCATTCCAGGCCGTCCCGTTGTGGCCGTCTCCCCGTCCTTTGCCAGGCAAAAGTGGTTCGGGCTCGTCAAGGGCTGCTTTGAACACGCCGTGATCGACCAGAACGACGCGGCGTCCCTTAAGCGGATTGACGACCTGTGGAAGAGGACGTCGCTCGTCGTGCTGTTCCCGGAGCCTGAGCCTACGACGAACGGCCTCTTGATGAAGCTCTCGGAGGTTGCCGTGGCCGCAATCGAGAAGAGCGGGGCTTCCGTGATGGCGGCGCGGGCTTTAAACACTCAGTTCACGCCGTTCTCGCGCATGGGGGGGCGCCTTATCGAGAGGGTGTGCCCGAAAGTCACGCTCTTCCTGGGCGAGCCGCGTAAAATCAGCGACGAAGTCGCGAGTAGCGGGAAGGCCGGCAGGAGGGAAACGATGCTGCTGCTGGAGGGGATGATCGCGGACGTATTGGCGGAGTCCATCTGGGACAAAAAACCGCTCTTCGACACGATGCTCGAACAGCGCGCGCTCTGGGGCAGGAAACGGATTATGGCAATGGAGCCGGACGGATCCAGGATAGACTGGGATGGGTTTATTACACGGATATTCCTCTTTCAGCGGATCGTGGAAAAAATCTCCGCGAAGGGAGAGATTGTCGGCATCATGCTCCCGAATTCGCTAGCCACGCTTGCCGCGATGATAGGCTGTCAGCACGCTGGGCGGACGCCGGCCATGCTTAATTACTCCATGGGCGCGAGGTCTCTCATAGCGGCCTGCGGGGTGGTGAAGGTCAGGACCATGATTACGTCGCGGCGCTTCGTAGACGAGGGGAAATTCGCGCCTCTCGTCGACGCGCTTTCGGGCGCGGGCATAGCGCATGAGTACCTTGAGGACAGGGCGGCGGAAATCGGCGCGTTGGGGAAAATCGGCTGTTTGCTTTCCGCTCTTTTCGCGTCGCCTGACGCTGACGCCGCAAAAGCGGCCGAGCGCACCGCTGTAGTGCTTTTTACGTCCGGCTCCGAGGGCACGCCTAAGGCAGTGTCGCTTTCGCACCTGAATATTCAGGCAAACACGGCGCAGGTCCGCACCAGGCTCGACTTCTACTCGTCGGACGTCATGCTCGACATAATGCCTATGTTTCATTCTTTCGGCCTCTGCACGGGAACTTTAATGCCTCTTTCCACCGGAATGCCCATAGCTTTCTATCCTACGCCGCTGCATTACAAGAAAATCCCCCTTTACGCGTACGAGACGAAAAGCACCGTCATTCTCGGGACGAACGCCTTTCTGGCCGGTTACGCGAAAAACGCCGCGCCGCTTGATTTTTTCGAGATGCGGTATGTCATCTGCGGCGGCGACAAGCTGAAGGGGAGCACGGCAAAGATCTGGGCTGAGAAGTTCGGAAAGCGCGTCCTGGAGGGATACGGCGTCACGGAGGCGTCGCCGGTCGTCGGGGTCAACAGTCCCGGGCACGTGAAGTTCGGCTCAATCGGCCGTCCGCTTCCCTGCGTGAAGCCGGGCCTCATTCCGGTTGAGGGCGTTGCTGGCGGGGGCAGGCTCGTCATTAAAGGGCCGAACGTGATGATGGGCTACATACAGGAGGACGGGTCGATAGTGCCGCCGCCTGATGAGGGCTACGATACCGGGGATATCGTCTCGATAGACAGTGATGGCTTCATAACGATAGAGGGCAGGGCGCGGAGGTTCGCCAAGATCGGCGGCGAGATGGTATCTCTGGCGCAGATAGAAGCGGCTGTGCAGGAAGCGTGGCCGGACGAGGCGCACGCGGTCGTGAGCGTGCCGGACGAAAACAGGGGTGAGGTAATAGTGCTTCTGACGGAGCGGGCAAGCCCGGACAAGGAGGAACTGAGGGCGCGGCTTTCGGGAATGGGCTTGCCGGAACTGGTGATACCCAAGAAAATCATTTACGCCCAATCCATCCCCAGAATAGGGGTCGGGAAAATAGATTATCAGAGCGCGGCAAAGCTCGCGCAGGAGGATCGGTCATGACGCGGATAGGTTTTATTGGTATAGGGGTTATGGGGCAATCTATGGCGGGGCATTTGATGGACGCCGGGCATGAGCTGCGCGTCTATAACAGGACGGCCCTGAAGTGCGAGAGCCTTGTGGCAAGAGGGGCGAAACTCATGAGCGGGGCGGGAGAGACGGCGGCGGAAAGCGACGCGGTCTTCACGATAATAGGTTTTCCGAAGGACGTGGAGGAAGCATACCTTGGGCCAGGGGGGATAGTGGAGAGCGCTAAACCCGGGACGCTGCTGGTAGACATGACGACGTCGAGCCCGGCGCTTGCCAGGAGGATTTACGGCGCGGCCAAGGCGCGCGGGCTTGGATCATGCGACGCGCCGGTGACAGGCGGGGACAGGGGCGCGCGCGAGGCTACGCTCTCCATCATGGCGGGGGGCGACGAAGAGGACTTCGAGCGGGCTCTGCCCATGCTGCGCCTGATGGGCAAGAACATAGCGCGTTTTGGAGGCGCGGGCTGCGGGCAGTTAGCGAAACTCGCAAACCAGATAGTGATAGCCGGCACCATGATGGGGGTGTGCGAGGGGCTGTCGTTCGCGAAAGGCGCGGGGCTCGATCCTGGAAAATTCCTGGAGTGCGTCGAGGGCGGCTCCGCCGGAAGCTGGAGCCTTTCGAACTACGGCCCGCGCATCCTGAAGGGAGACTTCGAGCCGGGTTTTTTCGTCAAGCATTTCATCAAGGACATGAAGCTCGCCGCGGAGTCGTCGGAAGAGATAGGGATGGAGCTGGACGGCTTAAGCGCCGCGCTGGCCCAGTACGAAAAACTCGCGGCTTCCGGCGGAGAGGAAAACGGGACGCAGGGCTTGTTTAAACTGTACGATTCTATGCTAAAAAATTGATCCTTGCCCGCGAGGCCATTTGCGCGGCGCTTGCGGCAACGGCCATATCGGGGCCGGACGGGTCGCCTGGGGCTAATGTCGCCCGCGCCACTTTGTTCAGCCGGTGCCGCTATCGTCAAGCTGATTTTTAATCAGAACAAGGGCTAATTCCGCTATGGTGCCGAGATGGCTTGACGCGGGCCTAGCCTGGCCTGGGCATGAGCTTAAAAGCCCCAGCGCGATGCCAGCTCCCGCGGCTGCCGCCACGGTGCCCGCTGGGCTTGCTTTAATCGCCGCGGCCAGGCTGAGGAGGTTCATCGATCTCCGCAAGCCCTCCTTCGCCTCCGTCAGTGATGGCTGCGTTTTTGGCGTCCTGACCGTCGGGCTTGTCATCAGCTTTCCCTCCCGGTTTCTTATTGATATGCCAGAGCATGGCGGCGCAGGCGGCGGCGGAGATGAAAATCAAGACAGCGCCGGTCACGGCCAGAGAGGCGGCCTCGCCGAAACTGGGAGACATAACGCGGTACAGGGCGCGCATGAGCGCCAGCACCCCTGCTATGGCCACGACAGACGCGGCGAAAAATAGAGCCGAAGCGGCAAGCAGGAGCGAAATATTCCTGCGAAGTTCTCGGCCCTCCGCCTCCGCCAGCTCGAATAAAGAGATGATTATCTCCGCAAGCGCCTTCAAAACGCCGGTTTATTCCTTTTTATTCCTTCCCGCGCTTGCCGGAAACAAGGCATCCAAGCGCCCTGCCGACAGCAAAGCCCGCAATGGCCGCAAGCCCGACAGATGCAAAGGGATGGGCGGCTATTTTTTCCTCAATCGCGTTAACGGTATCCCCGGCAGGCTTGCCGATTTTGTCCCGCGCCTTCTCGGCAATCGGGCGCAATGCTTCAGCAACGCGCGCGAAACCGTCGTCCAGAAGAGATTTTATCTTAGTCATGTCCGGCCCCGGGCGTTCTTCTTCCGTCGTGTCCTTTGCGATTGATTCCTTCAGATCCGCCACTTCTTTCCTGATGCTCTCGACGAGCAAGACAAGCTCTTCAAGCCTGGCGTCGCCTTCCATGCGAATTTCCCCCTGTCATTTTGTCGTTTTGTTTCCGCAATCTCGCCCTATCGCATAGATTTTACTACGATCCGGGCGTTTTACGCTCGGTAATTCGCGTTTGTTGGGGTTATAATTGCTGACACGGCGCGTTAACAAAGAACGCTCAGGGCTGTTTCGCGTCCTTGCGGTGAGCGCTTTAAACGGTTCTAACTCTAGGCCTTTTGTTTTATATCAGAAAATAGCCGCAATGCTTTGCTGGAGGTCTGCTCAGTGATCGTCAAAAAAACAGAAAAGTTTTTTATTTTCCTCCTGTCAGCCGCGATATTGGCGGTTTCCGCCGTTTCTCTCCTTGCCGCCGGGAATGCCACGCTTCAGGCTGACTCCATGAACTACGACCCGAAATCGCGCAGCATAGTGGCTACCGGGAACGTCCGCTTCACGTCACCGGAGGGGGAGATATCCGCTGACAGGGGGATCGGCTACACGGACGGCACGTCGTTCGAGATGGAGGGCAACGCAAGGGGGCGCTTTACGGCTCAGTCCCTCGACATAACGTGCGATTCCATAATGCTGGAGAGGACATCGGAGAGGCGGGTCATAACAGCAAGCGGGAGCGCCATGCTCTCCGGCGGCGAAGGCACTCTTGAGGCGGACAGGATCGTGTGGGAGCTTGGGACGGAAAATTACAGCGCGTCGGGCAGAGTCTTGCTGGATTTCGGGAATTATTTCGTCGACTCGGACGAGGCGTCCCGCGACGGGGACCGCTTTCACGCGCTGAATATCCGCCGCTACGAGGATCGTTCGCGGAAGATGACGATAACCGCCGCCGAGGCGAACGGATTGATAAAAAACGGCGATATAGTCGAGCTGATAGCGGACGGGGGCATAGCGATGAACGTCGCCGTCGAAGGCGGCGCTTACACGAGGATCACGGGCAGCAAAGGCGTTTTCTCGGAGGACAGGGGGACGCTCGTCATATCCGGCGGGGCTTTCGCGTCACAGGAAGGGCGGAACCTCCGCGCCGCCAATATCGTATATCACCTTGCCAGCGGGCGGGTCGAGGCTCTTGGCGACAGGCCCAGCATCGCGTTTGAGATGAGCGGTCAGTAAAATGGGCGAAAAGGAGCGTTTTTTTTTCAGCGGCACGGCGCTCAGCAAGAGCTTCAGGCGCCGCGAGGTCGTGAGCGGCGTCAATATTAAAGTCAGCTCCGGCGAGGTCGTCGGGCTCCTAGGGCCGAATGGGGCTGGCAAAAGCACGACGTTTTACATGATGACGGGCCGCATACTGCCCGATTCCGGCAAGGTCTATATAGGGGACGAGGATGTCACCTCGCTGCCTATGTACATGAGGGCCAGGAAAGGTGTCGGCTATCTGCCGCAGGAGCCGTCCATATTCCGCAGGATAAGCGTGAAGGAAAACCTTGAGCTTGTGCTGGCATCCAAAGGGGTGAAGGGCAGCGAGATGGAGGAGCGGTGCCATGAGCTGTCTGGCGAGTTCGGGCTGGGGCATGTTATGGCCGCTCCCGGATACGCCCTCTCCGGAGGGGAGCGCCGGCGCGTCGAGATCGCGCGGTGCCTTGCCGCTGACCCTGTGTTCATACTGCTTGACGAGCCGTTCAGCGGCATCGATCCCGTAGCGGTCTGCGACCTTCAGGACATAATCCGCGCGCTTAAGACTAAGGGCTTCGGGATACTGCTCACGGACCACAACGTGAGGGAGACGCTGGCGATCACGGACAGGACGTACATCATGCACCAGGGGAAAGTTGTAGTGGAGGGCCCGCCCGAAAGGATAGCGAACGACCCGCTTGCCAAGAAGTATTATCTCGGAGACCGTTTTGAATGGTAGATGATGCCATATCAAACCGCGAAAAGCAGGGCGCCGGCATGTCCCGTATGGTCGGAAGCGCTCTCAGGATGATGATGGGCACGCTGGCGAGCAGGGTTCTGGGGCTTGCGCGGGAGATACTTACGGCAGGTTTTTTCGGGGCGACGCGCAGCCTCGACGCGTTTTACGTCTCGTACACTTTAGCTAACATATCTCGTCAGCTTTTAGCCGAAGGGGCGCTTTCCGCCTCGTTCGTTCCCGTCTTCTCCAGGGTTCATAAAAGGGACGGCGCGGCGCCCGCCAGGCATCTGGCCCGCCAGGTGATGACGGTTTTGCTTGCTGCCTGCGCGGCTGTCGTGCTGGCAGGCATGGCCGCCTCCCCGCTTTTGGTGCGCGTGATCGCGCCTGGCTTTGCGGGAGACGAGGCCCGCCTTGCCGTCTCGCTCACGAGGGCGCTATTCCCCTTCCTGCTCTTGGTCTCGGTAGGGGCTCTCGCGATGGGCGTCTTAAACAGCATCGGAAGTTTCTTTGTGCCGGCGGTTGCTCCGGCCGCGAGCAATCTCGCGTTCATAGTAATAATCATCGCGCTTAAGGACAGGGTTTCCGTCTGGGTTCTCGTGACGGCCGTCCTGGCCGGCGGGGCTTGCAGCATGGCGCTCCAGTGGGCATGGGCCGGGAGGATGGGGATGGGGCTTATTCCCGCTCGCCCGGACTTCGCGGACCGCGATCTGCGCGAAACGCTCGCGCTTTTTGCCCCCTACGCGGCCGGCCTGTCGCTCAATCAGATAAACCCGGTCATCAGCAGGATGCTCGGCTCATTTCTGGAGGGGGGCGTCATATCCGTCCTTAACTACGCGGACAGGATAATCCAGCTTCCGCTCGGGCTATTCGTCATCGCGATATCTCAGGCGGTTTTGCCCATGCTGTCACGGCTCGACCGCGACGACAGGGAGGGTTTCCGCTCTTTCATAAGGGACGCGCTCCGCTTTAACCTTTTCATCGTCTCTCCGGCCGCTATCGGGCTCATGCTGGCCTCGCGCCCCATCGTCCATCTTCTTCTCGTGAGGGGCGCTTTTGGGGGATGGGCGCTTGAGGCCACATCGGGGGCGCTTGCCTGCTACGCGGCGGGCTTGCCCGGCATAGCCTGCAACACCGTGCTGATGCGTGCGCTTTACGCCCGGTCGATGCCAAAGGCGGCAGTGAGTGTGACGCTGTTCACCGTCTGCGCGAACCTCGCTTTAGGCATGATCCTTATGCGCTTCATGTCCTATCGCGGCCTTGCGATCGGAACGTCCATAGCTTTCACTGGCGCCGCGTTCTTAGGCGCGTGGCACGTATCGCGGCGTCTAGGCCTGAGATTGGGCCTTTTCGGCGTCTGGTGGACGGCGCGCTTCCTGGCTTCGTGTCTGGCTATGGCGGGCTGCGTTGCCCTGGCTCAAATCGCTGTCCCGTATCCGATGGAGGCTGGGTTCCCCTTGAGGTTTTGCTGGCTTTTGGCTCTGGTTTCAGGCGGCGCTCTGATATATACTACCGTAACGCTTCTTCTCCGCTGCCCGGAGTGGGTCTGGATAAAAGACGCGATGGCAAAAAAGAGATAACTGAATAGAGGAGGATATTAAATGCACGTTTATTCATGCGCTGATTGCGGGGCGAGATTCGAGACGGAGGCTTTTGCCAGCCGTTGCCCTTCCTGCAGGTGCAAGGTACTGATACATCTTGAGGGCGAGGCCAGGAAGAGCAAGAGCTGTTCCGGCGGATGCTCGCCAGGCTGTTCCTGCGGCTCGCACGGCGGCCATTGCCACTGATGCCTGCAGCCCGCGTCTTGCGCGGTTTCCTGAGACAAATTCGATAGTCATATTGGCTTTTGACTTCGAGTTGGCGTAAAAAACCGTGAGGGAAGGGAAATTCATCACTCTGGGGATCGAAACGAGCTGCGACGACACGGCGCTTGCTCTTCTCGAAGGCCCGAAAACGGCGATCCGCGATGTCATATCCAGCCAGATAGCGGATCACTCGCCCTTCGGCGGGGTGGTGCCGGAACTTGCCTCCCGGAAGCATCAGGAGGCTTTTCTTCCGTTACTCCGCTCGCTGTTCTCCAAGGCGGGAATGACGCCCGACGAGGTCGACCTTATCGCGGTGACCGCGGGCCCGGGGCTTATGGGCTCGCTCTTAGTAGGGGTCATGTCGGCAAAGGCCCTTGCGCAGGCGTGGGGAAAGCCGCTTATCGGGGTGAATCACCTTGAAGGGCATATTTTCGCCAATATCCTGGCAGGCACGGGTCTCGCGCCGCCGTTTCTCTGCCTGATCGTTTCCGGCGGGCATACTGAGATCGTGCTGGCGAAGGAAGAGGGCAAATATGCCCTCATGGGGACGACGAGGGACGACGCGGCGGGCGAGGCTTACGACAAGGCCGCGAAAGCGATGGGGCTGGGTTATCCCGGCGGCCCGGTCATAGAGCGCCTGGCTTGCGGCGGCAACGCTCGCGCTTTTGATTTCCCGGTCGCGCTCAAGGATTCGCGGGAAGTGGAGTTTAGCTTCAGCGGCCTTAAAACGGCTTTGCGGACGGCGGTTCAGAGAATAAAGGACAGTGGTGCCGGTCTGCCGGTCGCCGACATCTGCGCGTCATTCCAGAGGGCTGTCACGGAGTCGCTGATGCGGAAGGCGCGTATGGCCGTAAGGAAAACCGGGGTCAGGCGTTTCGCCATTTCCGGAGGGGTAGCCGCGAACTCATCATTGAGGGAAGCGCTCGAATCGGAGGCGAAAAGAGCGGGATGGGAGGCATTCATCCCATCCCGGGGATATTGCACCGACAACGCCATGATGATAGCGGCGGCCGGCTACAGTGCCTTCATGAGGGGCGAGCGCTCGGATCTATCTCTAGCGCCCGATCCGTCATGGGAGATTTGGGGCTGACGCGGAGAGGCTTTAGCGTCCTTTCGCCATTGCCCGTTTTACGATAAGGGGAAGCAACGGGACAAAAAGGGCGAAAAGAGGGGTGCCCGCGCTGCATCCGCCGCCCGAATTCCCTTGAGACGCGTCTGAGCCGCCCTGACTGCCTCCTGGCGTTGCGCCTGACGCGGTCTTTGACGTGAACGCCCTGACGCAGACGTTCGCTCCCTGTTCCCCAGCGTCGGCCCATAGGCTGCCGTCCATCGAGATGAAGCTTGCGCCCCGCTCGATGATCGCGTTGTCAGAGTAGTCATTTATCTGCTTTTCCACTGCCGCGGGATAGGCGTAGCCTGGAGTGGTCACTTTCAGCACTGCTGAAAATGGCGTGCCTGGCTTCAAGTCCGCGTAAGGCGTCTTTACCGTGTGATAGCCGGCCAGATCGAGCGTTCCGGACGCAGTGGCCGCCAGCGTCCCGCTAATAGGGTCGGACGCGTCTGATAACCCTGTGTAAATATAAATTTCGTAGGACGCGTTATTAGACGTAGCGTAAAACGAAACGGCCTCCAGCCTCTCTTCCTCCCCGCCGCTTGTGAAAACGTTCGACAGCCAGGCCGTCTCCCCCGCCCCTACGCCAGATGACATGCACCAGCCCAGATCGTCGTATCCGTAGTTTTTGCCGTAGTTGTCAGCTTCCCCCGCAAGAAACGCGACGCCATCCGCAAAGCCCCTGTCCTCATAAGAAATCCAGAAGTAGCCGCCGTCTCCGAAGCCGCTTCCCCAGCTGTTTTTCACAAGCCACGCGCCATCCCTTTGCGGAAGGTTCTCGGCGCTGAAATTCTCCCTTGGATAGTCGTCGTCCCACCCGGCCACTAACACGGAGTGATCAGGATAACGTTTTTCGCCGTTGTAGAACAGAGCGCTGTTTTGCGCGTTGTAATACCTGCTGTCTGAGGGAAGGCCCGCGGTGTAGATTCCGACCGATATAGCGCCAAGCTCGTAGACAAGCTGCTTCCTCGCGTCGTCGCTGGGCTGGAGATAAAGGTTCTCGTCGTCTACGAACTCGAGCCCGAGGAAATAAGCGTTTTCGAGATGAAGCGCGTCAGTGTAATCGGTTTCGCTGCCTGAAAAACCTTGAGTGCCCTGACTGCCCGCAACGCTTGACGCGACGGGGCCGGCCCATCTGGCAAGCATCGACACGGCGATATTGTCAAAGCCGCCGCCCCGGCTTTTTCCCGTAAAAGCCCCCTGCCCCGCAAAAGCGAACCAGGAGAGGAAGTCTTCTGAAAGATCCAGCCTCTTCCCCGTCTTTTTAAGATAGGACGACTCCAGCGAGCCCATAGCCGTGTACGCCCAGCAGTTGCCGTCTGCCCCCTGATTTTTTGCCGGAGTCATGAAGCCCAGCTCCCTCAAGTCGAACTTTCGCGGCAGCGAGGCGCCCCTTGGCGATACTCCGCTATGCGCGGCGTTTATGCGGGAAAGATGGGAAAAATCGACCGGGGACGGCCTGAGATCTGTCCACGCTTCAGGATCCGACGCGTATTCGGCAAACTGTGCTGAATATGGCGCGTATTCGAGCTTAGGGCTGGGGGCAAATGCCCCGCAATCCGTCGCAAAGAGCAATGCCAACAAAAGCGCCAGGCAGGAAAAACGTAGTTTTTTATTCATCTTGGACAAACCTCCCAGTGTTTTTGAAGCGGCTTACGATGCCACTATCCCTTTATATATTTCTTGTATGAATTTTTCGTCAACCGTGTTCCGCCAGTCCTCTCCGTAGTGGCTCTGCCAGAGTTTTTCCATTCCGAGCGCGGTCGCCGTCATCTTGCCCACGCAGGACGGGTCTATGCCGTAGTCCGAGGCTTTCGGCCTGGGCATGCCGTTTATTTCCAGGAACCGCACTGTGTCAGCGTAACCGCCGTCGCCGTAAATATCGGCGCAGGCAAGCATGGAGATCGTGACGGCCACGCTGTGCGGCAGTTTCGGCGCGGCATTGCTGAGGCCGTATGAAATGGCGTGAGCAACGCCGACGCGCCCCCCGATGCTGCTGCTGCCGCCTAAGACCGACGCTACCGCCGACTTGACGGCGCGTTCCTCGCAGTAGGAGGAGAGATCCGATGAAAGAACCTCGCCCGCCAGCGCGAGCCCCTCCCGCGCGTCGGCTATGGCCTCCTCCGCGCTGGTCTTGCTCTTCGTGATCTCGTAGTGGTGAAAGAAGCAGTCCATCATCGTGTAAAAGCGGTTGAGCTTTTTTGCCCCCTTCGTGAGCGCGGGGTCGATTACCGCCACTGAGGGCGCCGCGTGGTTATTGTTTATGCCGAGCTTTTTTTCAGGGCCGCGAAGGACGGCTATCGGCGTCAGTTCGGCACCGGTTCCTGTCAGCGTCGGAAGCACCCATATGTCCGTTCCTCTTTTCATGTCTAGCCCATAGCCCTGATACTCCGCAGCGGTCTTCGGGTTAGCGGCGCAGATCCCAGCCGCCTTGGCTAAGTCCATCGTGCCGCCGCCGCCAACGCCGACCAAGACGTCAGGCGCGTTTTTTAAAGAGCGTATCAGCTCGACGAGCGCGTCCACGTCGCAGGTCCTTGGCTCAGAGACGGACGCCGCGAACAGGAATTTTCCCTCCCGCTCCAGAAGCGGCCCGAATGCGGGCTGACCGGCCAACGCGTCGTCAATGACGAAAAAAGGCCGCTCTTTTTTCATTGCCAGCAGTTTCAATATTTCGCTCACGCCGTCCCGCGACGCGACGACTTCGGTCTGTATTTCTGTGCGCCACCAGCGCTTTGATTTTGCGAATTCCTCTATGTTTTTTGGCATCTTTGGCTCTTTTGGCATTTTGTGCAAGTCTGTCATTTTTCCCGTTCTCCTTTTTGAAAATGTCCCGACGATTGATTATACCCTCAACTTGTCTCATAATGGTAGCGCCTTCTATAGAGAGGAAGAGGGAGAGTGCCATGAATTATTATGTGGATTCGCTGCTATCCGCGGCATCGCTCGCGATGGACGCGTTAGCGGTTTCACTATGCGTCGGCGCGCGCGGAGGCGCGGGAACGTGCGGGACGGCGCTTCGGATGGGAGCGGCCTGCGGCGCGTTTCAGTTTTTCATGCCGCTGGGCGGCTGGGTTTTGGGGGCCTACGCGTTGAGCCTGATAGATTCTATCGATCACTGGGTCGCGTTCGGGCTGCTCGCTTTTGTCGGCTGCCGCATGATCCGCGGCTCATTCGAGGAGAACGTCTGTCCTGCCGGCGACCCTACTAAATCAGCGGCCATTTTCTATCTTGCTCTGGCCACGTCGGTCGACGCGATGGCGGTCGGGGCGAGTTTCGCGCTGACGGACAGGCACGTGTTCCCGCTCGCGGTTTCCGCTGGCGTGATAACGGCAGGGCTCTGCGTCGCTGGCGTGATCTTCGGAAGCAGGGCCGGGGCAAAACTAGGGAACCGCGCCGAGCTGCTGGGCGGTGCCGTGCTTATCATGATCGGCCTCAATATATTAAGAGGGCATATTTTTTTGGGGTGACGGAGATAGCGCAAAGCGCGAGCCCCCGGCACCGCCAGGGGACTCAAAGGCTTGATAAATACGGGAGCCATTTTGGCGTGAGCCTCCGCTTCGCGCATAAAGCATCTGGCACCCCACGACTAAGAAGGTGCCAGATAATCTATAAACGCTTCCTACAACGCTTGTTAATTAAATATCGGCTCCTTCCTGAGCCGGCTTTATCCCGATCCGCAAACTTTCTGCGCGCCCAGCGTGATCTCGTCGAGAGGGTGCCCGGTTATTTTTTCGATTTTCTTCTGGATTTCGGAGGCTTGCTTTATCCTCCGTTTCGCGGCGGCAAGGGCTTCGCTCTTCGGGGCAAAGCGGTTCTCCACGCGGAACATCCTGTTCTGGAGCGTGGAGATGACCTCCCCATCCGTTATCTTGTCCGAAAGATACAGGATCTCCGCCTCGCTGACGGAAGAGGTTTTTATCATTTTCGCCGGCAGGTCCTTATGCGCGGCCACAAGATCGGCCACCTTTGAATAGCCCCTTTCACGCAGCCATCGCGCGCCTTGCGCCTCGTGATCCTTCTCGCCCTTCGCGATGTCGTGAAGAAGGCACGCGGAGCGCAGCAGCTTTCCGTTGACCTTCACTCCGGACGCGGCAAGGGCTTCGGCCAGACGAGCGGCGCAGTCCGCCACGGCTTTCGTGTGGCGGGTCACCTTTTTGGGCGTCCCCGCTATGACAAGGAGTTCCGCGCACTCATCTTCGTCCGGGATCTTTTCGTCCATACAGTACAGAAGCAGCGCCTTATAGTCGTTCTGCGTGTCCATGTCGAGCAGGACGGCGCGATCCGCCGTAGGGACATCGATGCTTCTGGCCCGCTCGCCGAGCAGCCCTCCTAAACCGTCCCTGCCGTGCCAGTCAAGGATCGGGCCGATCAACTCGCGCCCTATCAGCGGCGGATGGCCGCGCTCGCCCATGAAGGCCGGGTATATGACTTCCGGCGTGCCGTAGCCCTCGCTGAACGCGTCTATCATAGCCCTGTACGTCGCCGTTTTTACGAGCGGGATGTCGACCGGAAGCAGGAAAAAGGCATCGCTGCTGTCCTTGAGCGCCTTGACGCCCGTGACGACGCTGCTGAACATGCCCGTCTTATACGCCGGGTTAAACGCCGTGTCGCAGCCAAGCCTCAGCGCCTCGCGGCGTATCGGCTCCTCGTGCCAGCCCGTGACGATCGTGATGGATTCGACGCCGGCGGCCCTCATGCGCGTCACTATAACCTCGAGCGCGCTGTTCCGCGCCATCGGCATAAGCGCCTTGCATTCGCCCATCCGTTCCGAGAGGCCGGCGGCAAGAATGAGCCCGGATATCCTGCAGCCGTCATTTTTTTTCATCTCATCTTGTTCGTCAGCAGCCTGATGAGAATGAGCAGACAGGCCAGCGGCAGGGATCGCAATGCTCGCATAACCCCCCGACCCCCCAGCGCCTGATATAAGGGGACGGGTCTTCCCCGGCGAAGATGAAAGGCAGTATTTTGTCGAGCGCGGTCCTGTCGTCATGCACGACGCACGCGGGGGCGCCTATTATGGCCGCGTCCTTGCCGTCAGCAGCGGCCGCCCAGCCGAGCATGAGCATCGCGCCCGGCAGCACCGGGATGCCTCTGAAAGCTATCTCCCTGGCTGCCTTCGCTATCCCGCCCGGAGTGCGGTCGTCGGCATCCACGCTCATGCCTCCCGTGCATACGACGAGCTGCGCCCCCTCCGACAGGAACGCGCTTATGGCGTCTGCGATCAGGTCAGCGTCATCCGTGGAAAAGCGCTGTCCTATGAGCGTGCCGCCGAACGGCGCGATCTTTTGCAGGAACTTTCCGGCAAAAGCGTCCTTGACGCGCCCCTCCGCCAGCTCCTTGCCCGTCGTGACAAGCCCTGCCCGAAGGGGCATGAAGGGGCGAACGTCAATAGGGGAAGCCGTCGAGACGGCGCGGGCGACCCTGTGGCGCTCCATAAAAAGCGGCCTGATCCTGAAACCGGCTATAGCCTGGCCCTCCCTGACCTGCCTGTGAGGCGCCAGAGCCGCAAGCACCCAGTCCGGATCCTCGTTGATCCTGTGAACGGACTCGGCGTCATAAAAGAGGAGGCCGCTGCAGAGCGAACGCATCGTTATCCTGCCTTCCTCCGGGGCGCCGGCCGAGCAGTTTTTGCCGCAAAGCGCGCCGCATAAGGCTTCCGCGGCGTCATTCTCGTGCATTTCGTCTGCCGACAGCTCCAAAATGGAGAGGTTTTCTTTACCCATCTCGCGAAGAACCGGCAAGTCCGCCTCGGAAATTATCTGGCCTTTTTTGAATCTCGCGCCTTTCGTGTGATTTTTGGCATCAATTTTCGTCAGGTCATGAGCCAGAGGCTTGCCTACGGCTTCCTCCAGCGTTATGAATGTCATTTTCATTATCTAATCTTCCACCTTCTGTTCGCCGCCGTCGTTTTGGGCTTGCTGATCTTGCTGGATCCGCGCGGCGCATTCGCGGCATGTCCCGTATGCCACGAATTGCTTGCCGTTCACGACATTGCCTTCGCTGACTTCAATCCGAGGCATGTCTTGGCCGAGAAGGCATATCATTTTGCCGCACGACATGCAGAGAAAGTGGGGGTGATTGCCGGGACATCCGGAGACATTTGGGTCATGCGCGCAGAAGTGCCACACCCCGTCAAGTCCCTGAACCTGGTGCGCTATGCCGCAATTGACGAATGAGGCGAGCGTCCTGTAGATCGTCACGCGGTCGAGCATGGGGAATGCGGACTGGACGTCCGCGTGTGAGAGGGGCCGCGCTGTCACTAATAGGTAGTCCATCAACTCAAGCCTTATAGGAGTGATCTTGACGCCGACTTTCTTCAGGATGGTCCTTAACGCGTCGCTGTGGCTTTCTGACCCTTTCTTGGCCAATTCGATCCCCCCAGCCTAATGCCGATTAGTTAAAATCGAATGTAAGATTGCATTCTCATATATTAACATAATTTCGCCGCAATGGCATCACATCGCCGGGCTTTATCACGGCTGTCACAAGATCGCCCTCGCTGAGGCCGCCCAGGCTGCCCTTCGGAAGTTCCGCCCTGATCCGCGAGAAGTCATTTTCCGGATCCGTGCCGAGCGGATGGACGCTTACGATCACCGTGAAAATATCGTTGGTCATCCTGAGAACGCGGCATGGGATCGCGTTTTCCTCTGCGGCTTCCGGCGCTTCGCCGGGCATGATCGACACGTAATGCGCCCTCACCCCGATGTGCGAGGTGTCTTCCCCGATCGGTTTCGCGCATTTGATGCGGATGTTCCAGTCCGCAGCCCGAGGACCGCCGTCCGCGAACTCTATGCGCGAATAATTTTTGCATCCGGATAAGAGCGCTGAAGCGAGCGTCTCAGGCGACTCAAAAAGCTCGCCCGCAGGGCGTGGCTTCTCGAACCGCCCGCGATCGATCACGCATACACGGTCGCAGAGCTTGAGAACCTCGTCGCGGTTATGGGACACATACAGCGCCTCGCCGGGGAAACTGCCGAGCGTCTTAGCAAGCTCGTCCTCCAATTGCCAGCGCAGGTAGGAGTCGAGCGCGGAAAGCGGCTCGTCGAGCATCAGAAGCGAAGGGTCGCTTGCCATGATGCGGGCTATGGCCACGCGTTGCTGCTGGCCTCCGGACAGTTGCGCCGGGTAGTGGTTTTCAAGGCCTCCGATGTAGAATTTTTTGACGAGCGATGAGAAGCGTTCGCGCCTGTCACGCCTGCCGCTTTTTGCAAGCACCGCCATGATATTGCCCTCCACGGTCATATTGGGGAACAGCGCGTAATTCTGAAACAGCAGGCCGACGCGCCGTTTCTGAGGGGATAGGTTTATCCTCCTGCGCGAATCGAAGAGCGTAATGCCGTTTGAGACGATCTGCCCATCGTCAGGCCGCACGATCCCGGCTATGCAGCGCAGCGTGAGGCTCTTGCCGCACCCGGAAGCGCCCAGAAGCGCCATGGTCTCGTTTTTGGCCTCGAACTCAGCGTCGAGGACGAAATTGCCGTAGTTTTTTTTGATCTTCACGTATAAAGACATGAGTCTTACTTGTCTGCTAAGGGCGAAAGGACGGGCCCTTTGGGCTTTTCATATCGGTTTTCGAGCATGTTAACAGCAACCAATACTAAAAACGAAATCGCGAGATTGACGCCGACCCATTTGTACGCGAGAGAGTCGTTCCCCTCGCGCCAAAGCTGATAGACCGTCGTCGAGATAGTCGCGGTGCGCCCTGGGATGTAGCCCGTGACCATCGTCGTGGCGCCGTACTCGCCCAAGGCCCGGGCAAACGCCAGCACGGTGCCGGCAAGGACTCCCTGTTTGCAGTTCGGCATCATCACCCGCCAAAAGATGTAGGTCCCCGAGAGGCCGAGCGTCTGCCCGGAATAGAGCAGAGTCCTGTCGAACGCCTCAAAAGCCCCCCTCGCGGTCCGGTACATCAGCGGGAACGTGACGATCGCGGTCGCGAAAATGGCGGAGTACCACGTCATGGTCAATCTGAAGCCGAACAGATTCATGACACTTGAGCCCACAGGCCCGAAAGGTCCTATGGTCTTTAAGAGGAAAAAGCCGACCACTGTCGGCGGAAGCACCATCGGAAGCGTCAGCACACAGTCAAGCACGCCTTTTACGGCTTTCGGGAGGCGCGCTATGTGACAGGCAGCGAATATGCCGGCAAAGAATGTGATGAAAGTCGATATCGATGCGATTTTGAGCGAATTATAGAGGGGAAAAAGATCCATCGTCAGCTCGCGGGAGGAAGGGGCCGGAATGGCCCCTAATCCCTCTGCTTTGAATGTCCTACGGGATAGCGAATCCGATCCGTTTGAATACGTTCTGGCTGGCGTCGCTCTTCAGGAACTGGATGAACGCTTTTGCGGCATCCTCGTCCTTCGTCCTCTTCAGTATTGCCGCCGGGTACGTTATGGGCGCATGGCTGCCCGCCGGAGCGTCGGCAACGATGTCGACGCCGCCAGAGGTGGCGGCGTCCGTGCTGTAGACGACGCCGCAGTCGACCGCTCCCGCCTCGACCTGCGCTAAGACTTCCTTGACGTTGCTCGCGAAGCTTATCTTTTTCTGCGAGTTCAGCGCGTCCCACGAGCCCAGTTTTTTGTAAATCTCCTCAGAATATTGCCCGACCGGGACGTCCGAGTTCCCAAGGGCGATGAGCGATACCTTGTCAGTGGCGGCGTCATTGAAATCGCTGATCCCTTTTGGATTCTTGCCCTTAGGCACGATGAGGACGACCCTGTTGGCCACGATGTTGAACCTCGTCCCAGGCAGGACGAAGTCGAGCTTATCCGTGTTCACGCCGGCATCGGCTGTGATGTCTATCTGATTCATCTGCCTCTGCCCGGCTGAGATGAATATGTCGCATTCGGCGCCTTCCTGGATCTGAGTCTTCAGCGTGCCGCTTGAGTCGAAATTATAGACGATCTCTACGTCAGGCGCCGCGGCCTTATAGAGCGAGGCGATCTCGTTCATGGACTCCGTCATGGATGCCGCCGCGAATACGGTCACGGTCTTTGAGGCCGCCTGGGAGAGCGCCGGCAAGGCCGATAAAGACAAAAGCGCGATAGCCACGACAAGCATGGCCTTCTTAAATGTTGAAATGCTGCCGACTTTCATAAATCCTTCCTCCTTCGAAATTATGCAATGTAGTTGCGATAATGAGCATTATAATAGCGCCATTCAATTAACGCAATAGCATTGCATAAAAGCGTATCAGGCGGAATGATAAAAATATCGCGAAAGGCGAGAAGAATTGGCCTGTTACCGGATGCGCTCTATCAGCCACATCATCGTCGGCCAGTGCAGCGGAGCGAACCATACGGCCCAGACGTTTGCCACGGCGTGAAATATGGTCGATGTAGAGATGTTTCCGTGCCTTTCCCTGAGAAATCCCATGACGCAGCCTGGGAAGAACACGGCGAACAGGAAAATGGTCTGCGCCACGAAAATATGCGACAGAGCGAATAAAGCGCTCGATAGCGCTATGGCCCAAAAAGCGCCGACGCGCCTCTTGAAGAGCGGCTGAAGCCAGCCCCTGTAAAATATCTCCTCGATTACGGCGGCGGACGCCCCTGCCGCCATCAGGTTGAGCGACCTCCAGAGCGAGCTATGCCTCGGCAAATGCTCGAAAGGCCAGTTTATGGAGACGATCGTGAGAGGTGCCAGCACTATGGCCGTGACGACGCATAGCTCGATGAGGCTTTTCTTTTCGAGTTTCCACGATATCCCGTAATTTTCAGGCGCCTCTTTCCGCAGACGGCACCAAAGGAACGGTGCCCCCATGAGCGCCACTCCCGCTAGCGTGGGTATGACATAAGCGGTCATGAGTTCGCGCAAAGAGAACACAGTCCGTAATGAAACACCTCGGTGCTGTCGATGGAGTGAATGCCGCTGTCAAGGTCTATCCGGGCCTTCAGCTCGAAGTCCGTGCGCAGGTCTATTACCTTCTTGCAGCTTGTGCACATGAAGTGAGCGTGCGGAGTGGTGTCCGGATCGAAGAAAACCTTTTTTTCATAGATCGACAGTATACGGATCATTGAAGCCTGAGCCAATAGCTGCGCGGTGCTGTAAACCGTCGCGATGGAAAGCGTGGGGTAGTGCGGCTTGAGCTCCAGGAAAATCTTTTCGGCCGACGGGTGATCGTCCCTGCCCTCAAGCGACTTCATTATCGCGATTCTCTGGGACGTGACCTTGGCCCCGCAGCTATGAAGGTGTTTTATGCCTTCATCAACTTTCAGCATGATTAATCCCCCCTGCTGATGAAAACGAAAAATTCGCCATCAGCATCATTTGAGGTATTATATATCTAAATGAAGTTACTCGTCCATTATTTCTTTTTCCTTCTCAGCCAAGGCGGAGTCAATCTTTTTTATGGCGTCGTCCGTTATGTCCTGAACTTCCTTCTGGTGTTTTTTAAGTTCGTCCTCGCTTATTTTCGAGTCCTTTTCCATTTTCTTCAGGCCGTCCACTATTTCCCTGCGGATATTGCGCGTGGCTACCCTGGACTCCTCAGCGTACTTATTCACCAGCTTCGTGAGTTCCGTGCGGCGCTCCCTCGTGAGCTCCGGAAGCGTGAGCCTGATAGTTTCCCCGTCCGGGCGCGGGTTTATTCCAAGAGGCGATGCCTGTATCGCCTTTTCCACAGCCTTCATCGCGCCTTTGTCCCATACGGTTATGACGATCTGACGGGACTCCGGGATGTTCACGGTGCCAAGCTGCTTGAGCGGCATGACGGTGCCGAAATAATCGACCTTTATGTCCTCGACTAAAGCCGGGTGGGCCCGTCCCGTCCTTACCCCGGCGTATGTCCCCTTGAGATGTTCAAGCGCTTTAGACATGCGCGTTTTGAGTTCCTTGATCAACGTTCCCGGCATTCGAACCACTCCTTATCAAAATATCAAAA
>JAIROA010000053.1 GCA_031257775.1 Synergistaceae bacterium
CGCCTCGGCTTTCTTCGCGGCAATCTGGATGTCAGTCATCGCCTTCTCCGATCGATGCCAGGATCGCCGCCCGCGTCTCGGGGTCGAACACGCTGACATGCGTGACTTCGCCGGAGTGCCTCATGTCCACCTTGTCGCTGAACATCCCGAGGTGGCGGCCCAGAAGCTCGAGGGCCTTCAGCTTGTCGTACCTCTTGGCCTTGATGCTGCCGCCCGTCTCGCTCCTGGTTTCAGTGACTTCCGCGATTATGGCGGCCTCGCCGTCGCCCAGCTCGTCGGACGGCAGCAGCCTCACGCCGTCCGGCCCCCAGGCCACGGCCTTCCTGAAGTCCGTGAAGGCGAGGGCGGCAAGCTCCTGGACTACTCTTTCCGCCGTTATCTTTGTCTTCTCCGAGCGTTCGGCCAAAGCGGCGTCGATTAGATGTCTAGTTTTGTCTAGTAATTGGTGCCCTATTTTAACTGCGCTTTTTTCGCTGTACCCCGCCCTGATCGCGGCCTGAGTGGCGTTGAGGTCGATAAGGTACTCTTCCACGAACCGCTGTCTTTTTCTGTTCATAGCGCCCCTCGCCTCCCTCCGCAGGGCATAAAAATAGGGCCTCCCGCTAGGGGAAGCCCTCTGTGTGGCACAAGACCACGATACCATTTTACACGGGATTTATTTCACATCAATATACACATCTCTTTCACTTCGCTTTCATGCGTAAAACAAGATATAGTCAGCGATTACGCCGGGAAATGCATTTCGTTTCCGCGAAATAGTGCGCTCAGAACACCCATATCCGGCAGCTAATTTGCTCAATTTAGCGCGGCTTATCCACCGTTGCCCATGACCAAACCAGCTTATGTGCGCGGCCATCATGCTCCAATCGTCCGGGTTCTCTTTTTTCCACTGGCAGACCGCTGAGACGATATGCCCCCACCCCCCTGCCTTCCGTATGGTGTCGTCTATCCTGTCAGCCGCTTCTACCCTCCGCTCGGCCTGTGGCCGCCTCCCTCCCCGTATGCCAAGGCTGTCGAACGCCCTGCCCGGGAATGCGTCTACGATGTCCATAGAGGCAGGGGGAGGCACTGCCCCCAGGAGGATGGAGAGCCCTTGGGGATAGCGCAAAATGAGGCGGATCACTCGCTCCAGGTCATAGATGAGGGCATTGTATGTCAACTGCTCGTCGTCCTGTCTATAGCGTCCGCGACAGCCTCCAAGCCTTCCTTGGTCATCATCGCGAGGGCTTCGATAGCGCCCATCGGCGTGTGCGCGTCAGCGAAGCCCAGCTTGTTCAGCTCTCCAGCTACTCGCAGAAGCGCGTAGGCTATGGCGAAATTGCCGTCCGTTGGAGCCCTTTCCCTGATTTCGTCTTCCGCGATTTCGTTTCCCACTTTCATGACCTCCTTAAATTGTCAAAAAATTTGACCAATGAGTACCGCGAGATGCCGCGAGATATTTTCAGGTGTTGTTTTTTCAAAAACCCTCCTGACGGGGGGGAGCGGATTACCGCGAGAGGGTTTTTATTAGATTCTATCAGTATTTGTCACCTGACACACCCTTTACCGCGAGATACTGCGAGATTTTAACCCCTGATTCTGACTGGTTTCGCAAGTACCCCCAATTACTGCGAGATACCGCGAGATTTCTTATATTCCTTGTCTCGCGGCATCTCGCGGTAATAACGGGCTTCTCCTCTCCATCGACGAAAAGCCTTGCGCCCCTAAGCTTTGCCGTTTTCACGGAAAATCTCGCAGTATCTCGCAGTACTCCTCTTGTCGATAGAAACCCTTGCGGCTCTAAGCTTCGTCTTTCTCGCGGTAATTTTCTCTCCCCCTGTCAGTATGGTTCTTAAATAACTCCCAGCGTAATAAAACATTGGTCAAAAAAATATGTTCAGAATGGCGCACAATCTTCTTCTGCCGCTATCATGTAGCGTACCCACCTATTTTCTCCTTCCCTGGCCAACGTACCCCTCTCCGCAAGCTCCCACAGACACTTCCGTATGCTGCTGTCGGACACCGCCCCTTTCATCCCATCGATAATGTCCTTCGGCGAGAACCATTCGCCCGGCTGGTATTTCGTCTGTATGTAAATATAGATGCGGTCTGTCACGCGCCCGCTGCCGCCAACCACGGGATCTAGGTCGATCTTCATGGCAAGCCGCCCGTTGTCGTCCTTTTCGAGCTTGAACGTGAACGGCGGCGGTTTTTCATACCATGCCTTCTGCGTCCAGACCAGGATCGTAGGATTCCCCCCCAGGTCAGTATCCTTGGGCATGGCCTCCAGCCCGAGGATCATCGCCGAGAATCGGTTTAGAATGCTGCTCCCTATGGCCTCGTCCTGGTTCATGCGGAAACTCCGCTCAGACGTTTTTCTCTTCCGGGTGTGGTGGATGGCGACTATGGCTATTCCCATTTCGTCCGCCGCCTTCGTCAGATACCGGAAGAGCGGGCGCATTTCTTTGGAGCTGTTTTCGTCGCTCGCATGGAAGGCGCTCAGCGTGTCGATGAAAACAATATCCGGCCTGAACTTGTCGATGAGCGCTTCAAAGCGAACCTTCCCTTCCTGCGTGTCCAGGTCAAGGGATATCTCGTTTTTCTCCGCCTCCATCCCGGAAAACACGTCGATGTTGCCTATGTCGACCGGCCACTTCATTGTCGTGCCGCGCCGTATCAGCAGCTCGTAACCGGCTTCCCCGGCGAAGATCATCACCTTGCGCGGCTCCGTCTCGGCGAAGCCGTCAAACACGCTGCCGCCTACGGAAAGGTCGCTCGCGAGCCTTTGAAGGAACCAAGTCTTGCCTGTCCCCGGCGCGGCGATGACGAGGGATATGTGCTTGCGCGGGAACAGCCCGCCGATCATGTCTATCGGCGGCAGGTCTACGGACGTGTCGATCGTCCGGCGCAGGGCAAACAATGCTCCGTTGGCCACTTCCGCGTTTACGGGCTCCGCCCCTCCGGCCGTTTGCACCCACATCCCCAGATCGTTCTCGTAATACGAGCCGTTCTGCTGGCAGTCGGCCTCATCTCCAAAGGGAACGTCGTCATAGGGCATGGACCTGCGGCTCCCGCTCTGATCTTTCTTTGTGTCAAAGGCTTCCCGCAGCGTGCGCCAGTCGTGGCCTTGGCACGAGCTGTGCAGGCATTTGAACGCCACAGCGCCGCTCGCGAACCGGATGATGCACGAGTCGCCGGCGTGGGACGGGTCAAACGGGCATTCCGACAGGACGTATATAGTGCCGCCGTTCCACGGCTTCTCTTTCGCGATGCCGACGCCCGGCAGGTGATCCGCCACCCACGCCGGGACGTCGATCTCCCGAGAGGCGTTCCAGCTCTGCCGCCCCGGAGCCCGCTTAGGCTCTTCCGGCAACAGCGCCGCTAGCTCTCTGAGCCGTTCCGCTGAGACTGGCATCCCCTGCTGAATCCCTTCAATCCAAAAAACGCAGACCGCCTGTGGGGGCGCTCCTCCGTGTCGTCGCCCTTCCTCGCCGTCGTTCCGTAGAGCTTTGTTATCCTGGCGGCGTTGAATACGCTCGTGTCGATTTTAGTGTCCACGTCGTCGAACATGAACGCCAGCGCCTCAAGGCTCCGTTTGACGAGATTCCTGCTAGCGTCGTCGTTTGGGAGCTTGACGGGGTACAGCAGATGGACGCCGTTGCCGGACATCGCGACGAAGGGATCGTCGAACCCCTTCTCCGCCAGAAACTTGCCCACCGCGACCGCTTTTTTCTTTGCCAAGGCAAGCTCCTCGTTGGTCGCCGAGATGCCCGCCGGCCTGTCTGCCCCGTCTATGTCCA
>JAIROA010000085.1 GCA_031257775.1 Synergistaceae bacterium
TCTATGAACGGCGCGAGCAGCTCATTCGACTCAGCCGCTTCGTAGGCTTTGCGGAACGCGCCCAGCGCCCCGTCCCTGTTTTTCAGCTGATAGAGGCAGACGGCCTCAAGCACCAGCATCTCCAGCCTCCCGAACAGCACGGCGCCTAAAACGTGCTCGCTTTCCAGGAACGACAGCAGCTCATGATATCTTTTGTTCGCGTAGAATAATTTTGCCTTCACGAAGTGGCCGAAGGCTTCCTCGAAAGTACCGAGAGACCCCTTTGAAAAATCGCCCATTATCCAATTCGCGATCAATTGCGGCTGGCGCATGGTCGAAAAATACCAGCCCGACACGATGTCAAAGGTGGTAAAGCGCGAATGGTACTCTTTGATTTCGAGCTGAGCCTCCAGATCCTTGAAAAGCCTCTGGACTTCATCATAGTTCCCCTGCGCGACCCCGATCCGAAGCAGGTAAAACAGCGCGCGGTTCCGTATCTCATTCTGGCACCGTTCCCGCGCATGGCCGAGCGCCTGGCCAAGGAATTTCGCGGCGTTCCTGAAATCCTCTTTGTAAAAACACAGCTCCCCTTTTGCCAGATCGTCCAGGCCGTACATGAGGCCATTCAGCACGTTTGCCGAGTGCGGTATGACTTTGGACAGCGCCTCTATATATTCCTCCATCGCGCCTTTCCTTGCCGTCCCCACCTTAGAAGCCCAGGCATCCAGGGCAACGCTCGACACAGGGCCGGATACGGGATATGGCGCGAGCTGGTAATAATGATCCGCCTTCTCGAACATCTCGTAAAAATCATAGCGATGGGTATAGGGCGCGGTCAGATAGCCCGCCACGCCCAGCATCGTATATTCGGTGCAAAGGACGCGGCTCGTAAAGGCGGAAAGCGGCAAGGAAGAGTATCTTTCAATCCGCGCTTTAACATCCGCTACAGCCTCATCGGGACGGTTCAGGCTTAAAAGGATGCGGCCGCGCTGCGCGTGATAAATGACGATCTTGTCCAGTTCCTCGGGCGGCGCCCTGTCATAGACGTCCAGGACGAACTTAGCCTGGTCATACGGAATCTGAATCGGCATATTGTAATATACTATTCCCGCAATGGCCTCGTACTCTCCAATCTTCTCATAGTACGATATGGCGTCCATTTTGTAGTCGTTGTCGACGCACCACCGGGCTGCCTTCAAATACGTGTCGCGCTTTTCCTCTTCCGTCAGGATGTCCTGCTTCTGCCTCAGATAGTCCAGGAACAGGTGATGGATGAGGTACGCCTGCAGATAGACGTCATGGCGCACGAAAGAGCTGACTTCATTCATCTCATCCAGCAGCGCCTTGTCGCCCGCAAGGATCGAGACAAGCTCGACCGAAAGATGGTCGATGAGGGAGAGCCTGACAAGAAGCCTCTGCAGCCTCTCCGAGGCCGCCTGAAAGACTTCCGTCTCTATCATGTTGAATACGTTGATTTTCATGGCGATGCGGGCGCTCTGCTCGCGGGAGGGGGATTTTTTGAGCGACAGGCCGACGAGCTGGGTGGCAAGGATCCAGCCCGTTGTGTCGGCGTAAATGTTGGAAACGCTCTGCGACGAAAGAGGGATATCGAGGAGATGGAAATACTGCGCCGTCTCTCCCTCCGTGAACCGAAGGTCATCCTCCCCCACGTTGAAGACCAGGCCTTTTGAAATGAGGCTGACCATATTGATGTCGGGCTCTTTGCGCGAGATCATGATGTTAGTGACGTTCGGGAACGGCGACGGGGACAAAAGCGCCCGTTCGAAGAACCTGAGTACCTTCTTTTCCCGCAAAAGGTGGAAATCGTCGAACACTATCACGTAGTTGCCAGCCAATGCCGATTCGTCCCTCGAGATCGCGAGGTACTTCGCGAACAGGTCGTCGGTGTCCGGGAAGCCTATCTCCGCCAGGCGTGCCGCGAAGCGCCCGTCGTGCAAGGAGACGGTGCGCACGAAGTTCTCCCAAAGCCTCGAGCACTGATTGTCCAGATCCGAAAGCTGCATCCACATCGTGACGGAATCGTAGCCCTGCAGAAAGGAATACACCTCAGACGTCTTGCCATAACCTGCGCCTGCGATAACCGTCACGGAGCGGCTTTTCATGGCGCCATCGAACATCTTTTTAATGCGGGGCCGGTCGAGATATTTCCCATTCGCCGGAACGAGATTCAGGTCTCTGTGAAATATACGGTTCCTCATGTTCTAAACTCTCTTCTCTAAGATTATAAGTTTTGCAAAAAACAATTCATTATAATTCTAGATTATCCCAGAACGCGGCAAAAAGCAATAGCTATCAGGACAATTTTGTGAATTTTATGACGCGACATTGCCCGTATTTTGTGATTTTAAAATCACAATTGTTTATATTTTTGTGAATGAAGATTACACAATATACTTAAGTTTTGCGAATAGGAGTTTATGCAAATATTTGTGTTTTAGCAAACGGGAATTCGCGCGGATATCCACGTTTTTGCGAACAGGATTCTGTGTAATAAACAATAATTTTGCGAATAGGAGTTTATGCAGATGAATTTTTCTTGAGATGAAAAAAATTTTCTACATGGTTATATTAAGTGATTAAGAAATGTTTTATAAATATTATTAAGGAAATTTAAAAGATACTAAATCGTGGCGTTGCCCGGCGCGAATGTCCGGCAACAGAAACAAAAAAGGAGTGAGTAAAATGTCAGTACGCGCTAAAGTGTTTTTTTCCATTGCGGGCTTCGTAACTCTCATAACGGCCGCCAATTTCGGGATGATTTTCTTCGCATCGCTGACCGGAACTCAGGCGGAGGGAACGCTCTCATTTCAGGTTTCTTTGTTCAGGTACCTTCTCGGGGCAGCATGTTTCCTGGCGCTCGTGCTTTTGCTCGCTCTTCCTGTTTCAAAAAAAGTGGCAAAGGATTTCATAGAAATGGCGGAAGAAAACGAGTGGCTCATCGATGCGAACGAGTCCGTTAAAAGCTTATCGGAAGCAAGAATGAAATCCCACGCGAAAATGCGCCACGAGCTGAGGAAACCTCTCAATTCCGTCGTCCGCCTCTCCGAACAGATGATCGAAACAGAAGAGACGCATGGGGAGATCCGGGACAACATCGAAAAAATACACAACGCGGGCCTGACTCTTTTGAGCATCATCAACAATACTTTTAATTTCCCGTATAAAGCAAATGAGAGCTTCGCTCTTTTGCCAGTCGAATATGACGTCCCGAGCCTGATAAACGATATAGTGACGTTAAACGCCATGCGCATCGGAAACAGGCCGATCAGGTTCAACGTTCATATTGACGAGAAGATCCCGAGGAAACTTTTCGGAGACGATTTTAGCGTCGAGCTTGTCTGCAACAATTTACTCAGCAACGCGCTCTTGTTCACGAAGGAAGGGGTCATCGATTTTTCCGTGTCTTCCCGCGGAGAGGGGGCAAATGTAGGGCTGACGATCCGCGTGTCCGATACCGGAAGCGGCTTCAGATCCGAAGAGCTTAAAGAGCTGCTCTCCGGCGACGGCTATTCGAAATCCGGGGGTGCTGTCATAAGAGAGGCGAAAATGATAGCGGCGATGATGGGCGGCACGCTCATCGCGGAGAGCGAGCATGGAAAGGGCAGCTCTTTCACGGCGTACATTCAGCAGGGTTTTGTGACGAATGCTGCACTTGGGGAGAAGTTCGTGAAAAACCTCAAGCGATTCCGCTATCGCGCCGATACTCAATCAGACGATGTCATCCTGGAGCGCAAAAACTTCACCGGGGCGCGCGTTCTCGTAGTGGACGACGTCGAAATCAACCTTGAAGTTGCCAAGAAAATGCTGGAGGCATACGGGATGCGCGTGGATTGCCTGACAAGCGGCTGGGAGGCCATCAAGAGGATCCGCGAGGAGGACGTGAGGTATGACGCCATTTTCATGGATCAGATGATGCCTTACGTCGACGGCTTTGCCGCCACGCGCTTCATCCGCGAAAAAATCGGCACCCCATACGCCCAGAACATCCCGATCATAGCTCTCACAGCCAACGCATTGGAAGATGAGGAACAGGCGTTCGCTGAAAAGGGTTTTCAGGGGCTTCTGGCAAAGCCAGTCGATCCCGCTAAACTCGACGCAATCGTTCAGAGGTGGCTTTGCGGAAAGGACACGGAGACGCAAAGGAATGACGTCCCGGCACCACTCGCCGACGCTCCGACAAACGGCACACCAGCAGTCAGGGCGCAGAGAGGCGTGCTGATACTCGACCCGGCGACTTCCCAAGCCGTCGACTGGATGTAATGAAGTGAAAACGCCGCATATCTCGTCAAAGAACGGCCTGCCCGTCAAAAATATCAGCGCTGATAAAAGAAACGGACGGCCAACAAGCAAAGGAGGCTGCGGGAGATTTCCCGCAGCCTCCTACCCGATTGCCTGATGCCAAGCCGCTTCCAAAGGAAAAAGGCGCGGCATTATCTCCTCTTGCCGAAGATGCGGATGATGAAGAGGAACATGTTGATGAAATCAAGATACAGAGTCAGCGCGCCAAGGACCGCGAACTTGCCGGCCGTTTCGTCGTTTCCGGCGATGCCTGAAGCCATCTCACGGATTTTATACGTATCGTAGGCGGTAAGGCCAGTGAAGATGAACACCCCCATGATGGCGATCACCAGGCTCGTCCGCTCGCTCGCGAAAAACATATTGATGACGCTCGCGATGATAAGCCCGATAAGGCCCATCATGAGGAAACTCCCCCAGCCGGAAAGATCCCGCTTCGTCACTGTCCCGTAGACGCTCATCGCACCGAACATCCCGGCAGTCGAAAAGAACGCCGATGCCACGGAGCTCTGGGTATAGACGAGCAAAACCGGCGCTATCGTAAGGCCGTTCAGGGCTGAATAGACGAAGAAGAGCGAGCTTGCCGCCGCGGGGCTCAGCGCCGCGATCTTTCTAGACAGGTAAAAAACGATCCCTATCTCAGCGGCTGCCAAAACGAGGAAAGGAACCATGCCCCTGCCGAACAGGAAATAGATAACCTGCTCGGACGATGCCGCGTAATACGAGACTGCCGCGGTCATCAGAAGCCCGAACCCCATCCACATGTAAACTTTCGTCATGAACCCCTGAAGCGCCATGCTGCCCGTGGCTGAAACGCGTTTATAATCGTACTCCTGCATATCGAATCCTCCTTTAACGATAATTAAAAATTATAGCCTCGCTGTCAAATTTAAACAAGGCGGACAGGCTGACAAAAATCACGAGATCCCGAAATATTTTTCCATGACGCCGTACCGCAGGCCCCTGTCCAGCACGGTAAGCGTGCCTTTTCGCGCGAAAAGCAGCAGTTCGCGGACGATGCAGGCGCCAGCCAGGATGATATCAGCCCTTTTAGGGTCGAGGCCCTTTATCCCGCTGGCGCGGTCAGGCACGCTAAGCGACGCGAACAGCCCGATCTGACGGCCGATCTCGGCTATGGAAAGCTCAGTTCCGGACACCTTTGCCGCGTCGTAGCTTTCAAGCGAGAGGGCTACGGCCGCAAGCGTAGTGATCGTGCCGCCCACCCCGGCTGCTGTCGAGCTTCCCGGAACGCTTGCCTCTTCGCTTCCAAGCGCCATGCGCACTCTATCAGAAGCCGCTTCCAGGGTTTCGCCCGGGACGGCACAGCCTGACTCCCTGAAAAACTCGTCATGCAACGAGAGTGCTCCGATAGGGACGCTGCGGCGATATGAGATTCCGGACATGCCCCCTATGACGATCTCCGTGCTGCCGCCGCCCACATCGAACGCGCATATCTCCCTGGCGTCCTTGGGAAGCGCTCTGAGAACGGCGCGGAACGAGAGCCCCGCCTCTTCATCCCCGGAAATTACATGCAGATCACAGCCACATTCGCGGCATACCAGTTTTTTAAAGCGTCCTGCGTTTGACGCGCCGCGAACGGCCTGGGTGGCTATGGCTAAAACGGCGTCGCTTCCAAGCGAGCGGGCCTCCAGAGCCATATGCTTTATGACTGCGATCGAGCGGGCGATAGCTTCTTCCGACAGGCGCCCGCTTTCCGCTGATCCTTCCCCGAGGCGGGCAATCTCGGCGCGATCCCTCAAGACTGCCGCGCCGCCCGGCATGTCCTCCATGACGAGCAGCTTTATGGAGTTCGTGCCGATGTCTATGACGGCCTTCCTCGCCGTCAAGCTATTTATTGCTCCCTGATTTATGCTCTATGTTTATATAGCGGAGCATCTCGTCTAAGATCGCGTCCGCCCTATCGTAGGGAACCTGGCACGTGCCGACCGCCTTATGCCCGCCGCCGCCGTATTTCAGCATTAGCGAGCCGACGTCAACCGTCGATGTCCTGTTCAATATGCTGTAGCCTACTGAGAAGACGCAGAATTCCTTGTCCTTACCGTCGAATATGCGTATGCTTATGTTCTGGTACGGGTAAAGCGCGTATATCACGTGCCTGTTGCCCACGTAAGTCTCCGGAACGTCCCGCAGATCCGTCACGATCACGTCGCCGGCCGCCGTCGAGTACTCGAACATCATCTGCAGGAAATTCGGCTTGTGATCCTCATAGCGCCTCACCCGCTCCTGCACGTCCTCCATTTCAAGTATCTCGTCGACCGTTTTATTGCGAAGCTCCTCTATGAGCGTCATCATCAGCTGGTAGTTCGAGATTCTGTAATCGCGGTAACGCCCCAGGCCGGTCCTGGGATCCATTATGAACGAAAGCAGCTCCCACCTTCGGGGGTTCAGTATTTCCTCCCTTGTGAACTGCGCGGAATCAGCCTTGTCCGTCGCCTCGACCATCTCTTTAAACTTGCCGAGCTTTTCGTCGCCGCCGTAATAGTTGTATATCACCCTCGCGCAGCTTGGCGCGGGCCAGCTCGCGCCCTCGAAAGCCGCCTCCGCGGAGGCGCCGCGCTCCGCTTCGCTCGTATGATGATCGAACCATAGGCCGCAGCCTTGAACGAACGGGATATTAACCAGGATATCCGCGCTGTTTACCGGCTCTATGCCGTCCTGAATATCCTTTGGATGAACAAATTTGACATCATCGTACATGTTGAGTTCTTTCAAAAGAACCGCGCACATTAAACCATCATAATCCGAGCGCGTTAGAAGTCTCATGCGTCTACCTCCCACCGTCCAGCAAAAAAATTTTTATCTTTAATTGACAGCGTTATAGCCCCAGGCAATTCGACCGTAATAATTCTATCACTTAACATCAAGTATGACAGCACAGTTTATCATTTATTTAGTAATAATTACGTACTTATTTTGACCTAAAACGCTTCTGAAATCTCTCGCTGCCCTCATCACAGTATATCAGAGAGACAGCTTTATTCCAAGGGGCGTGAGTTCTCGGGTCTATCGTGAGCGTCGCGTGCGAGAGCGCGAGGTTGCGAGTGGACAGGAGCGCGTGCCGCAGCGCCTCGCCCTGGAAGCCTCGCGCCCGTGAGAGCGCGTCGGACATCCAGCGCACGGAGTCGTAGGCCAGTATAGCCCCTGAGAAGCCGTTCCATGAGATGCGCTCGTTGTAGCTGTCGCGATAGCTGGTCTGGAATGAGAAGAGCTGCGGGTCGTCCGGGGAAGCATGAAGTATCCACCAGCTATTGTCGAGCGAGCGTCCCGCCTCCGCTCTCAGCGTCGCGCTGAAGCCAAGGCCAAGCACTGCGCCGCCGTAGCCGGCGCCGCGCAGCGCCTGCAGCGACCTCGCCACGCCTATATCGGGCTCACAGGCAAAGATGACGGCCTCTGCGTCAGACGAGGCTATGTCATACGCGTCGCCCTGAGACAATCCCCTGACTCCGAACGGCTTTTCCATATCCGTGATGCCTCCGAACGACGCGCTTGAAGCTAAAAACGCGTCCCTTATCTCAGACGATGCGCCGTCACCGGAGCGGAAGAGCAGCACGCTCTTCCTGCGGCCTAAGCCCTGCGACAGGAAGTAAGCCATTATCCTGCCCATATCGGCGTTGCCCAAAGAGACGCTGAAGGAATATAGCCACGGCCTCTCGTCGGTGGCCATCGTCACTCCCGCGAGGCCTGATTCCGTGGATATGAGCGGAAGCTCGTTTCTGTCGGCGACTTGCGCTAAAACGCTGTTCACCCTGTCCTCGCAGGACGAAATGATCGCCGTGACCCTCCTGCCGTTTAAAATGCCCTCGACAGCGCGGGACGCCCCATCGGGATCCTGCGGGATGTCATGGGCCTGCAGGCGGATCATCCTTCCCTTGACTCCCCCCAGCGCGTTGATCTGGTCGGCCGCAAGCTGGGCCCCTTTGAGCTTCACGTGCCCTGACGCCGCGCCGGGCCCGGAAAGGTGCGCAAGAAACAGGAGCCTGTACTCATCAGCTTCCGTCACGCGCGAGCCCGTGATGCGGACGAAGAGTACCAGGAAAAGCGACAGTATCAGAAGCAGCAGGAAGCCGTTCCTGAAAGCCTTTTTCCTGAGAGGAGCGGTACGGGGCCGTTTTGCCAGAGCCTCATCCACTTTATCCATGTCGTTCAAAAAACCGCGGCGGGCTTCGATCTGGTTGCCCGAACGCGGCTCGTCCGCTTCGCCATCGAGGATGGAGATGATCGCGCCCACTGCCCACTCCGCCGACTCGAGCGAAAAACCCAGATTCGCGCAAAGGCCCGACGACGCCTCAGCGCTGTTTTTGGCAAGAGATTGCCCGCTCGGCAGGTTCCCGCCCTTTATGATGTCGCGAAGCGCGAACGACAGCAGGAAAATCTCGCGCCTGCGCTCCCCGCATTTATCCTCCATAAGCTGGCCAAAACGTTCCGGGTCTTCCAGCAGCGAGATGCCGTAAACCGCCACAAGCTCCCGCGCCACTGATATCAGTTTATTATCCAATGCGCCACGCTCTTTTCGTAAAAATGGGGCTTCGCAACGCGCCGCCTTCATGCCATTATACAATCATTTTAAGGGATGAATATTTAAAATAGGCAGGAAAAGTATAAAATAGCCCTGACGTTTGATGAAATGCGGTTTTTTTGCTGAAAATACGCATTTTCCCGATGACATTTTTCAAAAGAATACTATAAATGGCATGTGGCTGGCAGAACTCTTTAGGGAGGGGAAAATCCGTGAAGACAAGTAGTTTTTACAAGATGAGGATCCCTGTTGAGGAACTTCTGAAAAACCCGAATGCTCGCCTGATCAGGGACGTTCTCTCTCAGACGGGGGCGACGGTTCTCATTCCGAGCAAAATTCCCATCGGCAAGATTACGGAGGGGCTTGACAATCCGAACCGCATGATTGAATCCCTCAGGAGGATGGGCGTCAGAAACGTCGATATAGAGATACCGAACGAAATCAATGACAGCGAGGTATTGGAGCGCCTTATCGAGCTGGACTCGTCCATATCCGTAATCGACAGCGAGGTGGCCGCGCACGTCCAGTCAGCCGTGGACGATATTTACTCCTCCGTGACGCTCGACCAGAAATACACTATACCGAAAAACGAGGTAGAAGGCCTGGGAAAGGCGCTGGCGAACGAGCTGCACAACGTATCGCAGATAGCCATCTCCTTAATTTCGTCAAACGACGACAAATACACGCAAAGCCACGCCGTGAACGTCTCGCTTCTCGCGGGCTACATAGCGAAAAAGCTCGTCGAGAAGAAAGCGGCGCCCGCCGCGCTGATCGACAAGACGGTGCTGTCAGGCCTTCTTTTCGATGTCGGGAAAACCCGCATACCCGGAGAAATACTCAGGAAAAGGGATGCGCTCACCCCCAAAGAGATGGAGGTAATGAAAAACCACATAGGATACGGCGTCTCCATCTGCAAGGAAGCCGGCATCACCGACAAGGAAATACTGGAAGGCATAGCGACTCACCACGAAAGGTATGACGGCTCAGGCTACATGAGGGGCATGGTCGGCAATCAGATTCCGCTTATCGGGCGCATACTCGCTGTAGCCGACACTTTTGACGCGATGACCTCCCCGCGCGTCTATAAGAACGCCGTCTCCTCGAAACTCGCCTTCAACTTCATAATGAGCGCGAACGAGACGGCTTTCGACCCGGACATCTGCAAAATATTCATCGCGGACATCGGCGTCTATCCCCCCGGAAGCACCGTAAAGCTCTCCGATGGGAGAATAGCCACGGTCGCCGCCATGACGCAGGGGAACCTGCTTCAGCCCAAGGTGACGATCATTCAGGACGGGAGGGCGGAGATCGTCGATCTGGCGAAAGAAAAGCTCTTCATAAAAGGCTCCCTGGACGTAGAGCCGACCGACGAGCCCGATCTTGTTGCGCCGCTAGCACTCTAAATCGTCCAGGCTGACGCTTTCCACCGTCGCCCTGACGCTTCCATCGCGAAAGCGCGCGTCAAGAACGTCGCCTCTGGCAAAATCCGAGGCGCTTTTTGCGGCGGCCCCGTCAGCTCGCCGGCATATCGCGTAGCCCCTTCCAAGCACGGCAAGGGGCGAAAAGGCATCAAGCGCCGTGGCGGCGGACGAAAGAGCGCGTTCGTTCCGCTCAAATGCACCGCCCATCCTCATGAAAAGCTCCTTTGATGACGTGTCCAGGAACTTTTCAGCCTCGCTCAGGCAAGAGGCGGCAAGGCGGCTGATCCGCTCGTCCCGCCGTTCCAGGGAGTTTTGAAAGCGGGCCAGGATCCTCTGCGCCCCTGACCTTAAAATGTCACGCGAGTGCGCCAGCTGCCGCATTATGTCCCGCGAGTCCGGGAAAACACGCTCCGCCGCCGCTGAGGGAGTCGGCAGCGCCGCGTCGGAAGCCATGTCCGCGAGCGAGATGTCCGTCTCGTGCCCTACTCCTGTCACGACAGGGACCGGGCAGCTTCTCACCGCGCGGACGATCCTCTCGTCGTCAAATGGAGACAAGTCGTCCTTCGATCCCCCGCCCCGTGCGAGTATGAGGCAGCTTATGCCCTTGAGCCTGCCGCAAACGGACAGCGCGCGCGTGACCTGAACCGGGGCGTCAAGCCCCTGCACCGTGGCTGGGACGACCACTATGTCGACGAACGGCGCCCTGTTCGCCGATACCTTGAGGATGTCCTGTATCGCGGCCCCTGTCGGGGAGGTTATGACCGCCACCTTCGAGGGATATTTAGGCAGCGGGCGTTTGTGGCGCGGGTCGAAAAGGCCTTCTTTTTCCAGCTTTTCGCGAAGCTCCTCCCTTGCCCTGGACTGAGCGCCGCTCCCTAAGGGAAACATCCGCGTCGCGTAAAGCTGATACGACCCGCCCTTCGGGTAGACCTCGACGCTCCCCGTGACAACGACCTCGTCCCCGTCATGAGGCCAATCCAAAACCCCTGCGGCATGGGAGCGGAACAGTACGCAGGAGATGCGCGACTCCAGCCCCGCCAGCGTAAAATAAACGTGCCCGCTATTATGGCGCTTGAAATTCTGAATCTCTCCCCGCACAGCCATGTTCCGAAGCTCAGGCGCGCCAGACAGGATAGCCCTTAAAAACTCCGAGAGCGCGTCTACGGTGACCGTTTTCTGCCTTGCGGGAAGCATTGAAGGAAGGGGGGTGAACGATCGCCTATTCATCCGGCGTTTCCGGCGGCGCTTCCCAGGGTGTCTCTTCCCCGGCTTCCGCTTCTTCGGGCTTTTCTCCCGATTCAGCCTCTGAAGAACGCACGATGCGGCCAAGCACGCCGTTCACGAATTTGCTCGACTCCACGGTCCCGAACATCTTAGTAAGCTCCACGGCCTCCGATATGGCGATAGCGACAGGGACGGCGCGTTCCAGAATCCCTTCGCATATGGCCATCCTGATAGCGGCCCTGTCCACTGCCACCATCCGCTCCGTTCTCCAGCCGACGATATGCTCCCTCAGCATCTCGTCGACTTCGCCGGATCTCCCGGACGCGGCCCGGACTAGAAATTTCGCGTATTCGGCGACATCGGCCGGCTCCGCGTCGAAAGGGTATGCCCCTAAGGCCTCCTCCGGCGCAAGGTCAAGCCTAAGATCAAGCTCATATATCAATTGCAGGGCGATTTCCCTCGCCCTGCGTCTTCGTTGCGGCAAAGAATCCTTGCCCAAAAAATCATCTCCTGAAATCTTTTATGTCGCTCAAAAGCTTTTCGATAAGTTTGTTGCCGTCCTCGGTAACCGCGAGCCACCCGATTATGTATGAGCATACCGTGGCGCCTACGACCCAGGCTATGCCCTTCAAGCCGAGATTAGCGAGCCCTGCCGCTCCCCCGCCTGCCGCCGCCCAGCAAAGCGGCTTTTTCCACAGCGGAAGCGCGTCACGCAGTTCTTCCGGCGCCTTCCGGATCCAGTGGACATGCACAGCAATGCCCATAGGGCTGAAGAATTCCTCGAACTTATCTATGATGGCCAGCCTCGTCTGAGGGTCGTCATTGTCCGGCAGGGTGACGTATATGTTAAGAAGGTTCTGATCCCCTACAAAAGATACTTCCTGACAGTAAAAATCAGCGGGCAGACGCTTCGTGACGATCTGACGGAAAGCCTCTCCATCCAGCCATATCTTGCCGTTTTTCGTAATGGTCCATAGGAAAATCACTTCAAATCACCTCCGCCGGAGGAGCAAATCACTCCTCTACGCCTGATCGGCCTGCGCCGGCATATCGGTTTCCTGCTCTGGTGACTCGGGCTGTCCTTTTTTATCCACGAACGTGATGCCCTGCACGTATACGTTCACGGATTTCACCGAATACCCCGTATAGCGCTCCACCTGATCCTTGATGGCTTCCTGAACGTCCCAGCACGCGTCAGGTATGCGGAGGCTGTATTTCACCGAGATGTAGGTATCCACCTGAATCTCCGGCGTGTCGCCCTCCGAAATCGTGATCCTGATGCCATTCGACGCCTTGCGCCCCATGCGGAGGTTTGCCATGAGGCCTGGGTTTGCCGGCTGCACGCCGTCGACCGAAAGCAGCGCTTTTACGGCAAGCTGAGCTATGACATCTTCGGAAATGCGGATTTTGCCCTCCAGCCCAGGCTGATCCGCAGCGGAAGCTTCAACGCCATCCTGATCGCATGTGACGGCTTCTTTCTCGATCTGCTCGTTGGAATCCATGTTCACGACCTCCTCTTCATTATGTGGTGCTATTTTCGCTCTGTCTATTGCTTAAACGGCTGCCCGCAATGGGGGCACAAGAGATCTTCGTCCTCGTCGTAAGCATCCGGCTGGTACGAGAATTCGCGCCCGCATGCCTGGCACGTCGTGTTCTCGTATTTCTCGTCTTCTTCCTCGTCATCGTCGTCGTCGTCGTCGATTTCGTAGCGCTCATCCACCAGATCGGGGTCGTATTCTGAGTGCATGTCCGCTACCTCGTCCTCGAGGTCATCCACATACTCACGCAGGTCGTCCTGCGCCTCGGAAATTTCGTCAATCTCTTCGGCAAGAGAATCCAAAGCACCCAGAAGAGCCTCGTGAAACTTTGACAGCCCCGCATTTTCAGACAGATTCTGCCCCTCGATCAACCCACGCAGATAAGCTATTTTCTCACGCGCGCTCATTCGTTTGCGCCCCCTTATTTTGAGTCTGATTCAATGAAATTGCGGTACGTCCGCTATACAGGGCCAAGAGTGCCTAGCTCTTTTTTGCCCTCTCCAGGTATTCCCCAGTCCTTGTATCGACGACTATAAACTCGCCGTTCTCCACGAAAAAAGGCACCGTCACGACGAGCCCCGTCTGGGTCGTCGCGGGCTTGCCGCCTCCGGACGCCGTGTCGCCCTTGAAGCCGGGCGCCGTGTCCGTCACCTCCAGCTCGACGGACTTCGGAAGCTCTATGCCCATCACCTTGCCCTCGTACATGTCGAAGCTGACTTCAAGATTGTCGATGAGATATTTTATGGCATCCCCGAGAACGTCTTCCGGCAAGTATACCTGATCGAACGACTCCAGATCCATAAAAACATAGTTGCTTCCGTCCCTGTACTGGTACTGCGCGGGCTTCTCCTCAAAAATTATGCGCTCGAAGCGCTCCCCGGACTTGAAGGATTGCTCAACCGAGCTGCCTGTTTCCAGGTTGCGAAGCTTGCCTCGGACAATCGCGCCCCCCCGGCCCATTTTATGGTGGGAGCATTCGAGTATCGCCCACATTCCTCCCTCCCACTTTATCTTGAGCCCCGGCCGAAAATCGCTGGTATCCACAACCTGTGCCATAAAAAACGAACCTCCCCTTAAGAATTGCGATAATGATATCATGATACGTGAATATCCTGCTATATTCTTCTGTTATTCTACTCTAAATCAAGACGTTGCTTTGCTCGCGTCTGATTTCCCCAAAAGGCTTTAGCAACATTAGCCAACCGCGCTTCAGCCGCTCATGCCAACATGAAAACCCCCTTCGGGGGGTCTTCACGCCGGCGCTTGCGAATTTGACTCGCGTATTAGCCGAGAAGCCTCTCCAGCTCCTTTGGGTCATATGAATAGGTAAAAGCGTCCGAACGCGCTATATAGCCTTCCGTGACAAGCTTCGCCAGATCCTGATCCATGGTGTGCATCCCAAGAGACGCGCCCGTCTGCATTATGCCCTTTATCTGAGACGTCTTGCCTTCCCTGACGCAGTTGCGTATGGCGGAGTTCGCTATCAGAAGCTCCGTTGCCACCATGCGGCCTCCGCCCGGAAGCGGAAGGAGCTGCTGCGAGCATATCCCTACCAGGATGTTTGCGACCTGCATCCGAACCTGCTGCTGCTGATGCGGCGAGAAGACATCTATGATGCGGTCTATGGTCTGCGACGCGTCCGGAGTGTGCAGGGTGCCGAAGACGAGGTGTCCAGTCTCAGCCGCGGTCACCGCCGCGCTGACCGTTTCGAGATCCCTCATCTCTCCTATCAGAATCACATCGGGATCCTGACGCAGCGCCCTCTTGAGCGCCTCCGAGAAACTGGCCGTGTCGCTTCCTATCTCGCGCTGATGTATTATGGAGCGCTCCGACGTGTAAAGGTACTCTATGGGATCCTCTATCGTGATTATGTGGCAGGATCTCGTCATGTTTATCTGCTGAATGATCGCGGCCAGTGTCGTCGACTTTCCGGATCCCGTAGGCCCCGTCACGAGGAAGAGGCCCCTCAGTCGCTGAGAGACGTCCTCCACGGCCTGAGAGAGCATGAGCTGCTTCGTGGTCCTGATATTGGACGTGATGACGCGGAGCGCGGTGCAGAGATTGCCGCGCTCGAACGCGCAGTTGCCGCGGAAACGGGACGTCAGGTCGTCGCTTGCCCGGAATGTGAAGCTGAAATCCAGCTCCTTGTCGCGGTTCAAGGACTCTATCTGACTCGGGGAAAGAATGGCTGACAGCATCTCTATATGATCGTTTGACGTAATCGGTTCCCCTATAAACCGGAGCTGGCCGTCGAGCCGTATCGCCGGGGGGATCCCGACGCTTAAATGAAGGTCGCTGCCCTTTCTGCGAAGAACTTCGACTAATAAAGCCTGAATTGGATAGGCTGCCATTGGCTATTCCCCCTCATTCGTGATGCACACTTAAAGCGAGCATTTCTTCTATGGATGTGACACCGGCCATTACGCCTCTCCATGCGCTGTGGGTGAGCAGCCTCATTCCTTTGGATACGCACTTCTGCCGGATTTCCGCGACCGTTCCGTTCAGGTTGATGAGCGCTTTCACGTCCTCGTCCACCTGCATGATCTCCGTGACCGCGACCCTTCCCTTATACCCTGTGTTGCGGCAGTTGTCGCAGCCCTTAGGCGCGAACACCTTGAGGCCAGCCGGAACTCCCAGCGACTGCGCCACGTCGACGGGAAGCGGATACTCAGTCTTGCACATGGGGCAGAGACGGCGCAGAAGCCTCTGAGCCATGACGGCCACTAAAGAGGACGAGATCATGAAGGGCTGCACCCCCATATCCATAAGGCGCACGACGGAACTCGGGGCATCGTTCGTGTGCAGCGTGGATAGAACAAGGTGTCCGGTGAGAGCGGCCCTTATCGCAAGCTCCGCGGTCGGGTAGTCCCTTATCTCACCGACCATTATCTTGTCAGGATCCTGCCGGAGGATCGAGCGGAGCGCCTCGGTGAACGTGAGCCCCGCCTTTTCGTTTACCTGAACCTGGTTGATTCCCTCCATCGTGTATTCCACCGGATCCTCTACCGTGATGATGTTCACGTCCGGCTTGTTCAGTATTTCAAGGAGAGAGTAGAGGGTAGTCGACTTTCCCGATCCTGTAGGCCCCGTTATCAGGAATATTCCGTAAGGAGCTTTTATCATCCTCATGAGTATGTCTATGTCGTCTTCGTAAAGGCCGAGATTCGTGAGCCCTACTTTGGACGCCCCCTGATCCAAGAGCCTCAGGACCATCTTTTCCCCGTAGATCGCGGGGAGGGAGGAGACGCGAAGGTCTATCCTCCTGTCCTGAATCTTCACCAGGATGCGCCCGTCCTGCGGCTTCCTGCGCTCCGAGATGTCCATATTCGCTATGACTTTCAGGCGCGACATGACTGCCGGGTGGAGCGCGGCGGGGTATTCTATGTATTCGTGGAGCGATCCGTCTATGCGGTAACGCACCTTCGCGGTTTTCTCATAAACCTCGATGTGAATGTCGGAAACCAGATCTTTGACAGCTTCTTCCAAAATGTTGCTGACAAGGCGCACGACCGGAGCGTCGTCCGCGGAGACGCCCATTACGTCCTGCGCGGCGCCTGCGGTGACGATTGCCCGGGCAAAGTCGTCTTCCGAGGAGAGAACCTCGCCCATAGCGTCCTCAAGGCTTGTGGCTACCTTGTAGAAGTTCATGAGGGCTCTGCGGACGTCGGAGGCGGTAGCCACGTTTATCTCGAAATCGGCGTTCGTGATCATCCTGAGCTCGTCAACGGCAAGCACGTTCAGAGGATCCGACATGGCTATCGCGATCTTTCCGGATTCGAGTATCGCGAGCGGGACGATTTCGAGCCTCTGTGCCACCGCTTCCGGGATAATCCTTATCGCCTCCCTCGTAGGCTTATACCTGGAAAGCGAAACCAGCGGAAGCTTGAGCTGGCGGCTCAATGCCTCCGCGAGCTGGCGTTCCGTCAGCCAGCCGTTTTTAAGAAGGATCTCGCCAAGGCGCATCCTCGATATTTTTTGCTCTTCAAGCGCCGAACTCAGCGTGCTTTCGGAAATAGCGCCGGCATCCACAAGCAGGTCGCCAAGCTTTAAATGTCTCCAATCCTCACTCATTGAGGTCACTCCGATCCGCTTGACAGCAGTTTATCGCGACAAAAACATCATTTATTATACCTAATATCTTCACCCTTGCAAGCCAACTTCCGATGCGTCATGGCGCGGACGGGGCATCTCGCGAAAAAACAAAAACCGCTAAGGGGAATCCGATTTACTGTAATGCTAATTTGAAATCACATGCATAAAAACCGGCCTTTAAGCGGACACGTCTTCGCTATTGACATCCCTTTGCGCGCGAAATGGCGTAAGAACCTCAATAGCAAAGATCCATGCCCTTCTGAAATTTGACGCGCGCTCCATTAAATCAGTAAATTCCGCAGATATGCTTCTTGGAAAAACGGTTTGTGCTAATGTCCAAGCATATGTCAATATAGATTAACATTAACGTCAAAAACAATTGGGAGGCTTGCAGATGGCAATTGAAGATGAAAGGGCTGTCATATCCGCTCCTATATCAGGCATAATAGTGCCTATCACGGACGTGCCGGATCCGACATTCGCTCAAAAAATGGTAGGGGACGGCGTCGCGATTGATCCAACCGAGGAAACGCTCCGCTCCCCGTGCGGCGGGCATGTGTCTCAGTTGCACCCTTCCTGCCACGCGCTGACGATAAGCGCCACTGACGGGACGGAAATCCTCATGCATGTCGGCCTCGATACCGTGATGCTCAAAGGACATGGCTTCAAAGCCCTCGTCTCCGAGGGGGATACGGTCAGGCGCGGCGATCCGCTGATTGCATTCGATGCCGATTATATCGCTCAAAACGCCACAAGCCTGCTCACGATGATAGTGATAACGAACGGCGGCGCTGACGTCAAGGCCCTTTCTTCCGGAATGGCCGTAGCCGGCGCCACTCCCCTGCTCGGCGTGTCCCTGCCTCCCAAAGACGGCAAAGAGGCGGCAAAGGACGAAACGGCGCCTGCCGGCATAGTCAAATCGATGCCGGTAACGATCCTGAACCCGGACGGGCTTCACGCGAGGCCAGCCGCTGTCCTCTCAGCCAGCGCGAAGCGGTTTTCATGCTCCATAAAGATAGGCAGGGACGGTCAGGAGGCAAACGCCAAGAGCGTCGTTGGGATCATGGGGCTTTCCGTAAAACGGCACGACAGCATCGTAATCACGGCTGAGGGGGACGACGCGGCAGAAGCGATAGCGGCCTTGGTTCCGCTTATTCAGTCCGGCCTTGGCGAAAACCTTCACGTCGTTCCCGGCAAACGTGAAGACGCCGTTTCCGGCGAATCGCCAGCGATTAAGGCCGGACCGGAAAATCCCGACGTCATGGTCGGGATCTCCGCGTCGCCCGGGCTCGTCGCCGGCGCCGTCTTTCAGCTTCGGGGCTCGGCGATAGATGTCAAAAAGGAAGGGCGAGGCGCCGAGGAGGAGAAAAAAGCGCTCGAAGGCGCGATATCAGGGGCGGCAAAAGAACTGGACGAGATAGAAAAGTCGCTGCGGATGTCCGCCGATACCGGCAAAGCCGCTATATTCGCCGCTCACAGGGAGCTTTTGGAAGACCCGGCGCTGTTCGAGGCCGCCATATCCGGAATCAAGCGGGGCCAAAGCGCGGCATACGCGTGGCGCGAGAACTATGCCGCTCAGGCTGACTCCCTGGCGAAGCTGAACAACGAGCTGCTTGCCGCGCGCGCCGCCGATGTGAGGGACATAGGGGAAAGGGTCCTGGCCCGCCTCACCGGCGCCGAAAGGCGAGGGATCAGCGCGCCTGAAAACTCGATACTGATAGCGCCCGACCTTACGCCATCCGATACCGCCGGCCTCTCTAAAAGCGGCGTGCTGGGGTTCTGCGTCACTGGCGGAGGCGCCACGTCGCACGCGTCCATACTCGCCAGAGCCGCAGGGATGCCTGCCGTCGTCGCCGCGCCTGAGAGAGTCCTCAATCTGCCGGACGGAACGCCGGCCATCCTCGACGGGGAGAAGGGATTCCTGAGAGCCAATCCGTCCCGCGAGGAAATAGCCCGGGTGCGGGCAAGGCAGGAAAAGCTGGAGAGAAAGCGCAGGGACGAGCTCGCCGCGGCGGCTCTGCCCGCCGCTACAATAGACGGTGTCCGAATAAAGGTCGTCGGCAACATAAGCGGGGCATCCGAGGCAGGCAGGATATCCGAGCTTGGAGGGGAAGGCGTCGGGCTCCTCAGATCCGAATTTCTCTTCCTGCAGCGCACGGAAGAGCCCAGCCAAGAGGAGCAGTCGGAAGCTTATGCAGCGATCGCCAAGGCCATAGGCCCGAAACACGGCATGATCGTCCGGACGCTCGACGTGGGAGGAGACAAGCCGCTCGCATATCTGCCGCTCCCGGAGGAGGTAAACCCGTTCCTCGGCATACGCGGCATACGCCTCAACATGCTCGGAACAGGCATATTCTCATCGCAGGTACGGTCCATACTGAAGATAGCGCCGCTGACGCAGCTCGGCATCATGTTCCCCATGGTAGCTACCGTAGAAGAATTCCGGGCGGCCCGCGACATCGTGCTGCGCGAAAAGGACGCGCTTGGCATAAAAGCGCCGGTGCAGATCGGGATAATGGTCGAAGTGCCGTCCGCCGCGATAATGTCGGACGTGCTGGCGCAGGAGGTTGATTTCTTCTCCATAGGCACGAACGACCTGACGCAGTACGCCCTTGCCATGGACAGAAGGCACCCGAAACTCGCGGGGATGGCAGACGCGCTCCACCCAGCCGTCCTGCGGCTCATACACGCCACCGTAGAAGCGGCACACAAGCATGGCAAATGGGCCGGCATCTGCGGCGGCATAGCGAGCGACGTGTCAGCGGTGCCCGTGCTGATAGGACTTGGCCTTGACGAGCTTAGCGTGAGCGTCCAGGGGATACCGTCCGTGAAAGCCGCGATCCGCGCTCTCTCCATGGAACGGTGCATGGCCATAGCCCGCGACGCGCTCGATATGAAAACATCCGGTGAAGTCAGAAGCTACCTCGCCGGAATCGCTTCGCAAGCCCCTAATGAGGAAGGAGAGATCGCTCAATGAATCCGCTGAACAACGCCGCTGGGTTTTTCCAGCAGATCGGAAAGTCGCTCATGCTGCCGGTGGCCATCCTGCCGGTGGCTGGCATCCTTCTGGGGGTGGGATCGTCTCAGCTTAGCTGGATTCCGGAAACGATCTCTCATCTCATGGCATCCGGAGGAAGCGTGATATTCGGCAACCTGGCGCTCATATTCGCGGTCGGCGTCGCCCTCGGCTTCACTGACAACGACGGCACGTCTGCCCTGTCAGCGGTAATAGGCTATCTCGTGATGACGGCCACGCTCGGCATAATGGCGATAGAGGTCCTCGGCATGAACGCCGCCCCTGAAGCCAGGGAGCTTCAAAACGTCCTCGGCATGACGACCATCGACACCGGCGTATTTGGCGGGATAATTATCGGCGGTCTATCGGCCGCGATGTTCAACAGATTCTACCACATAGAACTGCCCCCTTACCTGGCGTTTTTCTCCGGCAAGCGTTTCGTGCCGATAGTGACGGGCATCGTCGCGATCATCACCGGCGTCGTTCTTAGCTACGTTTGGCCTCCCGTTCAGGCCAGGATAATGATCTTCTCCAACTGGGCCGCGTACTCAAACCCGGTGATGGCCGGTACCATCTACGGATTCATCGAGCGCCTGTTCCTGCCGTTCGGCCTGCACCACGCGTGGAACGTGCCATTTTTCTTCGAGATAGGCTCGTTCACGGATCCGGTCACTGGCACCGTGATACACGGCGACATAAACAGGTTCTTTGCGGGAGACCCAACCGCCGGGATCCTGAGCGGCGGGTTTTTAACAAAAATGTGGGGGCTTCCGATGGCCGCGATCGCGATATGGCAGACGGCCAAGCCGGAAAACAGGGCCAAAGTCGGCGGAATCATGATGTCTGCCGCGCTGACGTCGTTCCTTACAGGGATCACAGAGCCCATAGAGTTCTCCTTTATGTTCGTCGCGCCGATGCTATACGGCATTCACGCTGTCCTGACAGGGGCAGCCTTCGCTACAATGAACCTCCTGGGCGCTCATCTGGGCTACACGTTCTCTCAGGGCGCCATAGACTTCCTGCTCTACTACCGCCTCGACACGAAACCGTGGCTCGTGTTTGTCATCGGGCCTGTCTACGCCGTCCTCTACTTCGTCATATTCCGAACCTTCATCCTGACGTTCGGCCTCAGAACGCCGGGACGAGAGGATGAGGCGCCAGAAGAGCGGGTTCTTGCCGCAGGAGGCGGCAAATCCGGGCTATCGCGCCAGATAGTGCTGGCGCTCGGCGGACGCGGCAACATCGCTGCTCTGGACAACTGCATAACGAGGCTCCGCGCAGAGGTTCATGCCCCGGAGAAAGTCGACTCCAGAACACTCAAGTCGCTAGGCGCCGCCGGAGTCGTCGTGCGCGGCAAAGCCGTCCAGGTAATATTCGGCACGATTGCCGGCAATATAAAAAGCGACATCGATGACTATTTGAAAACAGCCGGCAGCGATGCGGAGCGTCCGGATGAAACGCCTCAGCCAGCCCAGCCCTCAGCAGATCAGGAGGGCCCCGATGCTTTCGCCGGCGACATCACTGAAGCCACAGCGGAAGAGATGGAGCGCCTTGCGAGCGTCCTGGGCGGCATGGGCAATATCGAGAGCGCGGTGCCGGGCGCGTCCACGAGGCTCATTGTCTTACTGAGGGACAAAAATCTCCTGGATCGCAAAGAGGCGGAAAAATCCGGCTTTGGCATCCTGACCCCAAGCCGCGGCGACGCAATTCAGGTGATCGTCGGGCCTCATCCTGAACGATTCCGAATCCCCAAGGCCTGAAGGTTCCAAGGCCTAAATGCTGTTGCCCTGCGAGGGAAACGTTTACGTATTCCCCAATAAAAATTTCTGTGATATACTCTCAGTCGTTATGCTGCACGAGAGGATTGTCTTTTTAAGGGGGAACGGGAATGTCAAAGTTTTGCGACTGCTGCGGAAGAGGCCCCAGCACGGGAAACGCTGTAAGCCACTCGAACCGTCATACGAGGCGGCGCTGGCTCATTAACCTTCGGAGCGTCAAGGTCGATGTCGGGGGCGGAGAGGCAAAAAGGATGAAAATCTGCACGAAGTGCCTCCGTTCGGGCAAAGTCAAGAGGGCCGCGTAGCAACGCGGCCTCTTTTTTTTGATCGGATAAGCAATGAACGCGAAGAGCAGCCGGACGCCCGGCTGCTCTTCGCTGACAAAACCTAAAAGGCAGTCTAAACGCCCCGGCGGCTAGAACATCTTTTTCTTCCACAAAAGATACGTCACGGCCGCGGTGAGGGCAGCCGCCGCGGACAGCGCGAGGGTAAATCCGTAGTAGTTATCCTGCCATGGCACTGGCACGTTCATTCCGAAGAAGCTCGCTATCATCGTGGGGATC
>JAIROA010000069.1 GCA_031257775.1 Synergistaceae bacterium
CGCGGAGTCTCACGTCGACCGCTCCATAGACGGGCCCGGCGAATTCATAAAGACGAATTTAGTCGGCACGTTCACGCTATTGGAAGCTGCGCGGAGCTACTATGAGAGCCTTTCCGGCGGCGAGCGTTCCTCCTTCCGGTTTCTGCACGTGTCGACGGACGAGGTATTCGGTTCGCTTGGGGCGGAGGGCCGTTTCAATGAGAATACGCCGTACAGCCCCCACTCGCCCTATTCGGCCTCAAAGGCCGGGTCGGATCACCTGGCGCGCGCCTGGTATCACACGTATGGATTGCCCGTCTTGGTGACAAATTGCTCCAATAACTATGGGCCTTACCAATTCCCGGAAAAACTGATTCCCCACATGATAATCTCCGCATTGAACGAAAAGCCTCTGCCTGTGTACGGCGACGGGAGCAACGTCAGAGACTGGCTCTATGCGGGGGATCACTGCGAGGCGCTTTTGGCGGTTCTGGAAAGAGGCGGGCCCGGGGAGACATACGCTATCGGCGGAGGCGCTGAACTGACGAACATCCAGATAGTCCAAACGATATGCGATATATTGGACGAGGCGCGCCCGAGGGCCTCCGGCAGTTACCGCGATCTCATCACGTTCGTGAAAGACAGGCCGGGGCATGATTTCCGTTACGCCATAGACTCTGGCAAGATTCGTTCCGAGCTTGGATGGAAGCCGTCGCGGGCGTTTGACGGAGGCATAAGGGAGACGGTTTGCTGGTATCTCGATAACGAGGAATGGACAGGGCGGATTTTAAGCGGCGAGTACAGGCTTGCGCGCATAGGCACGGGAAACGCCGATGAGCGATAGGCCTATGAGGATCATGCTGACAGGCGCGGGCGGGCAGCTTGGATGGGAGCTGGAGCGCTCGCTCCTGCCGTTCGGCATCGTCGACGCCCGCCGTACCGCTACGCTCAATCTGCTTGACGGGCAGGGTGTACGCAGGGCCGTGCGCGATTTCAGGCCGGATGTCATCATAAACGCGGCCGCCTACACCGCGGTCGACAAGGCCCAGAGCGAGAGGGATCTCTGCTACAGGCTGAACGCGGAAGCACCCGGCATCTTAGCGGAGGAGGCGGAAAAGCTCGGGGCATGGATCATCCACTACTCGACGGATTACGTTTACAGCGGCAAGAATGACCGCCCCTGGCTGGAGGATGACGAGCCCGGCCCTGTGAACTATTACGGCGAGTCAAAGCTCGCCGGGGATGCCGCCGTGTCCGATAGGGCTTCCAGGCATATTATTTTCAGGACAAGCTGGGTTTACGCGTCGCGAGGATCGAACTTTCTCCTAACGATGCTGCGCCTTTTTAGGCATGAGCCGGGAAATAAAACAATACGCGTCGTCGGCGACCAGACCGGCGCGCCGACCTGGGCCCGCTTTCTGGCAGGGGCCACTATTCAGGCGTTAAGACAGGTTTTGGGTTCAGGCGGAACATGCTTGTCCGGCATATACAACATCGCTTGCGGAGGCAGCACGACGTGGCACGGCTTCGCCAGTGAAATTCTGGATTATGCCACGAAATATCTTGATGCCGGCGGGATCGAGCTTACCGCGATCCGCACGGAAGACTACCCGGCCGCCGCCATGAGGCCTGCGTGGTCGGTTCTATCGACCGAGAAGGCTCGCAATGCCTTCGGGATCTACGCGACGCGGTGGCAGGATGCCGTCAGGCTATGTCTGGAAGAGGTGCGGGAGATGGGTAAAAAAGGCAAAAAAAATGAATAATTTCACGGTGCGCCATGCGCCTATGGATGGCCTGCTCATATTTGAAACGAAAAAATACGGGGACGGCCGAGGGTTTTTTATGGAGATGCACAGCGATGAGAGCTTCCGTGAGCTTGGCCTGGATCTTCGCTTCGTTCAGGACAACAGGTCACGTTCGGGGCGTATGACGCTGAGAGGGATCCATTTTCAGAAAACGCGCCCGCAGGGCAAGCTCGTGTTCGTGACGCGCGGCGAGGTATTCGACGTGGCCGTCGACCTCAGAAAGAGTTCCCGCACATTTGGGAAGTGGTTCGGGATCAGGCTTTCCGGGGACGAGGGGACGCTGTTTTATATCCCGCCAGGTTTCGCGCACGGTTTTTGCGTCCTCTCAGAGACTGCCGATTTTATGTATAAATGCACGGATTTTTACCGCCCGGATGACGAGGGCGGGCTCTTGTGGAATGACCCGTTGGTCGGAATCGACTGGCCCCTGTCCGGCGATCCCGTCATCGCTGAGAGGGACAGGAACTATCCTGGCCTGGATCGCTGCTTCTTTTATCCGTAGGAGGTGTTTTGGCTTGATAAAAAAAGGCATACTGCTTGCCGGAGGCCTAGGCACGAGGCTGTATCCCATGACGCTCGCGGTGAGCAAGCAGCTCCTGCCAGTGTACGACAAGCCGATGGTCTATTATCCGCTTTCCACGCTCATGCTTGCCGGGATAAGGGATATCCTGCTGATATCCACGCCCTCAGACATCCCCCTCTATGAACGCCTCTTAGGCGACGGGGCGATGTGGGGGATATCCATAAGCTACGCGGCGCAGCCCAATCCCGGCGGGCTGGCTCAGGCGTTTTTGATAGGGGAGGAATTTCTCAAGTCGCAGGCGTGCGCCCTCATTCTTGGCGATAATATTTTTTACGGGGCGGAGTTTCAGAAACTGCTTGCCGACGCTTCCTCGCTCGACGACGGCGCGTCCATCTTCGCCTATCAGGTGAGCGATCCGTCGCGATACGGCATAGCCACGTTCGATGAGAAGGGCAAAGTGCTGGATCTGGAGGAAAAGCCCGCTGATCCGAAGTCGAATTTTGCCGTGGTCGGGCTTTATTTTTACGACAGGACGGTGACCTCCCGGGCGAAAACGCTCGTCCCTTCGGCGAGAGGAGAGCTCGAGATCACAGACTTGAACAAACTTTACCTGAGGGACGGCAAGCTGGGAGTCCGCGTGATGCGGCGCGGCTATGCATGGCTGGACACCGGGACGTGCGAAAGCCTGTCGGACGCGTCGTCGTTCATAGGGGCGATACAGAAGCGTCAGGGCCTTATGGTGGCTTGCGTGGAGGAGATAGCCTTCCGCAACGGCTGGATTAGCCGAAGCGATCTGGCCGGGCTCGCTAAATCCCTCTCGGGATCTGACTACGCGCGCTATCTCGCCTCGCTTGCCGCTAATGCCTAGCTGTCCGGAGGGATAAATTTAGAAAAAGAGCCGCGCCATGATGGGCCCGCATAAGAAGCGGCTATGTGAGCTTGGCACTGGCACGCTAGAAACCGTAACCATCAGGGTTCATCGTCTGCCATCGCCACGAGTCGGCGCACATGTAGTCCAAGCCGTATTTTGCCGTCCAGCCCAGTTCTTTTTTTGCTTTGGACGGGTCGGCGTATACCGCAGCTATGTCTCCCGCGCGGCGCGGAGCGAACCGGTATGGGATATGCCTTCCGCAGGCTCTCTCGTATGATTTTATTACGTCGAGGACGCTGTAGCCGCGTCCCGTGCCGAGATTGCAGATAAATTCCCCGCTTTCCGCGTCGAGTTTCCGGAGCGCCAGGACGTGCCCTCTGGCAAGATCGGCAACGTGTATGTAGTCCCTCACTCCAGTTCCGTCCGGCGTGGGGTAGTCGTCGCCGAAGACGCTGACGCGTTCGAGCTTTCCTGCCGCGACGCGCGCGATATACGGGACGAGGTTATTTGGGATGCCGTTCGGATCCTCACCTATCAGCCCGCTTTTGTGCGCCCCGATGGGGTTGAAGTATCGCAGGATGGCCGCATTGAAGCTCTTGTCCGCTGACGCGATGTCGCGCAGGATTTTCTCGATGAAGAGCTTTGTCATGCCGTATGGGTTTGTGGCTGATGTCGGGAAATCCTCCCTCACGGGCACGGTTTCGGGGTTTCCGTAAACCGTAGCTGAAGAGGAGAATACGAAGCGGCTTATGCTGTGCCGTTTCATGGCTTTTAAGACGCATAGCGTGCCTGTCAGGTTGTTTCCGTAGTATTCGAGCGGTTTTAGGACGCTCTCCCCGACAGCCTTGAGCGCCGCGAAATGGATCACCGCGCCTATGGCGGGATTGCCCGAAAAAAGCCGCTCGCATTCCGCCTCGTCGCAGATATCCATCCTGTGGAATTTCACCGATTTGCCGGTGATTTTCTCCACCCGGCGCATTGTTTCCTCCTTTGAGTTGACGAGATTGTCCGCTACGACGACGTCAAACCCAGCCTCGATCAGCTCCACGCACGTATGGCTGCCGATATATCCCGCGCCGCCGGTCACGAGGACAAGCATGAATTTGCCTCGTTTTTCTTCCCGCTGATGTCGCTCCGGCTTTCCTCAAGAAGCTCCTCGTACATCGCCTCATGTTTGGCCAGAAGGTTCTCTATGCGCCATTCCGGGTCCGGTTTTGCCGGAGGAAGAGGGTCTTCGGCCACTCGGATTAACGCGTCCCGCAGCGCGAATGCGTCGCCTGTCGGGTAAAGCAGGCCTCTGTCAGGCAATACAACGTCGCGTATGCCTCTTGCGTCGGCACCTATTATCGGCGTCCCGAGACAGGCGGACTCCATTAACGAACGGGCAAGCCCCTCATGCGCTGACGTAAGGATCGTAGCGCGGGAGGCCCGCAGGAGCGCCGGTATGTCATTCCGGAAGCCGAGGAAGCGTGCGCGATGTCCCAATCCCAGGTTATTAGCCATATCCTTCATCTTTTCCAAAAGCGGCCCTGAGCCGGCAAACGCTATATGAATGCCTTTCCTTTTTGTGAGCGACAATGCCTCTATCGCGTCCCTGTGCCTCTTGCGGGGTATAAACTCCGCTATCATGGTGAAAAGCACATCGTTGCATGAGAGCCCCAGCTCTCCGCGTATCGTGTCCGTTTCATCCTGCCGGCCAGTGGCATCGCTGTACATGGAAAAGTCGAGTCCTATGCCGGGCATGTATGTGAGGGCCGAGTCGGTCGCTATGCGATACTTTCCGGCCGCCTCGAAGTCTTCCCGGTTTATGACGACAAGCCTGTCCGTCCAGCGCCCCGCCAGGCGTTCGAGCGTTCTGAAGGCGATGTTCCGCAATGCCGGGCCCCCGTTGTAGAAGTGAAATCCGTGCGCGGTGTATACTACCTTGACGCCGCATGGCCCGCGCAGCTTCCGGAGGGCCATGCGCGTCACGAACGCGGCAACCGGGGTATGCACATGAACGATGTCGTAGGCGCCGCGCCGTACTGCCTCTCTGACGCTGGCGCATTCGCGGAGGTTTGCCGGGTCAAGCGGGTTTCTGCTCCAATTAGCGTCAAAGACTTCATCGAAGTGCACGGCAAGCTCGCGGAATGACGCCGCGCCGCTTGCCATCGCGCCTACCGTCCAGCCTTTTTGCCTGAAAAAGTCCGCGTAGGGCAGTAAAAAAGCCCGAATCGTTGCCGGCACGGTAGTCACGATCAAAAGCCCTGGCATGGGCGCTAACCCTCTTTTGGGACTTTCAAAACATTGACGGCGGCGGTATCGCGGAGTTTCGGGCCGAGCGAAAACATGTACGTCTCTATTCCGTCTTCCATGCTGCTTGTCTTTTCGTATCCCATTTTTTCCCAAAAACCGCGGACCGCTTCGTTTTTGGAGGTTTGCCCGTAAAACGCCTCTATTTCGGAAACGCCGGCCTCTCGCAGATCCTGCTCAACGGCACTGAGAAAGGCGCTCTCGACGCCCCTTCCCATGACCCTGCAGCTCATGAGGAACACGTCAATCGAGGCTTTTTTTATAGGATTTCCGGATCCATCTTTGCCCTCTTTATCAGCTTTATCAAAAATTTTAGCGACGCAAAGCGCGATGTTCCCGTACTCCCCGAAACGGTCGCGAAGCCCGCCGATGTAGCCTTTTACCGAAGGATCCGCCGCTAAGTCCATCAGCTCGGCCTCGGAATATCTGCGCGTGGTCAGGTTGAACTGGTTCGTCTTCTGCGTGAGCTGGGACGCGCGCGGGATGTTGCGCTTTGAGAGCCCTTCAAGAGAGAGTGTCATATTAAGGGACGCTAGGTATTCGTCCATGTTCGGGAAGGCGCTCATGGATTCCCGTCTGTCAGCCTCCGCCTTATACTGTTCCGTCTTTGCCCTGTCCTCATCCGTTGACCTGAACTGCAGGAAATACTCCCGCGCCACACGGATCATGAAATCCTCGAGCTGCGCGGAATCAGCGGGGAAGCTCGGAACTGCCACCTCCGGCAGGGCTATCTGCATTGCCTCCCGCTCTACCGGGTTGTCGTCTATGAATACGAACGAATCCGTGCCGATGTTAAGCTCCTTGGCTATTGAAAGAAGGTTCTCCGGTTTTGAGGCCCAATTGGCCCTGATGGCGGCGAAATCGCACTCCCTGAGAAGCATTGCCGGGTGTTCCCTTATTCCGGCCATCGCGTCCTCCATGTTGTTTTTCGAGATGACGGCCAGCAGCACGCCGCTCTCCTTCAGATCCAGCATGCGGCGCTGAAAGTCGCGGAATCTCGACCCTGATCCGGTAAGATCCAGATGAACCCCCTCCACGCCTAATTCTCCTATGGCGCCGCCCCAGAGCGTCCCGTCGAGGTCAAGGGCGAGGCATTTTTTTCTCGCGCTGCGGATGGCCCTGCATATTCTGCGCATCTCCTCCGCTATTGTCTCCTCGCCGTTTTGGGAGAATGGGAGCGAGCCCATGTACCAGACGCGGTTATTGTAAAAATGCTCCCTGCCGATGGCAGACGCCAGTTCCGCAAGCTCTACGACCGGTATTCCGCGTTTTTCCATCTCGTCGCGCCAGAAAGCGCTGGCGTAAGCCTCGAAGGAGCGGGATACGAGCGGGCGGATTTTTTTTATGGGGATGTCAAGCGATGACACCGCGAAGACGGTATTTTCATGGCTTGCGGCGGCCTGCCCTATCGCGTCCGCCATTTGGGCGAGGGATGACGTGGCTTCCTCGCCCGACTTTGGGCCTGAGTCCCCGAAGAGCGACGCGCCGTGGAGGATTATGAAGATGATTTCGGGGCCGTTCGCGTAAAGCGCCGACGCGGGATCCGAGAGTTCCTGCAGCCAGGTGTTGTATCCCGAGGGACTGTATACCTCCTCGCGAGAGGCCCTGTTAAGCCTCATAGCCAATGAAGTGACGGTTACGTTAGAGAGAAGCGCGATGGTCATGACGCCGCGATAGCCAGTATATCAGCGACGGAGCGTATGTCGGCGATCCTCTCGAACGGAATGGCTATGTCATCTTCATCCAGGGCCATCACGATCTGCAGCGTCTTCAGCGAATCCCAGGAAGGGGTGTTCCGCATTGACGTCTCTGCTGTCGCCTCGGGCAGAATCGTGCGTATCGTCTCTATTATTTTATCTTTTATGCCGTTTGCGTCTTCTGTTTCTTTCACTCTTCATCTCTCCTGTCAGTGCCGGTTCCCAAAAATCGTGGCATCGTGGCCTCTCCCTGCGCGGACACGCCCTCCCTGGCAAGGATTTTTTTTATTGTAAGCAAGATGATTTTAACGTCAAGCGCGAAGCTCTTGTTTTCAACGTACCATACGTCAAGGGCGAACTTCTCATGCCAGGATATCGCGTTGCGGCCGTTGATCTGGGCCCACCCCGTTATCCCTGGCGGCACTTCGAGCCTCCTGCGTTCCGTCTCGTTGTAAAGGGGCACGTATTCCGGCAAGAGGGGGCGGGGCCCCACGATGCTCATATCCCCTTTGATGACGTTCCAGAGCTGGGGAAGCTCGTCCATGCTCGTTGAGCGAAGCCAACGGCCGAAATCCGTGAGGCGCGACGCATCCGGCAGCAGCTCGCCCGACGCTTCGCGGGCATCCGTCATCGTCCTGAACTTGTACAGTAAAAAACCCTTGCCGCCCTGCCCGGCCCTCACCTGTGTGAAGATCGCCCCAGGACCCATATGCCGTCTAATCATAATGTAGGCCCATATAAAAAGCGGCGACAGCGCTATGAGGCCCAGAATGGAGCATGAGATGTCGAATAGCCTCTTGGCGGTCCTGTACATCCCGTTTTACAGGCCGGCAGGGAAAACGCTCAGGACCGTCCTTATGACGAGCGCCTGATCCTCTTCCGACAGGCTCGAGCCGGATGGCAGGCAGAGGCCGTTATCGAAGAGAGCGCCGCTCTTATCCCCGTCATGCCCGTAGTACCTGGCGCCGCTAAAGACAGGCTGCAGGTGCATTGGTTTCCAGACGGGCCTGGACTCGATGTTTTCCGCGGCAAGCGCTTCCATTATCTTTAAATTGGTCGTGCCGGCAATTGCCGGGTCTACCACAAGAGCCGTGAGCCAGCGGTTTGATCTCGCGAGATGAGACTCCGGCATGAACGAAACGCCAGAGAGTCCGCCAAGCTCCTGGCGGTAACGCTCGAATATCGCCCTGCGGCGCGCGACCCTGTCTTCCAGGAGCTTGAGCTGCGCCCTTCCGACTCCGGCAAGGAGGTTGCTCATGCGGAAGTTGTAGCCCAGCTCGGAGTGCTGGTACCAGGGCGCTTTGTCCCGCGCCTGCGTTGACCAGAAGCGGGCCTTTGCTATGGCTTCCTCGTCGTCCGAGAGAAGCATCCCGCCGCCGGACGTCGTTATGATCTTGTTTCCGTTGAAGGAATAGAATCCGAATTTTCCAAACGCCCCGGTCGGGCGTCCCCTGTACAGCGAACCGACAGATTCCGCCGCGTCCTCTATGACCGGAACGCCGCGTTTTCCGCACAGCGGCAGTATGGCGTCCATATCGCAAGGCTCTCCGTAAAGGTTGACGATGACAACGGCTTTTGGCATCCTGCCGGAAGCCTCCGCGTCACGGAAAGCCCGTTCGAGCGCGGACGGAGACATGTTCCATGTGTCGGGGGCCGAGTCTATGAAAGCCGGGATGCCGCCAATCTGCACGATGGGCGCCACGGACGCGACGAACGTCAGCGAGGAGCAGAAAAATAAGTCGCCGGGGCCTATGCCGGTCAGCCGTGCCGACAAGTGCGCCGCGGCGGTGCCTGACGTGAGGGCAAGCGCGGCTTTTACTCCGGCGGCTTGCGCGCATTCTAGCTCAAAGGCCTCGACGTGCGGCCCGAGGGGCGCTATCCAGTTTGTGCCGAAAGCGTCCTTTATATATTCGATCTCCTTGCCGCCCATGTGCGGCGGCGAAAGGTAAATCCTGTTTTTTTCAGCCATTTTTACACGCCTCCACGCATATTGTAGGGTTTGCGGTGAAATTGCACAATCTCGAAAATTGAGTAAAAATACCGGATGCTTACTTGACTAAAAACCGCGAGCTGGTATCTTTTAGTCTGTTCTCATTTTTATTTTATGATTACGACAAAAGGTGGCGGTTTCGCGTTATGCTTTTTCATTCAATCCCAAAGTCAAAACCGATAAACGCATTATACGTCCTTTTCGGCATTATTTTAGCTGTCATGTGCGGCATTTTGCCTTTTGCGCCAGCCGCGGGCGCGTCCATTTATCTCAAGGAGGATCCTGAGCTGCTCATGTTCACGATTCGCGTTCCCACGGTTACGGGAGAGCAGGCTCAGGTGATTATGCCGGACGGATCCGCGATCGAGGTCGGAAAGGTGCGGGCCGTCCCCGCCAAGACCAGGTATCCCGGATTCACGGCGAGCAAGTACGGGATAGGCGGCCAGGTGATCGCGACTGCCGCGAACGCGCATCATATTCAGGTATCGGTGGAAAGCGGGGAGGGGCGGACCCTCAGCCTGATTCCGTCCGAGACATTCGTTGCCGCTTCGGGCATGGGAACGTCTTTTATTGTCGAGGGCGTGGGCGGCGCGGGACTGTGGGGGGAGTACGCCCCGTTTGTCGGAAGCCCCGTTTACATAATAAATCAGGCAGGCATGCCGACCCTGTTCAACAACGTGGATCTGCTTAAATACGCGACGGCGCTTGAGATAAGGGTCTACAGGCCAGATGAGGAAATAGATTACATCGAGATAGAGAATAAAGACGGCGGCTGGGCGTGGTATCACGACGGGAAGGGCGATCACCAGTTCGCTGTCGTCGAGAGCGGCGTTACGGGGACAGGGCGCTTCGAGGGAAGCCTTTATCAGAGCCTTGGCAAGGTGCGCGCGAATCACCCCGGCGTCATTTGCGTCTCCACGACCGACAAATACGATATCGGCGGATTTCAGATAATCCCTCTCACTCACACTTATTCCAAGGAGATGCAGAAAACGCGCCGGATGAGCCAGTACATAGTGATGCGCGGCGTGGATTTTGAGGTTCTGACCGGACACGCTCCATTCTTCTGGGGCTTTATACGCCCGGGCGCGAACGTCGAGTGCAGGATAGCGGGGAAGTGGGGTGAGTTGCCGCTTGTCTCCGGCCTGACTGAGAACACCCTTATAGACATAGAGGCATTCCGGATTTTCCTGCGCTAATTTTTCCCGTTCATTATTTTGTGGTAATATCTTCATTACAAAGCTGTTTATACTGGGGGGGCTATCCATGTCATGGTTTAGAAACATGAAGACGATTGGCAAAATTATGTCTCTGGTGGTTTTAATGCTAATCCTCCTTGCGCTGGTATCATTTATAGGCTATCGGTCGAGTGGGAACATGAAGGCGGGCATGGCGCTTCTTTATGATGATTTCGCTTCGCCGGCGATTTACATGGGGAAGGCGGAGACATTGGCCACCCAGGCCATGTATATCGTCGTGGCGTCTCTTTTGGAGACCGACTCCAGCGAGATGAACTCTTACTCGTCCCAGATAGCTGACAATAGGACGACAGTCTCAGAATATATAGCCCGCTACAAAACGACGAACATGTCAGATGCCGAGAAGACTATCTTAGCGCAGCTTGAATCGCTGAGGGCAAAGATAGGCCCCGTTCAGGATCAGGTTCTCAAAATGGGCATGGAGGGCAGGAAGGCCGAAGGCTATGCGCTTATATCGTCTAGCGAGATGAGATCCCTGGAGGACTCTTACTTCAAGGCTTATGATGATCTTTCGGATCTTCTTATGGGCCTGGCGGATAAAACGAAAGAATCGTCGATAGCCGATGCTGACTCCTCGCGCAACATCTCCCTTATCATATCCGTCATAGCCATCATCGTCGGCGCGGGCTCGGGCTTCCTGACAGCGAGATTGATAGTCAACCCGCTGCGCCAGCTTTATGATGGCGTCGGGAAGTTCTCGTCCGGCGATCTTACCGTGACTCTTAAAAGCGAGGGCAGGGATGAGGTCGCGAAGGTTGGCGAAGCGCTGCAGAGCATGTGCGGGACGATCAGCCGCGTCATCGGCTCGGTGAACGACGGCAGCCGCAATATCTCAGAGACTGCGCATGAGTTCTCCGCGATGGCCCAGGAGACGAACGCGGCGGTGGAGGAGTTCAGGGCAAATGTCGATGAGATGGGGATGAATCTGGACAAACTCGCGTCATCCGGCGAGGAAGTGAACGCCTCCGTCGAGGAGGTTGCGGCCGGTGCTCAGGCGACCGCTGAAAAGGGCACGGACATCGCGCGCAAGGTCGATGAGGCCATAGCGGCTGGGGACTCGGGAGTCGTTGCGGTAAAACGCGTTGTCGAGGGCATAAGCGAGGTCGCGAAGTCGTCGACGGAAACGACCGCGGCGGTATTGGAGCTAGGCTCCAGGGCCCGCCAGATACAGGGCTTCGTTTCTCAGATAGGCGGCATAGCCGACCAGACGAACCTCCTTGCCCTAAACGCCGCGATAGAGGCGGCTCGCGCGGGAGATGCCGGACGCGGTTTCGCGGTCGTCGCGGAAGAGGTTCGGAAGCTCGCGGAGGACAGCAACGTGGCGGCTAAGAACATTGCCGATCTTGCGTCCAAGATTACGGGCGACCTCGACTCCATAGTCAACTTCTCGCAAACTAACGCCGAAAAATCGGCGAAGGCAAAGGATCTATCGGCGGACACCGAATCCACCATAAACAAGATGATAGATTATCTGAGGGCCATAGCCGGCTCTACGCAGGATCTGGCGGCGGTCGCTCAGGAGCAGGCCGCTTCGAGCGAGGAGATAGCCGAGACGATTCAGGCCATGTCTGTAAAGATAGGCGAAACAGCTAAAGCGGGCGACAACATCCGCACGAGTGTCGCGGAAGTGGCGAGCGCGGCGGAACGGGTGGCGACAGGCGCGGAAGGACTTACGACCCTCTCCAGGGAATTGCAGGACGAGCTGTCGTTCTTCACGCTTCCCGATGAAAATGGATACAGCCCGTCGAGAGCCGATCGCCTGAGAGCCCTTCCGGGCTAAGGGAGGCCGCGTTATGTCCGGCGCTTCCGTTTACGATAACATGAGGGACGAGTTCGTGAGCGGCTATCTCCAGGTCTACACGGGGGACGGCAAGGGCAAGACGACCGCTGCCGTGGGCCTTGCGGTGAGGGCTCTTGGGGCTGGCATAAACGTTTTTTTCGCTCAGTTCATCAAGGGCGGGAAGTACAGCGAGATAGAGGCGCTGGAGAGCCTTTCCGCCTCCCGCGACGGGCTTGGCGAGCTTCTGTGCAGACAGTACGGGCTCGGATGCTTTATCATGAGATCCCCTGAGGCGGAAGACATCGCGGCGGCCAGAGATGGCCTGGACGACGCCCTCCGCGAGATGAAAAGAGGCCGCTACAGGCTTGTCATCCTTGACGAGGCAAATGTCGCCGTTAAGCTTGGCCTTCTGAGCGAGGAAGCGCTTATTGCATTCGCGAAGGAACGCCCGCGGGATACGGAGCTCGTCATAACCGGCAGGGGGGCGCCTGCCTCGCTGATAGAGCTGGCTGACCTCGTTACGGAGATGAGGGAGGTCAAGCATTACTACCAAAAAGGCATCCTGGCCCGGAGGGGCATAGAGAGCTGAATGCCAGCAGATGGCATCGTGTGGGAGGCCTAAAAAAACTCCTCTGGCAGGATGTGAATGGGGTACACGCAAAAGCGATATTTGCTTATTTAAAGCCTGCGTTATTCGCCGTATGCATGAGGCATAGCAAACTGTCCTAATTATAGCGGTGCGTTTTTAATTTCGGCATTTTAAGGGCAATCCATGAAGGGAGGTGGAACGGTTGGCTGAAAGTATGGCTGACGAAATCAGGGCGAAGGAGGCGGAAGCTAAGGAGTACATAGCGTCCGCAAAGCGCGAAGCCGCGAGAATGCTCTCTTCCGCCCGGACCGCAGCGGAACTCTCCATAAAGGAGGCGCGCCAGAAGTCGCACAGGCATTTCCGCGATCAGGCCAGGCAGGCCGAAGCCGAAGCCGAGGCCAAAGCCGCCGAAACGGTCGCGGAGGGCAGGAAGGCCGCGGATGAGTTTTATGACAACAGTAAAAATAAAGTTGCCAGAGCAGCTGACTGGCTCGTAAAAGAGGTGATGTCGGCTTATGGCGATTGAGCCGATGCAGAAAGCGCGCATTGCTATCCACAAATCGGTATCTGACGATTTAATCGACAGGATCCAGAAACTTGGCTGCTGCCAGTTTATTCCCGGCGCTCCCGACGGCGCGGACGAAGCCGCGCTTGTCCCCTTGAGGGCACGCCTGCGAGAGATTGACGATTTGCTGGCTGAAGCCCGCTTCGTGACGAGGTTCCTTGAACCCTTCGCCACGGAAAAAGGGGGAGGTATGGCCGTCGCGCTCGGTGACGCGCCGGAATACTCCATGGATCAGCTCGCCGGCATGGCTTCCGGCCGCATGTTCGTGGACGCCGTCAGGGAAGCTCGCTCGCTTGAAAAAAAACTTTCGGATGCCCGTGCAGGGGTGTCAAGGGCCTGTGGGCTCATAGCGCAGCTTGCCCCCATGTCTGGCCTTCCTTATTCCCTCGACTTCTATAACAAGGGCACCGAAAGGATAACGGGCGCCCTTCTGTCCGTTCATAGCCCGGACGTCCGTCAGCTTGAGATCTCCTGCGGGGAAAAACTTGGCGATCAGTTCGAGTTTTTTGCCTTGCCCGCCGCGCCGAAGAGCGAGACGCGCATTGTTTCCATCCTCTATCCCAGGGAACTGGCGGAGGCATTTCAGGAAATTCTGGCAAGCATGGCGGCCACAGGCCATCAAGCGATGAGAGCCGACGTGCCGCCTGGCCTTGCGCGCTCCGCCGGGGAGGAGATCGCGGCACTGGAACATGATCTGGCCGCCTTCAGGGCTGAAGAATCGGAGGCGCTGAAGGAAATAGCCGCGTCGGCGAACGCGTCCTGCAAGCTATGCCAGTGCCTCACGGATTACTGGAATATCAGCAGGGCAAAGCTGGCGCCGCTCTTAACCGGCGAACAGACGGAGCAGATCTCACTTTTGTCGTTCTGGATCCCCAAACGGGCGCTTGCTGCCTTCAAAGAAGCCGCGTCCGCATACGAGAATCTTATCGAGGTCGTCTATGTCGACCCCGAAGAGGGGGAATCCCCGCCGACGTTCCTGCGGAACACTGGCCTGGCAGGCCCGATGGAGCCGCTCATTACCATGTACGGCGTCCCGACTTATGGGAAAATTGACCCGACAGCCTTGACCGCGCCGTTCTTCTACATGTTCTTCGGGATCTGTTACGGTGACGCCGGCTACGGGATGCTGATAGCCGCCGGGCTCATATTCCTTCTTATGCGGAAGAACGTCACCGGGGTGCTGGAAAAATTCATCAAGATCCTGATAATAGGCAATATTGGGGCCGTGATATTCGGCGCGGTCACTTTCTCGTGGTTCGGCGACAGCATTTCCAGTTTCTCTTTCCTGCGCTGGCTCGCGCCGCTTGAGAAGCTGAAGATCCTGGATCCCATGAATGACCCGATGACCATGCTTGCCTTCGCAATGGCTCTCGGTTTCCTGCAGATAATGCTGGGCCTTTGCCTGGCGTTCGCGGAGAACGTGCGCAAGGGCGACACGTTCGCGGCCTTTGCCGATCAGGGGGCCTGGATAATTTTCCTCTGCGGCCTGGTCTTGGGCGGTCTTGCCTCCGGGGGGGCCATCGGCATTCCCGCCAATATGGGCTGGGTCATGGCCGCAGCCGGCGCCGCCGTGCTTGTGGCGACTCAGGGCAGGGAGAAGCCAAGCCTGTTCGGCAAGATTTTCTCGGGCGTGATGAGCCTCTACAACGTGACGGGATATCTGGGAGACGTCCTGAGCTACAGCAGGCTGCTGGCCCTTGGGCTTGGATCGGCCGCCATCGCCATGGTGGTCAATCTGCTGACGCACATGGTCACTGACGCGGTGCCGGTCATTGGCTTCGTCTTCGGCCTTCTGATATTCGTCATCGGGCATGTCTTCGGCATGGCCATCAACATCCTGGGCGCTTTCATCCACTCGCTCAGGCTTCAGTACGTTGAGTTTTTCGGCAAGTTCTACGAGCCTGCCGGCGAGGAGTTTTCCCCGCTGGGGATCACGACTCAATATGTGAGGATTAAATAGGGGCTTGCCCGCACAAGGTTTTAAGCGTCCGGCGCATGGCTGCCTGACGAAAAATTAAAACACCGCTTAGGAGGCATGATTTGACATGGAAGACGTAATCGTAACAATGGCCGGACAGTTAGGGCCTGCCCTGGTCGTGCTTGGCGCGGCCCTGTCCGTTGGGTTCGCCGGTTCCGGCTCCGCCTGGGGCATAGGCATAGCGAACGAGGCGGCGGCGGGAATCCTGACCGAGGATCCCAAAAAATTCATTTACGCGCTCATCTTGCTCGCGCTGCCTGGCACTCAGGGCATCTACGGTTTTCTGACGGCTCTTCTTGCCATCAATAAGATCGGTCTTCTGTCCACGGCAGTGCCCATTACGATCTGGCAGGGCCTGGGCATTTTCGGTGCCTGCATGCCGATCGCTATAGTGGGCTTCTACTCGGCCATCTGGCAGGGCAAATCTTCAGCGGCCAGCATCCTTTTGATCTCGAAACGCCCCGATCAGATGGGCAAAGCCGTCATACTCCCGGCCATGTGCGAAACGTACGCCGTCCTGGGGCTTCTGATGAGCATTTTCCTGCTGAACGGCATAAAAGTAGGCTGATTAGTGAAATGCCCGGACAAGGGGGGATACCATGTCGCTGGCTCAGATAACTCAGAAAATAGAGCAGGACGCGCGGGATGAGGCGGAAAAGATCCAGGCGGCCGCCAGGGAACAGGAAACGGCGATCAGGCGCGGTGCCGAAAAAGAGATAAAGAATATCGAGGATGCCGCCAGCGCCCGTTTTGAGAAGGAACGCCCGGAGATATTCAGAAGGCGCGGGATAGTGGCCAGGCTTGACGTGGAAAAGCTGCATCTCGGGGCAAAGAGGAAGCTGATTCAGGACGTTTTCGACGAAGGGCTCAGGCGCCTTCAAAACCTTCCGAAGGAAGACTGCGTCAGGTTCTGCGAGAGCCTTCTCAGGGAAGCCGCGGCGGACGGGGGGCTGGTGATGGAAATTTCCAAGGGCGAAAAGCACATCGGGCCGGAGTGGCTTGAAGCGTTCAACTCCCGCAACGGGAAAAACATTGCCCTTTCCGAAGAGCGGCAGGACTTCTCGGGAGGCTTCGTCTTAAACGACGGGCGCGTTTCGGTCAACTGCTCGTGGGAGATGCTGATGCGCGCGGCCCAGGAAAAGCTGGAGCCAGAGGTCGTGAAGCTGCTTTTCCCGGCTCAGGACTGACGGGGGTGATCTGATGCCCCGCAGCGGGAATTACGGATACGCCGTGGCGCGGATCCGCGCGATGGAGCCTCTGCTCCTGGATGCCGGATTCATCCAGCGCATGCTGGAGGCGGACGGCCTGGCGGGGGCTCTCAAGGTTCTAGGAGAGACATGCTACGGAAAGGCCCTGAGCGGCAACGCCGCCCAGGAACGGTACGACGCGGCATTGGAGGCCGAGCTTCTGTCGACGTTCATGGAGCTGCGGGCCTTCGTTCCCGATAAAGACCTTGTCGACCTGCTCCGGATTCAGTACGATTTCCACAACGTGAAGGTCCTGCTGAAAAGCTCCTTCCTTGCGAAATCCGGCGGCAGAAAACGCTGGGAACTCATGACGGGCCTCGGGACTATCCAGGCTGACGGCCTTATCGTAAGCATCGAGTCCGAGGACTACAACCTCCTGCCCTGGGGCCTTTCGGCGCTTATCCCGGCCGCGCTCGCCATATGGGAGCAGACGCGTGATATCGTCGAGGTCGAAAAAGTCCTCGACGGCGGGCTCTTCGCGGCCATGCTCAAAATAGCGGAGGATCTCGAGATGCCGGGCATCCTTGCATGGGTCAGGGCAAGGATCGACTCCGAGAACATAAGGAACCTTCTCAGGCTCAAGAGGTTCGGGATGGATGCGCAGAAGGCGTCATCGTTCCTCCATCAGGGAGGGGCGGTCTCGGCAGGGACGCTTGCCCAGCTTATCGCGGAGCCGTTTGAGGGCTGGGGGCGCGCCATCGCGTACACGGATATAGGCGCGGCCGTCTCCGGGGTGCATGACGGCGGGGATTTCGACACGCTCATCGTCTCGCTCGAAAAAGCCCTCGATGACTACTGCCGGGACGTGCTTGCCTTAGCCCGCTATAGCCAGGACGCGCCGGAGAACGTGCTTGCGTACCTCTGGGGCAAGGAGATGGAGATAAAGAACATCAGGACCGTCCTTGTCTCGAAAGGCTCGCCTGCCGGCAGGGACGCGACGGAGAGGATGCTGAGGAATGGCTATTAGCGGAAGGGAAGCTCCAATGGCGGCTATGGGCGGCTACGACAGCGTTCTCCCGTTTCAGGCTATAGGGGTCGAGGCCATAGTCATAAACGAGGAAAATAAAGCCTCAGCGCCCTGGCAGATCGCGAGGCTGGTCAGGGAAGGGTATGCCGTGGTGTTTATGGAGGAGTCCCTTTTCCTCGATCTGGCGGAGGATGTGGACAGGGTCAACGAGGCCGAGGCGCTCAGCATCATCCCCATCCCGGGCGGCAGCGGTTCGCTGGGCGCCGGCGTGGCCTCGATCAGGAAAAGCACGGAACGGGCCGTCGGGATGGATATATTCAACGTCGGGTGAGTTAGCCCGGCCGCAGTATGCGGGGAAGCCGGAAGTCAAAAAATGGAGGCGATGTGAGTGGCCGTGGAAAAGAATATACAGGGAACCATCGCGAAGATATCGGGGCCTCTTGTCGTGGCAAAAGACATGCTGGGGGCCAGGATGTTTGATGTCGTCCGAGTTGGCACGGCGGGGCTCGTCGGCGAGATCATCGAGCTTCGCGACGACACGGCGTCCGTGCAGGTGTACGAGGAGACCTCCGGGCTTAAGCCGGGCGAGGCCGTAATCGACACGAACGCGGCGCTTAGCGTTGAGCTTGGGCCGGGCTTGATAGAGCAATTCTACGACGGGATTCAGAGGCCTCTCGAGAGCATCGAGTCCGTCGCGGACAGCCCGTACATCACAAGGGGCATATCAGTGCCGGCTCTCAGCCGCACGAAGAAGTGGGATTTCGTCCCGTCGGTGGAAGCGGGCACCTCGGTCGAAGGCGGCGACATACTGGGAACCGTGAAGGAGACGATCTTAGTCGATCATAGGATCATGGTTCCGCCAGGGACATCCGGCACGGTAGAGTCCATACGGGGCGGCAGCTTCACTGTGGAGGAGACCGTTGCCGTGATAAAGGAAACGAACGGCGCAAGGCGTGAAGTGGCCCTCATGACGCGCTGGCCTGTGCGGAAGCCGCGCCCTGTGGCGAAAAGGCTTCCCCCGGAAGTGCCCCTCTCGACTGGGCAGAGGGTCGTCGATCTTTTCTTTCCGATAGCGCGGGGCGGAACGGCATGCGTCCCCGGCCCGTTCGGATCCGGCAAGACGGTCATCCAGCACCAGCTCGCGAAGTGGGCCGACGCGGAGATAGTCGTCTACATAGGCTGCGGCGAGCGCGGGAACGAGATGACGGACGTCCTTCTGGAGTTCCCGGAGCTGGAGGACCCGCGTTCCGGGCAGCCGCTCATGAAACGCACGCTCCTCATAGCGAACACGTCGAATATGCCGGTGGCCGCCCGCGAAGCATCCATATACACCGGGATCACGATAGCCGAGTATTTCCGCGACATGGGCTACTCCGTCGCGCTCATGGCCGACTCGACCAGCCGCTGGGCCGAGGCGCTCCGCGAGATGTCGGGGCGGCTCGAGGAGATGCCCGGCGAGGAAGGCTACCCGGCCTACCTCGGCACGAGGATGGCATCGTTCTACGAGCGGGCGGGGCGCGCGATATGCCTTGGCAAGGACGGGCGCGAGGGCGCGGTGTCCGTCATAGGTGCCGTGTCGCCTCCCGGCGGCGACCTATCGGAGCCTGTCACGCAGAACACACTGCGTGTCGCGAAGGTCTTCTGGGGGCTGGACGCGCAGCTTGCCTATCAGAGGCACTTCCCGGCAATAAACTGGCTCTCCAGTTACTCGCTCTACGCGGAGACGCTTGGGGAGCACTGGGACAACGAGTATGACGGTGAGTGGAGCGGGATGAGGATCCAGGCGATGTCGCTCCTCGAGGAGGAGGATCAGCTCAAGGAGATAGTCCGCCTCGTAGGCATAGACGCGCTCTCAAAGGAAGAGCGCATGGTGATGGAGACCTCGAAGTCCATACGCGAGGATTTCCTGCATCAGAACTCATTCCACGAGATCGACACGTACGCGTCGATGGATAAGCAGGTCAAAATGCTGCGGAACATACTCGCGTTCCACAAGCACGGGATGCAGGCCCTGTCGAGGGGAGCGCCGCTCCGGGATCTCATTTCCGCTCCCATAAGGGAGGAAATTGCCCGCATGCGTTACGTGGAGGAGTCCGGCCTGTCCGCGCTGGACGCGCTTGAAACGCGGATAGGCGAGGAACTTGGCAGGCTGACCGCAGCCGGAGGTGAAGAAGATGTTGCCTAAGGAATACAGCACGATCTCGAACCTATCCGGCCCTTTGATGGTTGTGGATAAGATAACGGACGTCCGCTATGACGAGCTGGCCGAGATACGCCTTACGTCCGGCGAGCGCCGGCGCGGGAGGGTTCTCGAGATAACGGAGGACAGGGCGCTGGTGCAGGTTTACGAGGGAAGCACGGGCATAGACGCCGACACCACTAAAATCCGCTTTCTGGGCGACGTGCTGACACTGCCGGTGGCAAAGAGCATGATGGGGCGCATCTTCAACGGGCGCGGCGTGCCGATGGACGGCGGCGCGGACATCATTCCCGAAAGGCGCCTCGACGTGAACGGCAACCCGATGAACCCGTTCTCCCGCGATTATCCGTCCGAATTCATCCAGACCGGCATTTCGACGATAGACGGCATGAACCCGCTCGTCCGGGGGCAGAAGCTGCCGATATTCTCAGGAAGCGGCATGCCGCACAACCGCATGGCGGCGCAGATAGCCCGTCAGGCAACGGTCATAAGCGGGCACGCGGCCTTTGCCGTCGTATTCGCGGCGATGGGCATAACGTTCGAGGAAGCCTCTTTCTTCATGGAGGATTTCCGTAAGACGGGCGCACTCGAGCGCACCGTGATGTTCGTGAACCTGGCGGACGATCCCGCAATCGAGCGCATAGCGACCCCGCGCCTTG
>JAIROA010000117.1 GCA_031257775.1 Synergistaceae bacterium
TCACACTCGGTTTTTTATGGGAAATATTTCCAGACAAACTTATAGCACCCTACCCATTTGTCAGACTTATTGCAACTATCGCCCACCACGGGGGGTGCATTTACTTTGGGAATCGACCCTAAATGAAGCAGTGGAGCAATTGGCAAAGTTGACAATTGTGAAAGGGGCTGTCATTTGGTATGTTTAAGCGTAATATTATTATATATCGATAGCGCTCCCTGGGAGGTCTGCCGCAATGATTAAAATTCTTCTGGCCGATGATCATCCGCTGACCCGCGCCGGACTGGCGGCGTGGATAAAGGACGAGCCTGATTTCGAGCTTGTAGCCGAGGCGGCGGACGGTGAATCCGCCTGGAAGGCCATGTCGGAGCTGAAGCCCGACGTGGCGCTTCTGGACATCGAGATGCCCAACGGAACCGGCATAGAGGTTGCCGAGAGGGCTACAAAGGCTAAGCTTGCCGTAAAGGTCGTCATGCTCACGGCCTACAAGGCCCAGCAGTATGTCATGGCCTCGCTGAGGGCGGGAGCGTCCGGCTTCGTGCTGAAGACGGCACCGTTCGAGCAGCTTCGCGCGGCGATCCGCGCGGCCTGCGACGGGAGGCTCTATCTGGACGCGTCCGTCTCTTTCGCGGGCGATTTCATTGAGCCGCAGGAGCTTTCGTCGAGGGAGAAGGAAGTCCTGATCTGCACGGCCAGGGGAATGACGGGCCATAGGGTGGCGTCCGATCTGTCCATCACGGAGCGCACGGTTCAGGCTCACCTCGCGTCGGTCTACAACAAGCTTGGCGCGAAAAACAAGACGGAGGCGATCCTCATAGCGCTTAAACGCGGCGTGATATTCCTCGATCAGCTCCACATAGACGAGGAGTATTTCGAATGAGGCGCAACGCCCTTCTGCTCCTCATGCTGCTCGTGACGCTCCTTACCGCCGCGACGCTTGCCGTCTCGATCTACGCTTTGAAGGCGCAGGAGAGCGTGACTGACTCGATGCTTTCGGCCTACGTGTCGGACATCGCTGAGAGCTTTGCCGAAAATTCGAGGGCTGCCGCGAATATGTGGCAGGGCGGGAAGTGGGGAGGCACCGTCCGCCGATGGGAGAAGGGCGGCTGGGGTGTGTTGCCGCATATGGGGATGATACCGAGGGAGAACATTATGCGGATGTTCTTTTTCCGCATGTTCTCCGGGGATCCGTCGCTCAGATCCGGCGGCATTTTTTTCTTCAGCAGCGACGGGCGTCCGATAGCCGGTTCGTTCGGGGCGGAAAACCTAGCCACCCTCTGGAGAGAAGAGCTCATGTCAGGTCTTCCGGTTCAGGTCAGTGACAAAAGCGGCACGAATTATTTTGTAGTAATGAAAGAGCTGGCTGGCGGCAACTTCGTTATGGTCGCCGCTTCAAAAACAAATCTGCTTAGTTCCATATCGAAGGTATGGAACGCGTGGCTCGTATCGGTCATCATATCCTCGGCGGCAGTCTTAGTGGGCATAGCCGCGCTATGGCGCTACCTGGTGATTCCGGTGCGCGCGATCGTCCACGCGATAGGGGAGACGGCATGGGGCAGGAATGTGCCGCGATTCGAGCCGTTCTTGCTGTACGAGGTCGGGGCGCTTTCGGAAGTGATTGAGAAATCCGCGGCTGACGCGGTGGCGAAGGAACAGCTCCGCCTGCGCTACATAAGCGACATCGTGCAGGCTCAGGAAGAGGCGCGGCGCCGAATGGCCCGGGAGCTGCATGACGGCCCGCTGCAGTCGGTGGTCGCCTCCATAAAGCGCCTGCAGCTTGCTCAGATCGCCCATAGCGCGCAAAATAGCGGGGCGGGAGAGGCGTTAGACGAGGCCGAACGCATCTCGCAGTATGCGGCGAATGAGATACGCAACTACTGCGACGACCTGTCTCCGTCATGGCTCGCGCTGGGCGTCTCTTCGGCGCTTGACGAAATGGCGGAGCGCCTGTCGGAGACGTATAATGTAAGGGTGGACGTCTCAGCGGGTGATTGCAAGCTTCCTGAGGAATACTCGCTTGCGATAATCAGGATACTGCAGGAGGCGGTGTCAAACGCCGTGCGGCACGGCGGCGCGTCGTCAGTGGATGTCTCGCTCGCGATGGAAGAAGGCGAGCTTGTCTTCCGCGTCGCGGACGACGGGAAGGGCTTTGAAGCCCTCCCTTCGGACTATGAGCAGCTGAGGCTCGAAGGCCACAGGGGGCTGTCTAATATGTACGAGCGCGTTCAGCTCCTGGGCGGGCGGCTCGAAATAAATTCCCGCCCAGGGGAAGGCGCCGTAATATCGGTCTGGATAAAAATCTGAGCGTCAGAGCGCGGGGGGATCTTTAAAATGCGGGGAGTGAAAAAGAAAAAACCTGGCGACAGATGGGACAGCGGGCAGATCTCGTTTGAGGCGGATGCGGATTTTTCTGTCTCCCTTGGCGAATTATTCGGCAGGCCGGGGCAGGCGGCCCATGTTGAAAATGCGGAAAAAGACGCGAAGCGCGAGAAACATCCCAAAAACGAGATTGAGCTGCCCGAGGGGTTTCTTGCGTCCGTCACGCAGGCGACGCTCCATAGGGAGTCCTCTGGAAGGGGAGGGCGAACCGTCGTGGCAGTCAGCATAAAACCCGAGCCGGACGCGCGTACTGCCGAGGCGCTCGCGAAGGCCATGCGCAAGGGGCTTGGGTGCGGCGCCCATGCCGAAGGGCAGAAAGTGATCCTGCAGGGGGACATACAGGAACGGGCCGCGGACTGGCTAATGAAGCGCGGAGTTGGAAGAACCGTGATGGGCAACTGATCCTTTGGCAAGCTTGCCAAGGGATCTTTTGAACTGCGCGTCGTAGTTAAAGCTCCACGCGTTCTTCATCTCGTCCCTTTTTTGAATCATGCGGGCAAGAGCTTTTTTCCTGCGGCGGAATCTGTTTTTCGGGCGCGGGCCGATGCCCTCAAGGGCAACGGCGCAGTCGCAGACGTCAAGGGCTTTTTCGTATTCTTTCGTTCGGAGATAGAGGCTAAAGAGGCGGTCGCAGGCCATGCACCTCATGCCGAGAAATGACGGTTCCGAATAGGGCGCGCTTGGCTGTCTGTTGATCTCGCCTATCACGAGCGACAGCTGCGAGGCGTCCAGCTTGTCGCCCACGCACCCGATGAGACGGAGCGGCGAAGCGAGGGGAGTAAAGAATCTATATATGGGGAAAACCTTTATCAGCTCCGTTGCCAGAAATATTCCGCGTTTAACGGCTTCCGGAGACTGTTTCCTCTTCCTCCAATTTTCCTCAAGCTCGAAACAGACGTCCGCGTACCGCTCAGGGAGCGATTCAAGCGCGCAGCCCTTGAAGAGAGCCGAATTTAGATTCTTTAGCTGTCCCCGGATCTGACCGCAGACACCTGTGACTTGCCTGTGATATTTTACGTAGCTGTCATAAGCGCCGATACGCTTGAGTTCCGTTATGTTTTGCGGGTTCAGGGCGGCGTCTATGTTCTCATTCTGTTCGTGGGGCTGTGGCGCCGTAAAAGGCACGGGGCTTTGAGGCTGATGGGCTTCAGGGCGCGCCTGACGCGCCGGCGTTTCGGACAGGAGCTTTGTCGGAACGCCATCTTGGGCAGTCGCCGCGTCATTGCCTGATTTCCACCGCGCATTCTCCTCAATCTCCCACGACGCAAGGCCGGACATTGAAAATCGCCTCCAGCAAAAATACGTACGCTAATGATACATAAAATGCGCGGTATTGTCACGGTTTTTTGTAAACAATCAAAACGCAAAGCCACCTTTAAAGGCGGCTTTGCGTTTTTTCGAGCGACAGTTAATTGCCGGTCGGTTTTAGCTTATGGTTATGCGATCACCACGAGGGTATCGCCTGTGTTTACGGTATCCCCTTCCCCGCGGCATACCTGCACGACAGTGCCTGCCGATGTGGCGTATATCTCGTTTTCCATCTTCATCGCCTCTAGAACCAGGACGAGCTGCCCCTCCGTGACGGTATCGCCCTCCTTGACGTGCATCTTCCATATTTTCCCTGGCATCGGGGAGGAAATAGTCGTCCCGCCTGATGACGGGGCCTTTGAGGGCGCGGCGGCTGGCGCCGGAGATGCTGGAGCTGCTGCTGCCGGGGCCGGCGCGGCTATCGGCGCTGGCACCTGCTGCGGCAATGACGGCGACGGCGCGGTGCCTAGCTCATCAACGACAACATCGTATGATTTCCCATTGACAGAAACTCTGAAATTACGAGCCATACTATGACCTCCTAGAAATATTAAAATCAAACATTGGAGAAACCCTCGAAGTTTTGGATCCTGCCGGTAATCCGCCACATGTTCCCCGAAGAGCATCCGCAAGCACTGCCGGAGGAAGGCGTTATTGAGGCTACCCTGGCCGGCCCGCCGCATACCGCGGCAACGGCTGCTGTGATAACGGCTACGATTTCGTCCTCGTCATCAGACGGTACGGACGCCGCCGGCACAACGGGAACAGGAACGGGCTGGGCGGAGGCGGCAGACGAGTCATCGTGCCCGGACGGCCTTTCCTGCACGGCGCACATCTTTTTCATGATCGCCGTGACGCTTACGCCGATGATCACGAGAAATACGAGGCTGACCGCGACTATCGCCATCAGCAGCCAGAAAAACAGCATCGCGTAATTGTTCATCGCTGATCACCGCCTAGCCCGGCATCACGCCGTGCTTGCGCCTCGGGCGCAGTTCTTTTTTGTTCTCCGTCATCAAGAGTGCCTGATGAAGCGCGGATCTCGTTTCCTCCGGGAGGATGACCCTATCCACGTACCCTCTGGCGGCGGCGGCGTAAGGATTCGCGAATGCCTCGCGGTACTCCTCTATCTTTTCGGCGCGCGTTGCGGCCTTGTCCTCAGCGGCCTCGATTTCCTTGCGGAAAATAATGTTTGCCGCCCCTTCGGCGCCCATGACGGCGATTTCAGCCTGCGGCCAGGCCAGCACGACGTCCGCGCCTAGATCCTTGCTGCACATGCCGAGGTACGAGCCGCCATACGCCTTGCGGAGGACTACGGTTATCTTTGGCGCGGTTGCCTCGCTGTAAGCGTAGAGGAGCTTCGCGCCGTGCTTTATAATTCCGCCCATCTCCTGATTGAGTCCTGGCAGGTATCCGGGGACGTCCTCGAATGTGACGATTGGAATATTGTAGGAGTCGCAGATGCGGATATGGCGGGCTGCCTTACAGGACGCGTCGATATCGAGGCATCCTGCCATGACCTTAGCCTGGTTGGCGATGATCCCTATGACCCTTCCGCCGACCCTGGCGAAACCCGTTACGATGTTCATGGCGTAAAGGGGCTGCACCTCGAAGAAATCCGCGTCGTCGACTGTTTTTTTGATCACGTCGCGGACGTCATACCCTTTGTTAGGATTTGTCGGGACTATCTCGCGCAGGGACATATCCAGGCGGGACGGATCGTCCGCCGTCTCCCAGCGGGGAGGCTCTTCAAGGTTGTTGCTCGGGAGGAACGAGAGCGTCTTTCTGACCTGCGCGTAGCACTCGTCCTCGTTTGCCGCGTAGAATTGCGCGACTCCGGATGTCTGGTTGTGCGCGCGCGCGCCGCCTATCTGCTCGGAAGTCACCTTTTCGCCCGTGACGGACTCTATGACCTGAGGGCCTGTTATGTGCATGATCCCGACTTTGTCAATCATGTAGACGAAATCTGTCAGAGCGGGGCTGTAGACCGCTCCTCCGGCGCAAGGGCCGGCTATGACCGAGAGCTGCGGGACGACCCCGGATGCTTTGACGTTACGGAAGAATATGTTGCCGTATCCGGAAAGGGCGTCGACCGCCTCCTGGATGCGCGCGCCGCCAGAGTCGTTTATGCCGACGCAGGGAGCGCCGTTGGCTACGGCAAGATCCAGCACCTTGCATATTTTTTTCGCGTGCGCCTCTCCGAGAGAGCCGCCTATGACCGTGAAGTCCTGGCTGAAGACGTAGACTATGCGGCCTTCCACCGTGCCATATCCGGTCACGACGCCGTCTCCTGGGAACACGGTTTTCTCCATGCCGAAATTTGAGCAGCGATGCTCGACCAGCGTATCCAGCTCGACGAAGCTGCCTGGATCCAGGATTTTGTCTATCCTCTCCCTGGCGGTAAGCTTGCCCTTTTCGTGCTGCTTTGCGGTGGCCTTTTCGCCGCCGCCCTGCGAGGCTTTCTCCCTTTTAGCGAGGAGCTTCTCGCATAGTTGATCTATTGTGCGGTCCGCCATACCCCATAAACCTCCTTAAATGTCTGCTTATCTCTGACTAAGCTCCAGCAGTATGCCCCCGGTCGACTTTGGATGCACGAACGCGATCCTTGCGCCTCCGGCGCCTAAACGCGGGGCCTGGTCTATCAGCCTTACTCCCTTTTCAGTGAGTTCCGAAAGGGCGGCCTCGAGGTCGTCGACGCGAATGGCTACGTGGTGGATCCCCTCGCCCTTTTTTTCTATGAACTTAGCGATGGGACTGTCGGGAGACGTGGCCTCAAGAAGCTCTATCTCCGACTCCTTTATGGGAAGGAAGGCCGTCTTGACCTTCTGATCCTCTACAGTCTCAGTGCCTGTGCATTTAATGCCTAAAGACCCTTCCCAGAATTTCAGCGCCTCGTCGATGCTCGCGACCGCGATGCCGATGTGGTCTATCACTGTAGTGTTCAAAGCTTTGCCTCCTCTGAATGTGGTTCATAGGTAATGACAGCGCGATTCGCCGTTTATTCTATCACTCTATCCGCGTTTCCGGGAGACGGTTTTTTCGAGCCATTCTATGCACTCCGTCGTCGGCGTGCCTGGGCCGAAGATAGCCCCCGCGCCTATTTCGAGCAGATGCGGTATGTCAGACTCGGGGATGACCCCTCCTCCGAAGACGACTATATCGGACGCGTTCTTCTGCTTCAGGAGCTCCACGATGGCGCTGAAATAATGCTCGTGGGCCCCTGAGAGGATGGACAGGCCGATAGCGTCCGCGTCCTCCTGGATAGCTGTCTCCACGATCTGCTCCGGCGTCTGCCTGAGCCCTGTATAGATTACCTCCATGCCGGAATCCCTGAACGCGCGGGCTATTACCTTAGCGCCTCTGTCATGCCCGTCAAGACCCGGTTTTGCGACTACGACTCGAATTTTATTATCCGCCATAACTCTCTACCTCCTAGAGATCCTTGCCCTATAAGACGACGTTCTCTTTGTACTCTCCGAAAACGTCGCGAAGCACTCCGCAGATTTCGCCCTCTGTCGCGTATGAGTGTACCGCGTCCAGTATTCTCGGCATCAGGTTGTCCGTGCGCTGAGCGGTCTTTCGAATCTCCTCGAGCGTCTCCTTGACCCTTACGTTGTCGCGCGACTCCTTCATCTTGCTGAGCTTCTTCGCCTGGTTGTCCCCCACCGACGGGTCAACCCTGAGAAGCTGCCGGGATGAGTCGTCCTCTTCTATCTGGAACTTATTCACGCCGACGACCACGCGGTCGCCTGACTCGACCTGACGCTGGTATTCATACGACGCGTCCTGTATGTTCTGCTGCGGGTAGCCCTTCTCTATTGCCGCGAGCATCCCGCCGAGATCGTCGATTTTGCGGATATACTCCCAGGCACCCTCCTCTATGGTTTTAGTGAGGGACTCGACGGCGTAGCTTCCCGCGAACGGGTCGACGATGTTCGTTATCCCCGATTCGTAAGCCACGACCTGCTGGGTGCGCAGCGCGACCCTCACCGAGGCGTCAGTCGGGAGCGCCAATGCCTCGTCGAGGCTGTTGGTGTGAAGCGACTGAGTGCCGCCCATTACGGCGGCCATTGTCTGAACGGCGACGCGCACGACGTTGATCTCAGGCTGCTGCGCTGTCAGCGTCGATCCGGCCGTCTGTGTGTGGAAACGGAGCATTTGCGCGGACTTGTCCGTGACGCCGAAGCGCTCCTTCATTATGCGGCCCCATACCTTGCGGGCGGCGCGGAACTTCGCGACCTCCTCCAGGAAGTCGTTGTGCGCGTTGAAGAAGAACGAGAGGCGCTTTCCGAAAACGTTCGGATCCTGCCCCTTAGCTATCGCCGCCTCGACGTAGGCTATGCCGTCCGCCAGCGTAAAGGCTACCTCCTGGATTGCCGTGGAGCCTGCCTCGCGGATGTGGTAGCCTGATATGGATATGGTGTTCCACTTGGGGACGTTTTGGCTGCAAAATTCGAATATGTCGGTGATGAGCCTCATTGATGGCTTGGGCGGGAAAATGTAGGTGCCGCGCGCGATGTATTCCTTCAGTATGTCGTTCTGGATCGTCCCGCCGAGCTGCTCCGGCTTGATCCCGTTCTTTTCCCCGACAGCGATGTACATCGCGAGCAATACCCCGGCCGGCGCGTTGATAGTCATGGAAGTCGTCACCTTGTCGAGAGGGATCCCTCCGAAAAGTATCTCCATGTCGGCTAAACTGTCGATAGCCACCCCTACCTTGCCAACCTCGCCCTGCGCCATCCTGTGATCCGAGTCGTAGCCTATCTGAGTCGGGAGGTCGAAGGCCACTGAAAGCCCTGTCGTGCCCTGGCTCAAAAGATAGCGGTACCGCTCGTTGGACGCTTCCGCCGTAGCGAAGCCCGCATACTGGCGCATCGTCCAGAAACGGCCTCTGTACATGGTAGGCTGCACACCCCTCGTGTACGGATACTCCCCGGGAAAGCCGAGATCATTCATGTAGTCCAGGCCAGCTACGTCGTCGGGCGTGTAAAGACGCTCTACCGGAATCCCGCCGCCCGTCGTGAATGCGGCCCTGCGTTCCGGGCTTCGTTCGAGGGATTTCGCTACCGCGGCCTTATATTTCTCCCGGCCTGCTGTAAGCTCCTCAGACTGTTTTGCTCCAGACATTTACACCATCCTCCATTTCGGGGATGGGCATACCTGCCCAATTCCCGATTTTACTCGTTTTTTACCATATGATTCAATTATCTTATATTTTCGGATAAAATACAAGTTTTTCAAAATCTTTATAAAATTCTATACAATTTAATGCCGAAAAATATCCTTCGTCTATCTGCTTTTTAGTGTATTATTATTGCTCAGGGATTGATTAGAGAATCAAGGAAGAGAAGGAGGTGTTCGGCGTGGAAATGACAACTTGCAACGTTTGCGGGAAAATTTTCGGCACATCGGCAGGCTCAGTTTGCCCGTCGTGCCGAAAACTTCTTGACATTGTGTATGAAAAAGCCCGCACGTACCTGCGGGACAACCCAAAGACCGAATTGCGGTCAAGAACCCTCGCGGCCGCTATAGACGAGGACGTAAGGCTCGTCGAGATACTGGTCACGGAGGGAAGGTTCGACGCGAAGGACAGCCCGAGGATGGAGGAGGGCGAGCTGGACAAAAGGCGCAAGCGGCTGCTCCAGGATCTTCAAAAAAACCTTGCCATGCCTGTGAAAAAAGAGGAGAAAGTCACTTACGGAAGTTCAAAGCACGGCAGAAGCATTGAGAACGAATAATTAAGGAAAAAGGAGCAGGAAGAATGTTTAACGCTTATGGAATTCTCCCGGTAAACCGCTCTGTATACTGGATCGGGGCGAATGACAGGGAGACCGACAAATTCGAAGGGCTGTGGGATCTTCCGCTAGGAGTGGCGTATAACTCCTATTTTATCGACGATGAGCGCACTGTGCTCATAGACACGGTCAAGAGCTCGTTCATGGACGATTTCCTTTACAGGCTGAACCATCTCCTGAACGGGCGCAGGCTGGATTACGTGGTAGTGAACCACATGGAGCCCGATCACTCCGGCTCGCTTGGCCTTTTGAGGCGTCTGTACCCGGAAGCGAAGTACGTCGGGAACGCAAAGACGCTCGAAATGCTGAAGAACTTCTTCGGCATAGAGGACGGCCTCGTGGAGGCAAAAGAGGGGGAGATGCTTGACATAGGGGAGCGCAAGCTCGCTTTTGCCTTTGCCCCGATGGTTCATTGGCCCGAGAGCATGGCCACGTACGACGCGACGGACCGCCTGCTGTTCTCGAACGACATATTCGGCGGATTCGGGGCGCTTGAAGGAGGCATCTTCGACGACGAGGTGAACCAGGATTGGGCTATTTACGAGATGATGCGCTACTACGTAAACATCGTAGGGCGCTTCGCCGGACCGGCGCAGAAAGCCCTCGCCAAAGTCCGCGGGCTTGATGTCGCGATGATCTGCCCGGCACATGGTCCCATATGGAGAAACGACCCCTCTTACGTGATCGGCCTTTACGAGAAGTGGAGCAGGCAAGAGACGGAGGAGGGCGTCGTGGTGGTGTACGGCTCGATGTACGGCAACACGAAGATAGCGTCGGACGTGATTGCCCGGACGCTCTCGGAGTCAGGCGTCAAAAAGGTCTCCGTTTTCGACATATCCCGCTCGAACATGTCCTTCGTGACGACGGATATCTGGAAATACGCGGGGCTCATCCTCTCATCCTGCACGTACAACATGGAACTCTTTCCTCCGATGGCGGCCCTGCTTCGCCTGCTCGAAAACAAGATGATGAAGGGCAGGAAAATAGGGCTGTGCGGTTCCTTCAGCTGGAGCGGCGCCGCGCTGAAGGAAATGAAGGCGTTCGTGGACCGCTCTAAGGGCGGCTGGACGCTGGTTGACCCAGCCATAGAGTTCAAATCCTTCCCGTCTGATGACAGCCTGGCGCTTTGCGAGTCGCTTGGGAGGAATATGGCACTGGCGATAAAGGGGGATGCACGCTGACACCAAAACGAGGGAATGACGGCCCGGCCGGCGGCGGCAAACTTAGCCACCAGGTCCTGATATTGAAGGAATTGCTGAGGGCGCCAAAGGATATCGGCGCGCTGTGTCCAAGTTCCTCCGCCCTCGCAAACGAGATGGCGCGCCCCTTCAGCGCGTCCTTTCTGAAATCGGGCTTTTTAGTCGAGCTTGGCGCCGGCACCGGCCCGGTTACGGAAGCGTTGCTTCGAAGGGGAATACCCCCTTCGAAGATCGCCGTCGTCGAGAAATCGGAAGCATTGGCCCTGTGCCTTAAGGAGCGTTTTCCGGACGCGAATGTGATCTGTTGCCCGGCTGAAGAGCTGAAGGCTAATCTGAACGGATTGGGCCCGGTTTTGGCTGTCGTCTCGAGCCTGCCCTTCCGGAGCCTTCCGTCCGCCGTTGGCATGGCCATAATGTCCGAGGCGGAGCGGGTTCTTGCCCCAGGCGGCCTTTTCGTTCAGTTTACCTATGCCCTCCTTGGCGAGATGCCATATATCCCGAAAAGTTTCCGGAAGGTGCGGTCTAAATTGATCCTGCGCAATGTGCCGCCGGCCAAGGTCGAAGTGTTCCGCAAGCTAAAGGCCGGGGCTTGCCGCCGGGAAACCGCCAGATAGGAGCTAAACCGGCTGGATGAAGATAATCGCCCTCAAGGTATATACCGACACGTTGAAAGCTTACAGAGACGGCGTGCCAAGACTGCTCGACGCTTTAAACGGGTTTTCTGTGGGGGGCAGTTTTTTCTTCGGAATGGGCTCCGAGGAGACCGGGTCTGTGATTTCCAGGGTATTCGGCGAAAAAAAGGAGCTGGTGGCATCCGCTCCCGGGATACTGAGGGACGCGACGCGCAGGGGGCAGGATTGCGGCATTTATGGCTGGAATCCGCTGGAGTGGAGGCTTCGCCTTCACAAGATGAAGGATACGACTATAGAGGCGGACATAAAGCGGTCCATAGGGTACTT
>JAIROA010000122.1 GCA_031257775.1 Synergistaceae bacterium
CATAATGAGCGACGACATCTACGGGCGCTCGTCAGCGGCGTTCGGCGGCATCGACGGCGCCTGGATGCGCGTGCATAACGACAACTCGCATGTCGACTTCGACGGCACGAACATCATAGCCGGCTACGCGAGCAAGAAGCGCGAGAAGGGCAAAGACGACAATCCGGACAGCTCCACGCTCTGGGCCGCCTTTATCGACATAGGGCGCGCGAACTACGACACGTATGATAATTTCGACTTCGTCGCGAACAGAGCTATAGACGACATCCACGGCGACGGCACGCTCCGCAGCTACGGGATCGGCTTGATGGCGCGGAGAGAGTGGGAGAACGGGTTCAGGATCGAGGGCTCGCTGCGCGGCGGAAAGCTGAAGAACGAGTTCACGGCGAGAGACTATCTCGACGGAGACGGAGTCCCGGCAGCCTACGAGACGGACGCGCCGTACTACGGGCTGCACCTGGGAGTCGGCCAGACAAAACAGCTCAAGGATCCGAGAGACAGGCTGGATCTCCTGCTAAGGTATTACTGGAACAGGCAGGACGGCGAAAGGGCGACGCTGCCGGACGGAAGCTGGATAGAGTTTGACAATGACGACTCGCACAAATTCCGCATTGGCGCGCGCTTCACGAGGGAACGCGACTACCGCCGCTCGTGGTATGTCGGCCTTGCGGCCGAACACGAGTTCGCCGGCAGCATCCACGCCAGTACAAGCAGATTCGCCCTCCCCGCATATGACCTGAGCGGAACCACCGGCATAGGGGAAATCGGGTTTATCATCCGCCCAGACACGACGGACGACGACAAGGACAACAATTTCTCGCTGGAAGCCGGGCTCCAGGGATATGTCGGAAAATACAGCGGATTTTCCGGAGGGATACGGTTCGAATGGGAGTTCTAATTCCCAAAAAAGGGTGAAAGAATCTCAGGCAGATTCGAGCCAGCTTCTACACAAAAAGCCCGCCTGTAAAATGGCGGGCTTTTTGCCGCTAACGGCTCGGCGTCATATCCCCAGAAGGCTTAACCAGATGGGGATGGCAATCGGTGCCAGCACCGTCGTTACCGCGACCAGTTCACAGGCGTATTCTTCGTTCAGGCCCATTCCGCCCGCGATTATGAACGTGTTCACCGCCGTCGGCATGGCCGCTATTATTACCGCTACCTGAAAATAAATCTCCGGCACCGGCCATAACAGAAGAAATATCCACGTGATCGCCGGGTGGAGGATCAGTTTTATCGCGGCGTCATGCCACGTGTTGCGGAATGCCCGCAGCAGGCTTGAGATTTCCAGGCTCATGCCGAGGGATATGAGCGCGATGCCCGTTGCCATGTCAGCTAAGAGCTTCATGGACACCATGAGGGTATCGGGTACCCGGATTCCTGCCGTGGCTGCGGCTAATCCAAGCAGGCTCGACGTAACGAGGGGGTTTTTGATGACGCGCCCGGCCGCGCCGGCGAGCGATTTGCGCGTGACTCCCCTGGAGTACACGATCTCGCCCCACATTATCGAGATGAGGTTGTAGCCCGGCAGCGCTATCGCAAGATATACTGAGGCCGCCCGCATCCCCGGTTCGCCCAGCGCTAATACGCACACAGGCAGTCCAAGGTATACGTTGTTGCTTCGGTATGACGCCATGGAGGAAACGGCCTGATTTTTTTTGTTGCCCTTGTGCGTAAAAAAAACCGATATCAAAAGGGCCAGGAGGGGCAGCGTAAACATTGCGGCGTAGGCTGAAAAAAAGAGATTTTGCTGGCCTGATATATCGCCGCTTGCCAGATACGTTGTCCTAAAAAGCAGCGCCGGAAGCACGATCCAATAAAGAAGGCGTGTGAAATCTTCCTTGCCCTTGGCTGTGGCAAATCCGGTTGCGCGTATCGCCATCCCGATAGCTATGATCAGGATAAGCGGGGCAATGACAAGTATTCCTTTCAATTTTCATTATCCCTGAATTTCATCGGTTTATGATAGCACGAAACGCGCCGCGTAGCCGGCAAACAAATGTAACAAATGTAATGATAAAAAATCGTGGAAAATGATTTTAAAATTTTAGCATTTCCTATATAATCACGACGACTGCGGGAATTGCGGTCGTATGCGCGCTAGGGAGCCGGCTTGTGAAGCGGGGTGCCGGATTAGTGAGGAAGCTTTTAGAAGAATCCAGGAGGTAAGTGAAGATGAAAAAAAGGTTCGGTGTAATTGGCGTTTTAATAGTAATTGTTTCGGTAATAGCGGCTTCGATATGTTTCGCCGCTCCCGCGGTGAATCGATCGAAATATTTCATCACAGTCCTCACGGGCCCGTCGAGCGGGATATATTTCCCGATAGGCGGCGCGTTCTCCACTTTCGTTGGAAGCCTCGGCTACAAGACGTCGGCTACCGCGACTGGCGCCACGGCTGAAAATATCAACGCGCTTCTCACTGGGCAGGGCGAGATGGCCATTGCTATGGCCGACTCCGTCATCCAGGCCGTCGACTCATTCGGCGCGTACGAGGGGAAGCCGCCGGCAAAAGAGCTTCGCGCCATGATGGGCCTCTGGCCGAATTTTTGCCAGATAGTCACGACGGAGGAGTCAGGGATCAAGACATTCGCGGACCTGAAAGGCAAGAGAGTCGGGGTAGGCGCTCCGAATTCCGGCGTAGAGCTAAACGCGCGCATGATGTACGAAGCGCACGGCATGTCCTATAAGGACAGCAGGGTTGACTACCTCAACTACGGCGAGGCGATCGACCAGATCAAAAACGGCCAGTGCGATGTCGCGTTCGTCACCTCCGGGCTTGGAAACGCCACGATCATGGAACTGGGAACGTCAAAAAAGATCAGGTTTATCCCGGTTGAGGGAGATGCTCTGAAAAACCTCATAGCGAAGTACCCGTTTTACATCGAGGCCACGATACCGTCCGAGACCTATGGGACCGACAACGACACCACCACCGCCGCCGTGATGAATATAATGCTCGTTGACGTGAAGCTGCCGGCGGATGTCGTTTACGACCTTCTGGACAATATATATTCCCCGAAGGGCCTCGACGCCATCCAGTCGTCTCACGCGACAGCGAAGGCCAATATCAATCTTGACACCGCCCTGCGCGGCATAGTCGGAACGTCAGTGCCGCTCCACGATGGCGCGACGCAGTTCTATAAAGATAAAGGACTGCTGAAATAGCATTTTAATCAGCGGTTCCTTAATTTCAATGCGCTTGAAAAGTTTTAGGCAAGAAAAGCGCGCCAGCGCTTTTCTTGCTTTCTCCCTGACGCTTATCTTCCGCGCCGTGCTTTACTGGCTGCCGCTTCAGCCGGTTTACGCGTCGGACGCTCCCTTCGTGCGGATATACGACTGGAAGACTGGCGAGATTTACGCCGAGGCAAGGACACAGGTCGGCAGCACTCTTTTCTTCGGATGGATTCATTCGCTGGAAAAAATCCCATGGAACGAATACTACCATATTGACGAAAATTACGACCTCATTTTAGACGAAATCACCTTTCCGGCATTTGGCGCGGGAATTCCAGAGGACAAAGGGCAGGTATGTTACATAAAAGACGGACTTATTCATATGGCAAAGATTGACCAGGTTTTTAAGGAGCTTTTGTGGCTTAATTCACATACGGCGACAAGGGATATCAAGCTCGACGACGAGTTGCTGATTAGTGGAAGCGAACTGCCGCAGCATGTCAAGCTTCGGTTAGTGGTGGAAAATTGAAGGGAGCAGCGAACAATGAACGATATTGACGATAACAAGCTAAGGCCGGATAGCCGCGCCCCGATGCCGCCGGGCGGCGGCGCGCTGGCGGATGAGTCGGATGAGAAGCTTGCCAAGGCCATGGAAGGCATCCTGACCGAAGAAGAGCAAGAACTTATCCGAAAACTGGACAAGGAGTCCAGCACCAGGATTTTCGAAAACCCTCTTTTCACGAAAGTCTTCTACTGGGCCTGCATAGCAGTGTCCCTTTACCATTTCATAACGTCGTATTTCGGAACTCCCGTGGTGCTGAAACATCGCTCGATCCACGTCGCGATGATGATGATACTCGGCTTCGTCCTCTATCCGTTCAGCAAAAAGAGCAGCATGAAGAAGGTTGAATGGGCGGACTGGATTCTGATAGCGCTTTCGCTTACGCTGCCGATATATATATGGTTTGGATACGACGGAATAGTCAGCAGGGCCGGGATGCCCAACACAGCCGATCTCGTCATGGCCACCATCCTGGTTGTTCTGGTGCTGGAATCGGCGCGCCGCATGACGGGATGGGCGCTCATGTCGCTGGGCTTAGTGTTCATCGCGTACGGCCTCTTCGGAAGAGAGCTGCCAGGCATCTTCGGCCACCGGGGCTATACATGGCTTCAGCTGTCGAACCAGTTCTTCGCCAATACCGAAGGGATATACGGATCGTCCGTCAGCGTCGCGGCAAGCTACATATTCCTGTTCATACTGTTCGGCGCCGTGATGAACAAGTCCGGCATGGGGGCGTTCTTCAACGATTTCGCGATGGCGCTCGCGGGGCACACGAAGGGCGGCCCCGCGAAGGTGTCCGTCATCGCCTCGGGCCTTCTTGGCTCGATAAACGGCTCCGCCGTCGCTAACGTCGTGACTACGGGCGCCTTTACCATCCCGCTGATGAAAAAAACCGGCTACTCCAAGGAATTCGCGGGAGCGGTGGAGGCATCGGCATCGGTCGGAGGGCAGCTTCTCCCTCCTGTCATGGGCGCCGCCGCTTTCATAATGGCTGAAAACCTGGGGATACGCTATGCGGTCATCATTGTGCATGCCGCAATCCCGGCGCTTTTGTACTACCTTGGAATCATTATCCAGGTTCAGCTGCGCGCCGGCAAAAACGGCCTTCTCGGGCTTCCCCGCGAGCAACTGCCAGTGCTCGGGAAGATCCTGAGGGATAAGGGGCACCTTTTAATTCCTATCGGCGTTCTCCTTTATTTCCTGCTCTTTTCGAGCAAGACCGTCATATTCTCGGCTGTCATCACGATAATCGCGACTATCGCGATCGCGTGCTCCAGGAAATCGACAAGGATGAGTTTCAAGGACGTCTGCGACGCGTTCGCGGAGGGCGCCAAAGCCACGGTTCCTGTCGCGGTGGCGTGCGCCGCTGTCGGCATCATCGTCGGGGTTATTTCCAAGACGGGTTTCGGCCTTACCATGGCAAACGCCATAATAGCGCTTGGCAGCAAAAACCTGCTCCTTACCCTGCTCTTCTCCATGATAACGTGCATGATCCTTGGAATGGGGGTACCGTCGATACCGGCCTATATCATAACCGCCGCCATCGCGGCGCCTGCCTTGGCGCAGCTTGGCGTGCCCGCCGTCGCGGCTCACATGTTCGCGTTTTATTTCGCCATGTTCGCGAACCTCACCCCGCCGGTGGCTCTTGCCGCTTTCGCGGCCGCCGGCTTATCCGGAGGCGACCCGATGAAGACGGGCTTTGCGTCAGTTAAGCTCGCTATCGCGGGCTTCATCGTTCCGTACATGTTCATATACTCTCCGCAGCTTCTTCTGATAGACACGTCATTTGTGGAAGGCGTTCGCGTCGCGCTTGGCGCGTGCGTGGGCGTCTTCATGATAGCGGCCGCTGTCGAGGGGTATCTTTTCGTTCCGATAAACCCCCTGATCCGCGTACTGGCCGCGGCGGGCGCGCTCTGCCTCATTCACAGCGGGGTGAAGACCGACATAATCGGCCTTGTGATCCTGGCGCTGCTTCTATCGGTTCAGCACTTTGCCGCCAGACCTAAGCGGGAGATTGTATGAAAGGCGCCGAGGAGGATCGGGAACATCATGACGCGCGCCTGGAAAACGACGCTCACTCTACCGGCATACCGCATGTCTATTCGACGTTATTCCTGATACTGATCCTGTTCGCGGCGGCGACGTGGTTCGTCCCGGCTGGCGAATTTGACCGCCGCCCCGGCGAGTTCGGCGAAATGCTGATCACGCCGGATACATACCACGAGGTGGAGTCCCGGCCTATCGGTCCGGCCGAGACTCTTTCCACCGTCTATCGAGGGATGGTGAACACGGCGGACACAGTCTTTTTCGTGTTCATCGCCTTTTCCTCCATAACCGTCATGGTCTCCACCGGAGCGTTCCACGCCCTCATAACAAGGCTCATAGGCATGTTCAATGGAAGAGGCAGGATACTGATGATCCCGATGTTCATCACGCTTATCGGCCTCTTGTCGTCCACGATAGCCGTCTTCGAGGAGATGTTCCCCTTCATACCCCTCTTCGTCGCGGTCGCCGCCGCAATGAATTATGACGCATTGGTCGGCATGTCCATAGTGGCGCTTGGGATAGGGCTTGGATACTCCGGGGCTTTTATGAATCCATTTACCGTAGGGATAGCGCAGGACATAGCCGGCCTTCCGCTCTACTCCGGCGCGGGCTACAGGCTGCTGTCTTATTTTGCGATGGTTTCCGTGGCGTCCGCGTATGTCATGATATACGCGGAAAGGATTTCGGCCTGCCCGGAAAAAAGCCTGCTGCGCGGCGCCAGCTTTCCCGCCCAGATGGCGGAGAAGGTTCTAAGAGAACACAGAATGCATGTCCGCCATGCGGCTGTCATCATGATAATGCTGGCCGGCATAGGAATTATATTGTGGGGAGTGCTGACAAGAGGCTGGTTTTTCCAGCAGCTCTCGGCAACGTATCTTGCCATGGCGCTGCTCTCCGGGATCGTGATGGGCTGGTCTCCGGACAAGATCGCGCATAAATGGGCATCCGGCGTGTCTCAGATTACGTCCACCTGCATGAAGATTGCCTTAGCGAGGGGCATTCTGCTCGTGCTTCAGGACTCCCGCATTCTCGATACGCTCATAAACTGGATAGCCAGGCCGCTTTACCTGATGCCGAGGCTGGCGGCAGCGGAGGCTATGCTTGCGGTGCAGACCGCGATGAATTTTTTCATCCCGAGCGGATCCGGGCAGGCCCTCATAAGCATGCCGGTCATGGCGCCTCTTTCCGATCTCTTGGGCATTTCACGCCAGACAGCTGTCCTCGCGTTCCAGTTTGGCGATGGCATCTCGAATATCCTATGGATAACAGGCTCCATGCCGATAATATGCCACTTTGCCAAAGTCCCGCCTAGGACATGGCTCCGCTGGTTCCTGCCGCTCTTTGCCCTCCTGTTCCTGACGCAGATGATTTGCATCGCGGGCGCGATTGCGATAGGATATTGATTATAAAGTTCAGGGGGCGCGATATGTGTCAAGTGACGATACGTGATTTTGTAAGCGGGGACCGCGATGAGTATATGAGGATGTCGGACGAGTTTTACTCGTCTGAGGCAGTGCTTCACCCGATTACGCGGGATAACCTCGTCAGCACCTTCGAGCAGTGCCTGCTCGGCAATCCGCTGCTTCGCGGGCTGATGCTGGAAAAAGATGGGGCCGCCGCCGGCTACGCTCTTTTATCGTTCACATGGTCGAATGAGGCTGGCGGCCTGTGCGTCCTGCTGGAGGAAGCCTATATCGTGCCGCGATTCAGGGGGGAAGGCCTCGGGAGCGCGCTCATCCGTCACGTTGAGAAGGAATACGACGGAAAGGCGCGCCGTTTCCGCCTTGAAGTCACGCAACGCAACGAGCGGGCGATACGGCTCTATGAGAGAATGGGGTTCGGGAGGCTGGACTACGCGCAGATGACGAAGGATATCCCGGGGAGAGCGTGTCCGCATTAAAATAGGCGTTATTCTAATTCCAAATCAACTCATGACAGACGAGTTGATTTGGAAAAAACCTCGGGCGCTTCGCGTTGGGCGCAACATTGCGTTGCGCTATTCCGATTCTAAATTAAATTATGGTTCATTTGATTTAGAATCGGAATTACAGATCTTTGGCTGTTGCCAGTGGGGGTAGGATTATGGACTTGATGATTTATTTTGACATCACCCAGACGGTCGCGTTCGCGGCCTTTTTGCTCCTTGTGGGTGCGTTCATCCGAGGCAAAGCGCGTGTTCTCGAAAAATACAATATCCCGACGCCGGTTATCGGGGGCTTGCTGTTCGCGTTCGTCAACCTGGGGCTTCAGCAGGCGGAAATAGGCCTGCGCTTCGACATGACGCTCCAGAGCGTCTTTATGACGGCTTTCTTTACGTCCATCGGCATGGGGGCGAGCATCAAACTGCTCAAGGAGGGCGGCAGCAAGCTCATAATCTTCCTTGCCGTCGCTTCCGTCCTGCTTGTGCTGCAAAACCTCGTTTCGTGGGGGCTTTCTATCATCACGGGGATAAACCCGCTTATAGGGCTTCTTGCCGGTTCCATAACGATGAGCGGCGGGCACGGGACCGGGGCGACTTTCGCGAACTATTTCGCCGAAGCTTTCAGCGTATACGGCGCGATGGAGGTAGCAATGGCCGCGGCTACGTTCGGCCTAGTGGCGGGATCGCTGCTCGGAGGCCCGGTTGCGAGGCATATCATCATGAAAAAAAACCTGAAGCCGTCATCCGGAATTGAGCGGGACATTGATACGGCCAGGAAAGACTTCGAGACCGCGGAGCATCAGCCCATAGCCGATGGGGACATCCTGCGCTCGATTTTTCAGATCGCTTTGTGCATGGGCATTGGGACCGTGCTTTATGCCTACTTTTTCAACGTGGGCGTTAAAGTCCCGACATATTTATTCGCGCTCTTTGTAGGGATCGTCGTCAGGAATGTCGCTGAGTATAAGGGATGGTACAAGGTCAACGTAAGGCTCGTCGAGATGATGGGCGCGACGTCGCTGTCCTTATTCCTCGCGATGGCGCTCATGTCGATGCAGCTTCGCCAGCTTGCCGGCCTGGCTATCCCCATGCTTGTCATTTTGACGGGGCAGGTAGTGCTGATAGTGCTTTACGTGATGTTCGTGACCTATTATTTCTGCGGCAGGGACTATGACGCGGCCGTCCTCGTGAGCGGGCATTGCGGCTTCGGGCTGGGCGCGACGCCAAACGCCATAGCTAACATGCAGGCAGTGTCCAATAAATACGGGCCGGCGCCAAGGGCCTTCTTCCTCGTGTCCATAGTCGGGGCGTTTTTCATCGACATAGTGAATGCCTTCGTGATACAGGGTTTCGTTTCGTTCATGTAGGCGCACAACAAACCGGCAACTGCGCGCCCTGCGCGGTTGCCTGGAATAGCCGGAAGAAATAGCGGAAGTGCCCCTGGAGGGACACTTCCGTGCCATTTTAGCCCATATTCACTCCCGCCCTGGCTTCGTCGAGGGCGCGGTTCAGCTCGCCCGAAAAACTTTCCATAGTTCCTTCCAATTCAGGGGAAGCGCCTCCTGCTTTGCAGATCGTCTCGACCGCGAGGCTGGCCGCGTATAACGCGTCCGCGCCAAGGTTGCCGGCTAAGCCCTTCATCGTGTGAGCCAAGGCGGACGCGTTTTCCCAATCGTTTCCATCGACCGCCGCCCGCAGTTTTCCGTAAAAATCGGCATATTCGGCCGAAAAGCGCCCCAAGAGCTTCTCGTACAGCTTTTTGTTGTTGCCGAGCCTCCCCATAGCGTCCTTTACGTTGAAAGCCGAGCCTGTTCCGCTGATATTGTCCGACATTTTTTCCAACTCCCCTTAACGTTGGCTATAACAATCCTCGGGTAAGAGTATATCACTAGCCCCCCATCGTTTGGTAGTATGCGGGCAAAAGGTTTTATGGTACTATACATGCCACGGAGTCAGGTGTCTCCGCTAGTTGATCTGTGCGGAAAGCGAGGCAGAATAAATGTTCAAATTTTTGTCCGGTCTTTTTAGCCGGGATATAGGGATAGATTTGGGCAGCGCCAATATCGTTGTTTACGTAAAAGGCAAGGGCATCACAGTAGACGAGCCTTCGGTGCTGGCCGTGAGAAAAGTCGGCCGGAAAGGCAAAAAAGAAGTCATCGCTTTCGGGCATCCCGCAAAAAGAATGATAGGCAAGACTCCGCAGGGCATAGAGACCGTGCGCCCTCTCCAGCACGGAGTGATTGCTGATTTTGACATGACGGAGCAGATGGTGGGGCATTATATGTCCGGTGCCAATCAGGGCCGGCGGCTGCTCGCGCATCCGAGGGTGGCTATCTGCGTCCCCGCCTGCGTCACTGAGGTGGAAAAGCGCGCGGTGGTCGACGCAACGCTGGGCGCTGGCGCAAGGGAGGCTTTCGTCGTGGAGGAGCCTTTAGCCGCGGCGCTCGGGACGGGCCTTCCGATAAACGAGCCGCGCGGCAACATGGTCGTGGACATAGGCGGAGGCACGAGCGAGGTGGCAGTGCTCTCCCTTGGCGGCATCGTCATAAGCAACTCGCTCCGCACTGCCGGCGACGACCTGGATAACGCGATAATCGCCATGATGCGCCAGAATTACACCCTCTCCATTGGGGACAGCACCGCGGAAGAGGTCAAGTTCAATATAGGCTCCGTCATACCTCTTGAAGAAGAGCTCGAGATGGAGGTGAAGGGGCGCGACCTGATGGACGGCCTTCCAAAGGTGGTCAAGGTCTCGTCCGCTGAGGTCAGGGAGGCAATAGAGCCGATCATCCTCCGCATAGAGGATATGCTTCGCTACGCCATTGAGCAGACGCCCCCGGAACTCGTCAAGGACGTCGTTGACCAGGGGCTCGTGCTTACCGGCGGAAGCTCGCAATTGAGAGGCCTCAGCATTCGCTTCTCGGAGGCCATGAACGTGCCGGTCCACATGGCCGAGCAGCCACTCTATTCCGTTGCCATCGGCCTTGGCAAGCTGCTGGAGACGGTCGATAAGGGGGACAAAATAGCCGTGACGGTCGATCACTCGACAGTATAGGGGCACTTGCCATTATGGCGGGCAAGCTTAACCCGATCCTTGTAAACTCGCTCCTCGCTTTGCTGTGCGGTTTATTGCTGCTCTGGTCGTCGTTCGCGTTTCCCGGCCCCGTCAGGATGCTGGCCGATAAGTGGGGAGCGGCGCTTTATGTCCCTGAACTCCCAGCGCTGGAACTGAGGATGCTCGTGCAAGCTACAGGCAACTGGGTGATGGAGCGAAAGAGCCTTCAGGATCGCAACAGCGAGCTGGAGCTTGAGAACCTCGCGCTCCGCACGGCCCTTCAGCAGGCCATTGCCCCTCAGCCGATTGAGGCCGGGGAGATGATAGGCGGCAGGGTGACTCTCAGATATCCGGATGCGTGGTGGAAGGAAATACGCATTGACAGAGGCGCCAGGCACGGCATCCGCGTCGGCGCGCCGGCCCTTTCCGACGGCTTTATCATAGGGAAGGTCGTCCGGGTCGGGGACGATTATGCCTGGGTCGAGCTCGTCACATCGTCGTCGTTCCTTCTGGCCGCTGTTGTGGACGACACGTGGGATCTGGGGGTCATAAACGGGGACGACCGGGGCAACATCTGGCTGCTCTACACGCCTCCAGAGAAGAAGTTCGAGCGCGGCATGATAATCTCGACCGCCCTTGTCGGGGACTACCTCCCTCCGGGCATACCGATAGGGAAGATCTGGGAAGAGGGCGAGCCAAGGGACGGCTTCATGCCTCAGAAGGTGGTCTCGGGGGCGCATCTGACCCAGCTTTACAACGTTCAGATACTGCGCACTGGCGACATCCGGAGGGCGGAGGATTGATAATCTTGGCTCTCGTCTGGCTCATTCAGGATTTCTTTCAGGTTTTCGTGACCCGAATTATTTTAGTGCCGGAAATTTTTTTGCTCGCCGCGCTTTATATGCTTGTCTCCGGGCCTCTCCACCCAAGGCGCGTGGCCGGCTGGATGTGGTACGTCTTTTGCGGCGGCGTGCTGTGGGATCTCCGCTGGGCTGCCGTTCCGGGAATGAGCGGGCTTTTGAACGTCGCGGCATTAGTCGCCGTTTACTGGATATGGGACAGGACTCCGGCGGGAGGCCGCAGCACGGCGCTCTTCGCGGCAGTGGCCGGCACCGTCCATCTTCTCTCCGGCGCGGCGCTTTACCTCGCCTGGCCCCTGCCCGTACAGGCGGCGATGAGGATATTTGCCATCCAGCAGCTTCTCATGATACCGGCTCTTGCCATCTTATGCGCGGTATACGCGTTTAAGGCTTCCAAAGCGCATGTATAAGGGTCTTGAACGCCTCGACTTGGACAAAAGGCTTCTTTACGTCCGCAATATACTCATTTTTTCACTTTCTTTCCTCGTAGTCGGGCTTGTCTATTTTCAGCTCATAAAGGCTGACGAATACGTCGGCCTCGCGTCCGGAAATAGGCTCCGGATGATCCGGCTTCTTCCGCCGCGAGGAAACATATATGACTCAAGCGGCGTTCCCCTTGCCGTAAACGTCCGCACGTTCGATATAAAGAGCTATCCCATGGATCTCCGCCTGGATGAGGATTTCGAGGGCGTGGCGTCGCTATTCGCGCGGCACGGCATCCCGATGACTCCGGAAGGTCTGAGGGAGATCGTCGAAAAGCAGTACGTGGCGCCGTACCGCGCCGTTTCCGTCGCGACGAACCTCACTTTAGCGCAGGTGTCCGATCTGGTCATGGATCCCGGGTTCGGGCAGGGCCTATTCCCGTCCCCTGTGTGGCGCAGGATCTATCCGGGCGGCTCGCTCATGGCGCACGTGATAGGCTATGTGGGCGAGATCACGAGAGAGGATCTTGAAACCCAGCGCGACCCGTATTATCAGGGAGGCGACATCGTCGGGAAAAACGGCATAGAGGCGGTATACGAGGAGCAGCTTCGCGGCACGGTGGGCGATCAGGTCGTCGAGGTGGATTCCAGGGGGCGCAGGCTCCGGGACGTGAACTACAACGATCCTTTAAAGGGCAACGACATAAAGCTCACCATTGACATGGCGACGCAGAGGGAAGCCGCCAGGCTTTTGGAAGGCCGCCGGGGCGCTCTTGTCGCAATGGACGTCAATAACGGCGCTGTCATGGCGTTTTTCTCATCGCCGGCCTATGACCCAAATCCGCTGACATGGGGCATATCGAGCAAAGAGTGGTCGGCTCTTCTTGGCGACAGTGCCAGGCCGATGCTGAACAGGGTCATGAGCGGCTCATATCCGCCCGCCTCAACGTTCAAGGTCGTTACAGCGGCGGCCGCCCTTATGGAGAACGTCATCACCGTGAGAACGTCGTTTTTCTGCCCCGGGAATTTTCAGCTCGGCCCGCAGAATTTCCGCTGCTGGAGGAGGAGCGGGCACGGCAGGGAATCCCTGATCGGCGCCCTCCGCGACTCATGCGACGTTTATTTTTATCAGGTCAGCGTCAAGCTCGGCATAGACAAGCTGACGAAGTGGGCGAAGGATCTGGGGGTTGGCGAACGGACCGGCATTGACCTGCCCGGGGAATCCCGGGGCAACATCGCGGGCAGGGAGTGGAAGCGTTCGCGCCATAAGGAAGCGTGGTATCAGGGAGACACTGTCAATTACTCCATAGGGCAGGGTTTTTTGCTGATGACGCCGCTCCAGATCGCGAGGACTTACGCGGCGTTCGCCAACGGCGGCAGGCTCGTGACGCCAAGGCTGAACGCGGCCAAGCCGCCCGAATGGACTGATGTGAAGATCTCGAAAGCTCACATCGATTCCATCAGGGCGGGCCTTCGCGAAGTCGTTCGCGTGGGGACGGGGCGCGTGGCCGGAGGATATGGGGTCGAGGTCGCCGGCAAGACCGGTACGGCGCAGAACCAGCACCGCAATGATCACGCCTGGTTCGTCGGCTACGCGCCGGCAAACGACCCGAAATACGTCGTGGCTGTGCTTATAGAGGAGGGAGGATCCGGCTCTTCCGTAGCGGGCCCTCTAGTGGGACAGATGCTGGCGTACCTTGACAGGCATGGGAAATAAATGATCCCGGCCCGCGGGTCAGTTTAAATCGTAATAACCTTCACCGTATAAGGGGGGCTTGCTTTGATAAAATTAAAGGGTATGTACGACTCGATGCTAAGGTGTATTATATCCGAGGATATGGATGCAGGGGATTTTTCAAAGGAGTTTGACGAAGTTCGCGGCAAAGGGCAGAGGTTTCTGCCGGGCGCCAAGGTGGTGCTGGATTTTGGCGCGCGCCCATTGTCCGGCGAACTGATCGGCGGCATTATGTCGAGCCTCGTCTGGCCTTCGGGCATTTACGTCGTCGCATGGATAACTTACGACGCGGCCACTCAGGATCTGCTGAAAAGGATCGGGCTTCCGACCAGAGAGCCGGAGCCCAGTGTCCGCGCTGCCGAATACGCTAAGAGCGGGATGCTTTTTTTGCAGAGGTCGCTCAGGTCGGGGCAGCGGGTGGATCACGCCGGCGACGTGATCATCGCCGGGCACGTAAACGACGGAGCGGAGATTCTTGCCGCCGGGCACGTCGTCGTCTTGGGACGGCTGAACGGCCTTGTTCACGCGGGCTGCAACGGGGACGAGACCGCGTCGGTCGTAGCGAGGTCCATGGAGGCACTTCAGGTCAGGATAGGGACGAAGATAGGCTCTTTGGACAGGGACGAGCGCTGGTGGGGTAAAATGGTGATCGTCCGCGTGAACGAGGGGTCTGTGTTCATAGATTACTGGCCCGCGATTAAGAGTGAAAATCGCGAGGAAGGCATTGGCTGAGCTTACAGTGATTTTTAGTTTCTCCGAGGAGGAATATAAATGACGGCACGGGTAATCGTAGTGACATCAGGAAAGGGCGGGGTCGGCAAAACGACCACGACGGCGAATATCGCGACTGCCTTGGCGCAAATGGGAAACAAGGTTGTGGCCATCGACGGTGACGTCGGGCTGAGGAATCTGGACGTGATAATGGGCCTTGAAAACCGCATAGTGTACACGCTGATCGATGCGCTGGACGGGGCTTGCCGCATAAGCCAGACGCTGATACGCGATAAGCGCGTCGAGAACCTTTTTATGATACCGACCGCTCAGTCAAGGACAAAGGACGCCGTCACCGCCGAACAGATGATAGAGGTCTGCGCCGAGCTGCGGCAGGAGTTCGACTACGTGCTGGTCGACAGCCCGGCCGGCATAGAGGCAGGCTTCAGGAACTCGGCGGCCGGGGCGGACGAAGCGCTGGTAGTGACGACGCCGGAAGTTTCAGCCGTGCGCGACGCGGACAGGATAATAGGGCTTCTTGAGTCTATGGAGAAGTCTCCCATCCGCCTTATCGTGAACCGGATACGCCCAAGCATGGTCAAGAAGGGAGAGATGCTGAGCGTGTCGGACGTGCGGGAGATTCTTGCCGTGGAGCTGATAGGGATAGTGCCGGACGACGAATCCGTTGTCACTAGCTCGAACAAGGGCGAGCCCCTCGTGCTCTCTCAGGATCCTCCGGCTGCTCGCGCGTTCAGGAACATCGCGTCCAGGATCACGGGCAAAGACGTCCCATTTATGAATCTGGATCAGAGGGATTCCGGCGGTTTTTTGGGGAGAATAATGCGTGTCATCACAGGCCAATAAAGGAGGGGGATCTTATGGGCTTTTTTACGAGCCTCTTCAGCGCTAATAAGTCTGGAAAAATCGCTAAAGAAAGGCTTCAGCTCGTACTGGTTACCGACAGGAACGATATCACTCCGGAAATGATGGAGAACCTCAGGAGGGATATGATCGCTGTTATCAAAAATTATGTAGAGATAGACGAAAACCGCATAGAGCTGGAGCTGGAAAGGGAAAAGAGTTCGGTGGCTATTTCGGCAACCATTCCGGTAAAAACGGTGAGGCGCTTTAGGAGGGGAAACGAACGGTAGTATGCTTTCAGAATCCAGCTATAGTTGGGGGGAGATCCGCAAAGGCCTTGACTGGCCGATGCTCATCGCCATCTTAGCCCTCTTCGCGCTTGGCCTCATATCGATATACAGCGCCGGTGCCGGCGTCCGCAGGTCAACGGCGGGCTACGCGGTAAGGCAGCTCGTATGGGGGGCTTTAAGCCTTTTAGCCTATGTGGCGGTGCTGAGGATAGGCTATCAGAATTTTTTGAAGCAGAGCTACCTCATATACGCGCTGGCTTTTTTTATGCTGTGCGTCCTTTTCATGCTCGGAACCACGACGAGGGGCGCTTTGAGCTGGTTCCGTTTCGGGTCGGTGGGCTTTCAGCCCGCTGAGTTTGGAAAAGCCGCGCTCGTGCTTTTCCTTTCGAGGTTTTGCCACAGATACCCTCCGGATGTCCCCAAGCACATGGCGGGTGCCTTAGCGCTGTCCGGGATCATGGTCATAATGATACTGCTCCAGCCGGATCTCGGGAGCGCCCTGGTTTACGGCTCTATTATTTTCGCGATGATAACGGCGGCCGGAGCGCCTGGGAAATATCTGGGGGGCCTGGCCGCGGCGGGGATTGCGGCAATGCCTTTTTTCTGGAGCAGCCTCAAGGCATATCAGAAACTCAGGCTGGTCGTATTCCTCGACCCGTACATCGACCCCCAGGGCGCGGGCTACAACGTCATTCAGTCAAGGATAGCTGTAGGCTCGGGCGGATTGTGGGGCAAGGGTTTTCTTCATGGGACTCAGGGGAGGCTGCACTTTCTTCCCGAGCCGCATACGGATTTCATATTCAGCGTCTTTGCCGAGGAGTTCGGTTTCGTTGGCGGCGTCATAGTGATCGTGCTTTTCGCCTTTTTGTTCTGGCGGCTTCTGCGGGCAGCTTTCCGCACCAAGGACGCGAGGGGCAAGTTGCTCTGCGTGGGGGTATCGGCCTGGATATGGTTTCAGGTCATGGAGAGCGTCGCGATGAGCATGGGGCTTGCCCCCATAACAGGCTTGCCGCTGCCGCTTTTCAGCTATGGCGGGAGTTCGCTGTTGATGGAGTTCTTTGGGCTGGCGCTCGTTCAGAGCGTCGCGATATCGCCGGCCCGCGACAAATTCGCGTCAATAACATGAGAAATACGAAGGGAATAGATTTATGATAGAAGAAATGAAAAGCGATTTGTGGCCGCTTCTTACAAAAGTGAAGCGTCCCGTCCGTTACACAGGCGGAGAGTGGGGCGGGAGTTCGTTCAAGCCCGAAGGCAACGGGAATCTCGTCAGGATGTGCCTGGCGTTCCCGGATGTTTACGAGGTCGGCATGAGCTATCTTGGTTTTCAGATACTCTATTCGCTCGTAAAAACGCTGGATTACGCCGATGCCGAGAGGGCCTGCTGCCCGTGGGTGGATATGGAGCGCGAGATGAGGGCATCTTCCGTGCCTCTTCGTTCCTTCGAGAGCGGGAGAATCCTTCGCGATTTTGACGTAATTGGCGTGACGCTGCAGTACGAGCTGTGCAGCACGAACATACTGACGATGCTCGACTTGGGCCGGGTTCCTTTAAGAAGCAGGGACAGGGGCGAGCGTGCCCCGCTCGTCATAGGCGGGGGGCCGGGGGCGCTTGCGCCCGGGCCCGTTGAGAAATTCTTTGACGCTTTTTGCCTAGGGGACGGGGAGGCCGTTCTCCCAGAGCTGCTTCTGGCGCTTGCCGAGACTAAGGGGCTCGATAGGGCTTCGCGTCTCGACGCCATCTCGGCCATCCCGGGAGTCTATATTCCAGGCGGCGGCCCGGCGCGCCGCAGGATTGCGGAGGAGCTTGACGAAGGATTTATCCACCGCACGATGATAGTGCCTAACGCCAATATCGTGCATGACCGCGCCGCGGTGCAGGTTTTCAGGGGCTGCACGAGGGGCTGCCGCTTCTGCCAGGCAGGGATGACCGACAGGCCGTTTCGTGAACGCGGCGCAAGCTCGGTGGCCCGGCAGATAAAGGAACTGCTTGCTTACACGGGGTGGGAGGAAATTGGCCTCCTCTCGCTCGCTACATGTGACTGGCGCCCGCTAGGGGAGCTGCTCGACTGCCTAAGGCCAATCCTGGCTTCCGGCGGGATAAAGCTGAGCCTTCCGAGCCTCCGAATGGACGCTTTTTCAGTGGAGCTTGCGTCGCGCCTTGAAGGCATAAGGCGCGGAGGGCTGACGTTCGCGCCGGAGGCCGGAAGCGACCGCCTTCGCCGGGTGATAAACAAGGGCTTAGATCCGTCGGATATAACAGGGGCGCTGGACGCCGCGTTCAGGCACGGATGGGACAGGGTAAAGCTTTACTACATGATGGGCCTTCCGACAGAGACACTCCGAGACCTCGACGGGATAATAGAGACCGCTAACGAGGCGGTCCGCTGCGCGAAAGCGCATAAAAGGCGCGGGGACGTGTCCGTTTCGCTTGCCGGTTTTGTCCCGAAAGCCCATACCCCGTTTCAGTGGGAGGCCCAGGCTTCGCGGGAAGAACTGCGCGAGCGGGGAAGATCCGTGAAGAGCAGGGTAAGGAACAAAAAAATCGCGCTCTCCTACCACGAGCCGGATCAGACATTTTTGGAGGGCGTATTCGCGAGGGGGGATTCCTCTCTCGGAGAGGCCATAGAGGAAGCGTGGAGAAGGGGAGCGCGCTTTGACGGCTGGACGGAGTGCTTTGACTTAGCGCGATGGATGAATGTCTTCAGCGACCTTGGGATAGACGCGGAAAGCTACGCGTCAAGGGAGCGCTCTCTGGACGAGGCGCTTCCGTGGGATGTTATCGACTGCGGAGTGACGAAAGAATTTCTGGCAAGGGAGCGGGAGCGCGCCATGCGGGCGGAGACGACGGACGACTGCCGCGCCGGCGGCTGCAACGCGTGCGGGTGGAATTTGCCGGCGGCTGCCGGGGGGTTCTGCGGGCGATGACTCGGGTAAGGATTCATTTTGCCAAGAGAGGGTACGCCTGCTTCATATCTCACCTCGACCTGCCGATGCTTTTCTCCCGCGCCGCGCGGCGCGCTGGGCTCGTGCCGGAGCTGACTCAGGGCTTTTCGCCGCACCAGAGGCTCGCGCTCTGTCATCCGCTTCCGGTCGGCACGGTCGGCGCCAATGAGCCGGCGGATTTCTGGTTCGCGGAGTGGGGCGAAGGCTCTCTTGAAAAGTGGAGGAAGTCCCTTCCTGTCGGGATAGACATAACGGACGCGCGCTTGCCGGCCGACGGGGACGCGTCGCTCAACAAGCTCTGCACGGCGGCCTTGTATGCGTTCGAGCCGCTTGCCGGGGCTGATACCGGGGCGATAGCGGATATCCTGGCGTCGGCATTGCGGGAGAACGGCGCTTTCCTGGCTTCGTCCGTGACGCCGGGCGCGGCGGAAATAGCGTCATGCGACCTGGAACGAAGCGGATTGTCCTTTATGGTGAAGAGCCTCGTAAAGAGCGGGGCCGTGTCAGGGTGGGGCGACGTGGCGATAACGCGGATGGCAATCGGGAGCTGGAATGAGGAGGCAGGACGCGTCATTTCTTTGACGGAGGGGTAAGGGACATGGGCGATAAAAACGGAGAAATGAAGCTTGTCGTGAACGTGATCGATCCCGAGGAGATGCGGGTGGCGATCCTCGACGAACGGGGAAGGCTCGATAACCTTTACGTGGAGAGGATGCTGGAGCGTCAGCGCACGGGCGAGATTTACAAGGCGAAGGTCGACAGCGTCCTGCCTGGCATGAACGCGGCTTTCCTGAGCCTTGGGGACGGACGCAACGGTTTTCTTTATCTGAACGACGCGAGGGGCCAGAACGTCAAGGCAGGGATGGACATGGTAGTTCAAGTTCTCAAGACTGCCAGGAAAGGCAAGGGCGCGCGCGTCTCGCCAAGAATCTCGCTGGCCGGCAGGTATTTCGTGCTTGTCCCGTCCAGTAATGACGTGGGCGTCTCAAAGAGAATAGAGGACGACGATGAGCGATCGAGGCTCAGGGCGCTTGCCAGAAAACTGCGCCCGGAAGGCTGCGGCGTGATCGTCCGCACTGTCGCCGCCTACGGGGATGAAGAGAGCCTGTCGCGCGACATAGCCGAACTTCTGGAGGAGTGGATGGAAGTCGAGCGCAAGGCGAAAAAAAATTCGTCCCCCTGTCTTCTGCATCGGGATATAGGGCTTGTGGAGCGCATCCTGCGCGACGAGCTGACAGACAGCATAGGCGAGATCATAGTCGACTCGCAGGACGAGTATGAAGACATAGGGGCTTTCATACAGCACTTCGCTGCGGACGAGCGCCCGGAGCTGACGTTCTATAAGGGAAGCATGCCTCTTTTCGACGTATATGGCATCGAACGCGCGATAGACGAGATGCACGAGCGCAAGGTCTGGCTTCCCAGCGGGGCTTACCTCGTGATAGATCAGACGGAGGCCCTCACTGTCATAGACGTCAACACGGGGAAATACATTGGCTCGAAGGACCTTCAGGACACCGTTTACCACACGAATTTTGAGGCCGCTGAGGAGATAGCGAGGCAGCTTCGCCTCCGTGCGATCGGAGGTATCGTCGTGATCGACTTTATAGACATGGAAAGCCAGGAGTACAGGGAGCGCCTCGTCGGCCAGCTCCAGGATCTATTCAAGGGAGACAGGTGCAAGGCGAGGGTATATGGGGTGACGGCGCTTGGCCTTGTGGAGATAACCAGAAAGAGGGCCAGGCTCGACATGAGAAGCATCATGAGCCGGGGATGCCCGTTCTGCGGAGGGCTAGGCTGGGTGGACAGGGAAGAGACGGTCGCTATGAAGGTCAAGCGTTTCATCCGCAGGGCCGTCCTGGGCGCCCGCTCCGAAGCGTTTTTAGTGGAGCTTCATCCGGCAATCGCCCGCTATATAGCCGAAACATATCTCGCGATGTGGGAGGATGAATTCGAGCGGAGTTTCTATCTCGTCGAGTGTCCCGAATATGCGTGGGATAAGTACAAGATAGACTTTCAGGGCACCGTGGCCAGGGTTTCGCACCGCGTTGACGCGATGGAGAAGCGCGAGGAGCGCGTAGTTGTACATAGCACGGCTTCAGCTTAAGGGGTTTAAGAGTTTCGGCGGGTCGCACGACCTGCCTCTTTCGCCGGGAATGACCGCCATCGTCGGACCGAACGGAAGCGGGAAGAGCAACCTTCTGGACGCCTTGCGATGGGTGCTGGGGGACAGCCACGCGTCAAAGCTCCGGATATCCAGGCAGGGCGATCTCTTATTTCAGGGTTCTGTTTCCTGTTCCGGGGCGACGGAGGCCGAGGTATCCATACAGATGCGGGAGGACGCGAGAATCTGCGCCATAAAGCGCCGCCTCACGGAGTCCGGATCCATATCTTTGGTCGACGGCTCTCGCGTCACGCTCTCTGAGCTCGACGAGGCGAAAGCCAGGTGGCAGCTCTCCGGGGACCGGTTCGCGTTCATAGGGCAGGGCGACGTGACGGAGGTAATCCAGCAGCGCCCTCAGGCCCGAAGAATGCTCCTGGAGTCCCTTTTCGGCATAGACGCGTACCGCAAGCGGCGCACTGAGGCATCCGACAGGCTAAACGAGGCGCGCGAGGAGTATGACAGGCTCCGCAATTTCAGGGCCGAGCTGTCCGCCCGCAGGGATGAGATAGCGCCGGCTGTCGCTATTGCGGCCGCGGCGCGCGGGATCATGGATGCCCTGGAAGAAGAGCGCCGCGTGCTTTACTGGATACGCAGGGCAAAAAACGAAACGCTCCTGGCCGCGACGGAAGAGGAAGCGGCGGCGCTGCGCCGCGAGCTTGCCATGAGGGAATCGTGGCGTTTGCGCTGGGAACGGTCGATGGCCTTCGTGGAAGGCAGCCTGGCCGAGCTGTCCGGGGCAAGGCAGAGCCAGGTGCGCGAGCTGGAGGAGACGAAGAACTCCCTTGCCGGCTTCACGAGGACCGCCTACGGATACGGCGCGGCTTTTACGTCCGCTAAGAAAAGATCCTCCCAGATTGGCGATGAACGCGCCTCGCTCGCGTCGAAAGCCTGTAAACTCAGGGCGGATAAAGATGCCTCGGACAGTGAGGGGGCGTCGCTTGCCAAGGAGCTTGAATCGGCCAGGTCAGCCCTTGATCTTGCCGAGAAGCGCTACCAAGAGCGCAGGGAGTCCATCCGTAAAGATAAAGAAAACAGGGCCATGCTGAACAGCGCCCGAGGCGAGATGGAAGGGGAGATGACGGCGCTAAAGGGGCGCATCCGGTTCATCGGCTCTTCTCTTAAGGATCTGTCCGGAAAATCCGCTGATGACACAGGCGGCGCCGACGCGTACCGTTCGATAAAAAAAGAACTCGAAGTCATTGAAAAGCGCCATGAGGCGCTGCTGGACGAACAGGAAGAGGCTTCTTCACGGCACCGCGATGTCTACGCCCGCTTGCGGGAAGTCACGGTGGAACTTCAAAAAAACAGAAGGGAGTCCTCAAAGCTGTCCGGACGCCTCGCGGAGCTTCAGGAACAGGCACAGGCCGAAGTTTATCCTCGCCCCGTCCAGCATGTCCTTTCATCCGCCAGGCTCGGACGGCTTGACGCCAAACCATGCGCCGTCATAGACGCCTTCGTATGTCCGGCGGAGCTTGCCACGGCAATAGAGGCATTTTTGGGAGGCCGCCAGTTCTGGATACTCGTGAATACGATGGACGAGGCCGGGCGCTGCATAGATCAGCTGAAGAAAAATCAGGCGGGGAGGGCGACGTTCCTGCCGCTCGAACGGAGCCGCCCCAGGCGGCGCGACGAGTCATACAGGCTGCCGCCGGACAGGGTGACGGGCTGGGCGATGAAGCTCATAAGCCCTGAGAAATGCTGGCTGCCAGCGCTTGAGCACCTGATGGGCGATCTTCTGATAGTCGAGGATTACAAACTTGGCCAGCTTCTAGCGGGCGGCGGTTTCTCCTGCCCCATCGCCACTCTGGACGGAGACGTCTTTCAGCCCTCGGGCAGCATATCCGGCGGAAAAGCGCAGAAACCCGGCAGGGCAATAGAGATAAAATCGGCGCTGTTCGAGATGGAGCGTCAGGCGGCCAGTGCTCGCGCGCGGGTCGACCTCCTCACTGCCCAGGCGGCGAGCCTGGAGGAGGAGGAGGCGTCAGCCGCCGGAAAGAAGGAGGAAATTTCCACCGCTATCCGGGAGCTTGCTTTAAACCGCAGCGCCCTGGACGCCCGCAGGGAGGAGATAGCCCGCGAGCGCGCGAGGGCGAAAAATGAGAGGGACTCAATGATGGCCTCGCTGAAACAGAATGCCGCAAGGTACGCGGAGTGTTTCGGGAAGAAAAAATCAATTGACGAGGAGCTGCGTATTCAGGGCGACACGCCCGGGGAGCCGGACGCGGATGCCAAACTTTTCAGGGAGATAGAGCGCCTTAAGAGCGCGTACGCGCTGCTTGGGGAAAAACAGAGATCGGCATTTGTGCTGTCCGAGCGCATCATATCCGACCTTCGCGCGGCCGAGCGTTCTTTGGCGGAGCTGGATGAAGAGTCTGCGTCATGCGAGCAGGAGATCATGACGAACAGGGCTAACCTGACAAGGCTGGCCCGCAGGGTTTCTGAGACCTCGGCGCGCAAGAGGGCTCTTGCGGCCGGCATGGCGGAGTTCAGCGAAAGATACGAGTTCATCTCGGCGCGAAGGCAGAGAAGGATAGCCCGGCTCGATAAGGCGAAAGCGGCGCTTGCGGAGGCCGAAAGCAAGAACGCGTCCTCTAAATCAAAGGCGGAGTTCTTGCGCCGGGAGAGGGAAGAACTGATTCAGACCTGGGAGGAGCAGTATCCTTATGCCGGGCCGCGGGCCGTAAGCGAGATGGGTGACATAGACCCGGACAGCCTGCGGAAGACGATACGGGAGCGTGACAGGGAACTCAAGGCGCTTGGAGAGGTGGATCTGGGCGCGCTGTCAGAGGACAAAAGCCTGCGTGAGCGCACCGCGTACCTTGGGGATCAGCTGGACGACGTCAGCCGGGGCATGATGGAGCTGGAGCGGCTGATCATGGAGGCGGACGAGCAGGCGCGCACGATATTCACCGACGCTATGGAGGAAATCGACAAAAAGTTCGACGCTCTCTTTCAGCAGCTTTTTGGCGGAGGCGACGCGAGGCTTGATTTTATCGAGGGCGCATCTCTGTGGGACAGCGGCGTCGACGTCGTAGCGCGCCCTCCCGGCAAGCATCCCCAGAGCATAGCGCAGCTCTCGGGAGGCGAGCAGTCCCTTTCCGCCATAGCTCTTCTTTTTGCGTCGCTGGAGGCGGCGGGATGCCCTATCGCCGTCCTGGATGAGGTGGACGCGGCGCTTGACGAGGTCAATCTCAGGCGCTTCGCTGATCTGGCAAAAGAGGCTTCCGGAAAGCGTCAGATTTTCGTGATGACGCACAGGCGTGTCACGATGGAACGCGCCGACGTCCTATACGGCGTGACGCTGGCGGAACCCGGCCTCTCGCAGGTTATCGGAGTGCGCGTCGAGGACTGGGCGTAGTTTGCGGATGTCTTGCACAGATGGAGGGTTTTTCATGAAGACGGTAAAAACGGCTACTTTCAACGTAAACTCACTTAAGGCGAGGCTTCCAATAGTCGAGCGTTTTTTGCGGGACGAGGCGCCTGATATCGTATGTTTCCAGGAGACGAAGTGCCAGGACGCGGACTTTCCGAAGGATTTTTTTGGCGGGCTTGGCTATAACGTGGCTTTCAAGGGGATGAAGTCCTACAATGGGGTCGCTATAGCGTCGCGTGACGCGCCTGACGAATGTTCATTCGGTTTCCAGGACGGCGCCGACAGCGAGCAGGACACAGCAAGGGTCGCCATAGCCAGGTTTGGCGCATTCCGCGTTATAAACACGTACGTGCCGCAGGGAAAATCGATGGATTTGCCGGATTTTCAGTACAAACTCCGCTTTTTCGAGCGCCTGACGCTTCTTCTGGAGAGGCGCTTTTCCCCGTCCGATCTTTTGTTATGGACTGGGGACATCAACGTCGCCCCCACTGACATCGACGTAACCCATCCGGAGAACAAGCGCGATCACGTCTGCGTCTGTCAGGAGTCGAGGGACGCGCTTGCGGCGGTTCTGAAGTGGGGCATGACCGACGTGTACCGCAAACACCGCCCCGATCCTGGCGAATTCTCATTTTGGGACTACAGGGTTAAAGACGCGATGTCCAGGAACATCGGCTGGCGCATAGACCATTTTTTCGCGACGCCGCCGCTTGCGGCGCTCTCCACCGGCGCGCGCGCGGTAAAGGAGCTTCGCGCCATGGAGCGCCCTTCAGACCACACGGCGGTGATAGCGGAGTTTGCCATCTGATTCCGGGCAGCAACGTCGATGACCGGGATCCCAGAATCACGCGGCTTTAGCGGTGAGAGTATGCAAAAGGAATCTAATTGATGTTATAATGATATTGGCAGAAGGAAGTGCGTCTATGCGATAGGGAGGCGTATTATGAAAATTTGTAGTCGTTGCGGGAATAACCTCACATGGAACAGGTCATTCTGTCCTCTCTGCGGCGGTTTTCTCGTAGAAAAACCGGATGAAGCAGTGCCGGGGTATAGCATGGGACAAGAGCCTCACACGGCAAGGCAGGAAGTTCCTCCGATTCCGCAGCCTCAGGCGGTGCCTCCGCCGGATTTGGCTCGGCAAGCTGAGACGACTGATATGTCTATGCCTTCTCCCGCAGCGCCATCTGCCGATTCACATGGACTCTCGATGTTTCAGGAACAGCTTTCGGCACAACAGCCTTTACAGCAGCCACTTCCTCCGGAAATGGAGAAACCAGCCGCTTTTACAGCGCCAGGGCCGGCAGAACCGGCGACAGCCGCACAGCTGTCTGCCGTTCCTCAATCAGACGGCATCGTTTATCCGTCTTTCGCGGTTCCGGCAAATCCTCTCGATATAGAGGCTGCGCCGTCTGCCGACGCTCCTCATCCAGACAATATTTACCCCTCTTTTGCCGGGCCGCTCCCGGGCTCAGTCCCGCAAGCGCAGCCGCGGGCCGAAACCTCTGCCGGCCTGGCGGGCTTTGGACAGCTGGGCGAAGTTGTTCACGGTTCTGCCCAGCCGCCACTCCTGCCTTCTCAGTCAATTTCAGATCCCGTTTCAAGAAATCAGCCATCTGCCGCAATTCCCGACGCGGCTTGGTCTCAGCCGCTGCCAGCGCAGGAAGGCCAAAAGAGTGAGAAAGTCATGCCGGATGCCGTGCGGAGCCCTCAGCCTGATTTGTCCGCTGTGTCGTACCGGCAGCCTCCTGAATGGCAACAGCCAAAATCTGCCGGGACGGAGCCCTTTTTGGGCATCATCAAAGGTTCATCGGGCGGCAGGGTTGAGCTGATTCCCCAGAAGCCCCAGGGTGCGGGCTCTATTGAAAGGCTCAACGCTCCGGAAGAGATAAAAGTCCGCGGCAGCGTTCCTGATGTGGACATGTTCAGCAGAAAACGCGAGGGTGTTATGCCGCAGCCGGAAATTCCCGGAACGGTGCCTCCTTTTGACAGACCCAAACCGGGCGCGGCTGAGCCTGTGCAGATGGTGGGATTGACGTTCCCCCAGACGCCTCCGAACGTGGCTGAATCGCCTGGAGCGTCGCCGTCCTTTCCCAGGGACAGGGAGGGGGGCGGCCAGCTTTTTCCCGAGGCGGCCGCGCAGCCGCCAGCTTCCACGGTTCCGACACAGTTGCCGATAGAGGCAGTGCCTCTGCTTCCTATTCAGCATCTGCCGGCATCGCCGCCGCAGGCGACGCAACAGCAGCCGGTTCAGGCACAGCCCGCTCAGGCCATGCCTCAGTTCGCCGTTACGCCGGCGGCGCCAGCGGCTCCAATAATGCCGCAGCCCGGCGTCATGCCTCCGCACGTTTCAGCCCCGCAGACGCCGCCCCCGCCATTGCCTGGCATC
>JAIROA010000133.1 GCA_031257775.1 Synergistaceae bacterium
GCTTCGTCTCGAAGGCAAACCTCGTCCCCGGCGTCTGGGAAGACGGCTATTTCCGGCCGGAAGGAGCGGATGGCGGCGTCAGATGGTGCGGTGACAGCGTGCCCGCTTTCTGGCGGGAAACAGGCATATATCCGGTGCGCCCGGAGCAGTTCAGATTCTCCGAAACGTCAAGCGGCGTTCCGGCGGTGATAGAATCGGTTCAATACCAGGGGCGCGAGCTTCACTACTCGCTCAAGCACAAAGAGGGCTTCTGGAGAGCGTATCTGCCCACAAGCGACAGGCGCGCCTACGGCAGCAAGGTCTGGCTGGATCTCGCGGGGAGGCGGTCATGATCTAAAACGCTTTTTCTTACACGACTATAACATCTAGCCTTTCTTTTTGAAGAAATACATGGTGGCGCCGCTCATGGACAGAGCTACGATGATCGTCACCGCCAGCCATTCTATGCGGGACAGATCGCCCGCGCCAAGCCAGCGGTAACGCTCGGCAACTACCAGATGCCACAAATACACGATGACGATGCCGACTGTGCAAAGAGAGGCAAAGCCCAGGAAAAACATTCCTGTGAAAAATAGCCAGGCCTTTTCGGTTTTTTCCGCGTCGAATGGTTTGTCCATAACGAAAGAGTCGCCTGAATCGGCCGCATCCGGGACATCCGGAATATCCGGAGACACAGTGATTTTACTCATCGCCCGACTCCCTGATAACGTGCGCGCGGAAATATTCGGCGATCAGGTCGTCCGGGATGATGCCGTTGCGCTCGTTCATGCCGTTGACCACGAAATCCCACGGAGAGCCCGTGGCATACGTCCAGGCGGACAGCGCGGAGGCTGAATAACGTCCGAAGGCTTTTATGGCGTCATAGATCAGATCAAGGACGCCTACCGGCGCGTCAAGCACGGGGCATATGGGAAGGAGGTCTTTCCCTTTGCTTATGTACGAAAAAACCTTCGGGAATACAGGCCCGTACTGCCACGCGCGGGGGTATTCATCGCAAAGGCGCTCATTATGAACGGCAAGGACACATCCATAACAGCAGTATAAAAGTTTTTGGATTTTGATGCTGTTGCTGTAGTGGATGTTGTTTGCATCGCACACGTTTGCGATATACGACGCCGCCTTCAAGCTGAAATACTTCATAGACCAAGCCTCCCCACGTAATAAACGCGCAAGCCCGAACACATTTTACAGCGCCGGGCATTTTCGCGGCCGCTTCTCAGTCAAATACTAGCACATTATGAAGATTTTTGTATTGCCAGAATCTCATTCTATGCAAACGCGTCAAAGTATTTCACGGATGGCTTCTTCTATGCGGCTCTCGCCCGGAAGCACCGTTTTCTCAAGTATCGGGCTGCACGGGATCGGGCAATAAAGAGCGCCGACCCTCTTTATCGGCGCGGCTAGAGAGTAAAAGGCCTCGCTGTCCGCGATCACCGCGGCTATCTCCCCGCCGAAGCCTCCGAACTTAACCGCTTCGTGAACGATGACCGCTTTTTTCGTCTTCTTCACGGAATTTACTATGGCGCCGCAGTCGAGCGGAGAGAGCGTGCGGAGATCCAGCACCTCTATGCTGTGCCCCTCCTCCGCGAGGCGGTCCGCTACCGCAAGCGACATCTGAACCGTCCTGCCGTAGGTTATGACAGAGAGGTCGGCGCCCTCCCTTTTTACGTCGGCAAGCCCAAGCGGGATGAGATACTCCTCGTCTGGCACCACGCCCTTTGTGCCGTAAAGCAGCTTCTGTTCCAGGAACACGACGCAGTTGTCGTCCCTTATGGCGCTTTTTAAGAGCCCCTTCGCGTCGTAAGGCGTCGACGGCACGACGACTTTAAGGCCCGGGACATGGCAGTACATCTGCTCAAGCGACTGCGAATGCTGCGCGGCGGCGCCCGTGCCGCCGCCGGCCGCGGCGCGTATCACCATCGGGACCCTGGCAATCCCGCCGAACATGTAGCGCATCTTTGCGGCCTGATTGATGATCTGGTCGTAGCATACCGCCATAAAGTCCGAGAACATCAGCTCCACTATCGGGCGCATCCCAGTGACGGCCGACCCTGCGGCGGCACCCATGAAGGCGGTCTCCGAAATAGGCGTCTCTATGACGCGCCCCGGGCCAAACTCCTCGATCATTCCCGCCGAGACGCCGAACGCCCCACGGTAAACGCCTATGTCCTCGCCCATGAAATACACGTCAGGGTCGCGGCGCATCTCCTCGCTCATCGCGTCCCTGACGGCATTCGCGTAAGTAATTTCTCTTTCTGGCATCCGCATTCCTCGCTTATGCTGATTCACCCGGCGCGCCGCTCCAAAACAGCGGCATCGTCAGGCAAATACTCCGTCCATAGCTTCCTCCGCCCTCGGGCACGGGGCCGCAAGAGCATATTCCGCGGCGGCTTCGATGACGGCCGCCGCCGACCTGTCTATCGCGTCTATCTCATCCCGCGTGAAAAGGCGCCGCTCCAGAAGAAAAGAGCTGAAACGCGCTATAGGGTTCGCTGCCTCCCACCCGGCGATCTCTTCCTTGGTTCTGTACAGATTGCCGTCGCTCTTTGAGTGCCCGGACGTGCGGTAGGTGTGCTCCACCAGCAGGCACGGCCCGTTTTCCAGCACGTGCCGCCGTGCCTCCCTTGCCGTCCCGTACACGGCAAGCACGTCGTTGCCGTCGCACTCGAACGATTTCATCCCGTATGCCGCGGCCCTCTTCGTAAGATCCGTCTCCTTCACTGCCTTTTTAATGGATGTTGACATCCCGTAAGCATTGTTGACGAGGCAGAACATGACCGGCAGACCCCTTGACGCCGCGAAATTCATGGCTTCATGCACCGCGCCCTGATTAGACGCGCCGTCGCCGAAAAAAACCGCGCTTATCCTGTCCGGTATCCCCTTCAGGCTTATCGTCATGGCGGCCCCGCAGGCAAGAGGGGCGTTCGCGCCGACGATGCCGTTCGCGCCAAGTATTCCCCTGCTGAAATCCGCGATATGCATGGATCCGCCGCGCCCTCGGCATACGCCGCTCTCCCGGCCCAGCATCTCCGCCATCATGCCGTTTATGTCGCAGCCCTTGCCTATGGCCGGGGCATGTCCCCGATGCGTGCAGAGCATATAGTCGCCGCGAGAGAGGGCCATCGTTGTGCCTATGCCTGTGGCCTCTTCCCCTATCCCAAGGTGAGTCGTGCCGTGAATGAAGCCCTTGCTGAAAAGCTCGACGACCTTTTCCTCGAACTTTCGCGCGATCATGATGCCTTCCAGCATCTTCCGCAAGAGCGCCTTATCCTTCAGAATGGACTCGCCGGCACACCCGCGGCTATTTACAGCCCGCTCCAACTACCGGGCCTCCCTTAGTTCCAAGAGCATCCCGTCAAGGAACGCCTTCACCTCTTCTATGGATCCAAGAGCGTACATCCGTTCGATCTCCGGCGCGAGACCGGCTTTGCTAAGACGCCCTATGAGATGCTTTATTTTGCCAACCTGCGACTGGACTATGCTGAGTTCGGAAACGCCAAGCGCGATCCAGACCGGAAGCAGACGTTCGTCCGAAGCCACTTCGCCGCAGATTCCCCAAGGGATTCCCTCACGGACGGCGCTTTGGGCGACCATGCGGATTGCCCGCAGGACGGACAGGTTGCAGCTGTCATAAAGGTACTGCACTCGGTCGTTCATCCTGTCGGTCGCGGTCACGTACTGAATCAGGTCGTTGGAGCCTATGCTGAAAAAGTCCGCCTCTTTGGCCAGCAGATCGGCCAGAAGCGCCGCGGCCGGAGTCTCCACCATGATCCCGACCGCGATGTTCTCGTTGAACGGCAGGCCGTCTGCGCGAAGGGACCGCTTCGCTTTCTCCACGCATTCCTTCGCGCTCCGCAGTTCCTCAAGAGTCACGATCATCGGGAACATCACCTTGACGTTGCCGCAAGACGATGCCCGCAGTATGGCCCGCAGCTGCGTGTGGAATACTTCAGGGCGGTCGAGGCAGAGGCGTATGGCGCGGTAGCCGAGAAATGGGTTGTTTTCCTTCGGTATGTCCATGTACCCGAGCTGCTTATCGCCGCCTATGTCGAGCGTGCGGATTATGACCTCCTTGCCGGAAGCCCGGCGCGCGATATCGCTGTACGCCTCGTACTGCGCGTTTTCGTCGGGGTAGTCGGATCTGCCCATATAAATGAACTCCGTGCGCAGAAGCCCGATGCCGTCGCACTTGCCGGCGTCGAAGGCCTTTATGCTGTCCGCGTCCCCCGTGTTGACCAAGACGTCGATATGGAAGCCATCAATGGTATTGGCGGGCTGGCCTGCCGATAGCCCGTACTGAAGCTGCAGCTCCTTGTCCTTATCGCACGTTTTCATGAAATCGGCAAACGCCGCGTCGTCCGGGTTTATCCCCACTGTCCCCTCATAAGCGTCCAGGATGAGCCTCTCTTTGCCCGACAGCTCGCCCATAATGCCCTCCGCGCCGATGATCGCCGGTATGCCAAGCGCTTTGGCCAGTATGACCGTGTGCGACGTGATGCCGCCCTTTTCCGTGACGAATCCCCTTATTCGGGATTTGTCCATCTTCACGGTTTCCGCCGGGGTAAGGTCTTCCGCGACGACTATCACGTCGCTCACGCTGCCGGCTTCTATGGCGAAATCGCTCCCGCCGCCCGACAGGCAGAGTATGACCTCGTTGCATACGTTCTCTATATCCGCGGCCCTTTCCTTCAGATATGGGTCATCCATTGCCTCGAACATGCCCATCACGCCGCGGCACTCTTCATAAATAGCGTACTCTATGTTAACGGAGTCGGATTTTGAGCGGTCTATCGCCTTTTTAAAGAAAGCGTCGTCGCGGAGGATCATCCTGTAAGCACCGAAAATTTCGGCTTCATCAGGGCCTATGTCGCGGACGGCGCGTTCCTCCAGTTCAGCAAAGCGGGCCTCGCATACGTCCTGCGCCTTGCGGAACCTCGCTTCTTCCGCCGCGCCGTCAGTCACGGCATATTTTTCCGGTTTTGCCTGCCCGCGCTTCAGTATGGCGGTGCCGGCGGCGTAACCCTTTGAGCCCCCTATGCCTTTCAGGGTTTTCATGTGCCTCACTCCGAAAGATCGTTGATAAAGGCGACTATCTGAACCACGGCGTCATTTTCGTCCGAGCCCTCGGCCGTGATCGTGACGTCGGTGCCCTGCGTGATGCCGGCGGACAGGACGCTGATTATGCTCTTCGGGTCGAATTTTTTGCCGGACGCTTCCGCTATCTCTATGTTGCTGGCGAATTTTTTGCACAGAGCCACAAGCTGGGCGGCAGGGCGAGCGTGCAGCCCTGTTTGGTTCTTGATAGTAGCGTTATCCGTAAACATCCCGTAAAGCCCCCTCTTTAATGTCGTTAAGCATTTTCGTAAAAGCGAATCCAGAGCGCCGCCTCGCGTCCATGCGGCCCGCTTCTTTTTTTTGTATTATATCAAGCACGCGGCGTTATTGTCTCGCTTTTCCCCGCAACGTCACGATTTTCGTCATGGATGGCGGGGCGGGCCTATACGGAAGGCGTGAATCAAATGTCTATGACGGCTCGGACAAGTTAAGTTAAAGCCTAATTTCTTCTCCCCGCCAGTCTTCGCTAGAAGGTTCAGGATCGAGAAATAGCTTAGAAGCGTTTATTAGCCGTTTCAATATGGTTCTGAACTCACTCATAGCCTGAGTGTCTTCCGGCGCTTGGTTAGGTTCAGCTTTAGGAGGTTTCGGATAAGAAAAGATTATGTCGGCATGACCTAAAAAAACCGCACGGCTGTCCCGGACATCCACACCCGCGGCTATTGCCGCCTCACATCGCAAAGCCGCGAAGCCCATGAACGTATTTTTTGCTTTGTAAGCGATCTCTTTGCCGTGTTTTTTGCAATTTTCTATAGACATATAACGAAAACGCATAACAGAGACATCTGTTCTGCCCAGAGGCGGCGTAAAAGCGTACGGCGTTATCTTGTCTTTCTTTATATGTCTAGTGTCAATGCTGCGCAAAAGAATTTCGTCATCGGCAACTGTAACAGGCACAGGCGTATATTTTAATGTATCAGGCATAATCACTCGCAGCGGTAACTTGCTTATCCCGTCTAGCGGGTGAAGAGAGGATCGATGTCGATATGTTTTCCTGAGGATACCCAGCCCATAATTGACTTCCATTAGTCAGTATGGCGCTATAACTTGACTCAGTCAATTTGCCAGACAATGCCAAATCATTTCTATAGCCTTTTTCGTTACCTGCAAGAAAGCAAAAATTATCCTTGCCGATTTCAAGATAAAATTCCACTTCAACGTGATGCCATTCAAATATAACAGTACCATTAAAACTGGGATTCACATCTGGCTCACCCCAAATTTTATATAAGCGCCTGATAGCCTCCATAGCATTTTCTCTGACTTCTTCAATGACCGGCAACGCTCCCTCGCCATCCCAATTCTCTTCCAATCCGGCGAAGCTCTGTATCTGACGAACCATCGGATCAACCAAAGCGCAATAAGCCTCATGGCCCTTCAATCCAGAGGGAACTTCAAGCGAATCAAAAACACCGTATGGCGTTTCTGGCTCGCGTATATTCTTATATGTCGTCAAAATTGATGTTGCCAATGATGCCGAAGCAACTAATGAAAGACACATGGACATGACATTCAGCTCCTCTCCACGTGGTCGAGAAACTGTTTGATGAGTTCTCCTGAAATGCTAAACATTTCATTGCTAGCTGCGGAGTTTGTAAAATAGTTGCTATCTTTATTGTAGCTATAGCGGTCGTTAATATCATGTACGATCTCAATGCCACGCTTTGGGCTCTTTAGGGCCGAATCACGCGGCACCTCAAAAGGATTTTGCCAAGGGGGCGTCTCACGATAAGAACTTACCTGAAATATATTAAAATATTCATCCGATAAGATTTCTGTCTTGCGAAACATAGATTCATAAAGAGAACAATCTTCGCCTTTATACTTTTCCGGGATAAGCGTTGGCAAATAATTTTGCAGCTCATTTTCATCTCCAACCGTAAGGATAAGAACACGAGAAATGATACCTGAGAAAAGAACAATACATTCTATCTCTCCTAGAATGTTATGTAACACATTTATTCTTTCCTGTAGGTATTTCATGCGCAATTCCGTCGCGTCTACAGGCATATAATCCTCGGAATATGATACATTGAGCGTGACCCCTGTCTGGTTGAACACTATTTGGCTAAAACCGTGCAGCGAATTGAAAATAAGGCGCGGCGCGTTAGGATCTATTTCGTCAGGAATAGGCGTGATAAAGGGAACGTTATACCCGCCACCCTGTAGGGAAGTGTCACTTTTCAAGCTGTCTTCAATTATATTTGCGTAACGCCTGATATTTTTTTTATACTCAAACGTTATCGCAAAAGTGTTGTTTACAAAAATAGGGGCATTCCATTTTAGCGACATCTCTTCTCCTTCTTTCCACTGTAAAAGAAGTTACAACTTTATCTCTAAGAGCTTCAATTCCGCGTTCATTCCAGCCTGTCAATTAAAATGTACTGCCGGCTTATCTTATTTTCAAGCGCGGCAATTTCACTCAATATTAAGCCCTACCAACAGCAGTGTCAATTTTTCCGGCAACGGCCATTATGTGTGGCAGTAGATGCCAGGCTCGAACATGGCGGATTTCGTCTAGGTTTATTCCGTGCCGTTGCCGTCACGCTCTAGCCGAGTTTGGCAAGCTTATCAGCGCTGCCTGAAGCAATTGTTTTTCTGGAGTTCCTCCGATTATGAAAAATGTGTACGCCAATTCAGCACATAAGTTGCGTTTTCCCCTGTTGTTTCATTTTAAAATTGCGCTAACATACTCGAAAACTCCGTTTTGGAATGGGGCGATGGAGGTGACAGCGGTGACGGATTTAAATGTATATAAAACCATAAGCTGCCGCCTCGCGATTCAGGTATGCGTCGGCAAAACGCCCGGCGGGAGACCCAGCCACAGGACATTCAGCATAAAAGGCATAAAGCCCGGCGCGGATATCGCGGTCGTGGCCTCTTTAGTCCGCGACGCCATAGCCCCTCTCCTTGCTTACCCTGTCACGAAAGCCAGGCTCGTGACTAAAAAAATCCGCGTTCTGCCGCTCGCCGCCGAAACAGGCTCGCGGTCAGCTCATGAGGCC
>JAIROA010000045.1 GCA_031257775.1 Synergistaceae bacterium
TCCCGTCTGAACCAGCGCTGCCGCCGGACGACATCCGCACGCCATCCGAGAATAGAGGCACGAGCCCGCCTGTGGCGGACACGGTGAACGGCTCGCCGCCCGCGGACGTGATGACAAGCTCATCCCCTGTGACCGTAGCGGCAATACCCAGCACACCGGCTGCCGTTATCAAATTCTCAACATCGCTTGTGCCGTTTCCGGCCTGCACATCTATTTCGTAGACTTCGCTCCCGCGCCGGATTATGATTGTCCCAGCCGACGCGGAAGCAAAACTGTCTATCGCGTTCGACGTAACCGTCTGATCCGCGCCGGACGCGGACGACGTCACAGTCGCGATGCCGGGCGCGAAGAGTTCCGTGCCGCCGCCTGATGTGTCGAGGTAAAACTTGTCGCCGGGGTTTCGGGCGGCTATATCTATCCACGCGTTGCCGCCGTCTGTCTTGCGCGCGGCCCATATCCTGCCGTCCTGGAGGCTGTTGAGCTTCGTGACTATTTCACTGAGCGAATCGCCAGTCTTTACGTCAATCGAATACACCTTGTTGTCCGAAAAACGGATCTCGACCTTGCCATCTGTTCCGGCAGTACGGCTTGCGTCTCCGAACGCCGCGCCCATTATGCCCTCTGACATCGCGATGGAGTCTGTCTCCTGCCAGCTCGTGAGGCTTACGGGTTCGCCGGTGAGGCTCTTTATCTGGAGATACTGCACTCCGCGCTCTGTGTCCGTTACGACTGTAGCTTTAAGGAGTGTGCTGACGTCGCCCATCTCCGTGCTGTTGTTTATGAGGCCGGCTATCTCCTGCAGCGAGTAGCCCTCAAACGGCTCGTTCGGGTCGCGGAAGCGGTTGTAGTCCCCCGTATCGTCCATTCCGTTCGTGATTTCGTCCGTCCACCTCTCCGGGATGCGGACCTTGACTGTCCTGAAGCCGATCTTGAACTCCAGTATCTCGTTGCGTCCCGTCCACTCGAAGTCAAGCGGCACCTCTATGCCCTTGAGGTAGTTCGTCGTCTCGTCAAGCGGGAATACGTCGCGCCCGGAGAGAGAGACCTGCCCTGTCTCCATCCGCGCGAATTCCCAGAACAGCTCGTAATTGCTGCCGTTATAAAGGACCTCCCCGTTCGCCCCGAGGCTGAACGGTACTTTATCGGTCGCTAGCCCGGAGAAGAGATACCGCCCCTCTATCGTGGAGTTCGCGAAGCTCATCATCTCGCCCTTGAGCTGGCGCAGCTCCTCTCCTATCGCGGCCCGGTCGACATCCGTCAGCGCTGGGTCTCCGGCGTATATCGTCAGCTCCCTCATGCGCTGGAACAGGTCGTTAATGTCTCCAAGGGCGTCGTCGGTGAACTTGAGCCAGGAGATCGCGTCCTGAAGGTTCTTTATGTACTGCTCTCCCTCCGCCATCATCGTCTCAATGCCCATGCCCTTCGTCACAGCGTTCGGATTATCCGACGCGGAGTTGTACTTGTGCTGTGATGTAATCTGCTGCTGAACCTTCAGCAAGTTGTTGAGGTTGTTATGCATATCGTTCAGGAGAAGCGAATTAATCATGGAATCCGTAACTCTATAGCTCATTCCGTTCACCCGCCCTTTACAGTCCGGCTCTGCCCATGCCGTTGATTATTCGATCCAGCATCTCATCAAGCGCCGTCATGTAGCGCGATATCGCGCCCACTCCCTGCTGGAATCTTATTATGTCCATAAGCTCCTCGTCCGTGTTGACTCCCATGACCGAGTCCCGAAGCGACTGGATTTGATCCGTGACGTTGATCTGTGCCTGCGTCATGTAATTGGCTACATATCCCTGAGTCCCGAGGTCGTTTACCATGAGCCTGAAATACTCGTTGAAGTCCGCCGTGCCGGATTCGAAAACCTTCGTGATTTTAAGCTGCGCGAAACGCAGGGCGTTCGAGCCGTCCCCGGCACCGGCGCTGTGGCCGCTTCCGTCTCCGGACGCGGCCGCTATGAGGCTCGGATCCTTTATGACCTGGACGTTCAGCGCGAAGCGTCTCAAGTCGGACGCGCCGTAGCGGGCGCTTATATGCTCGAAAAAGGCCGTGCCGGTCGCGTCCGAGCTATCCCCTATCCCATGTCCGGCATAGTGGACGGCGTTAGCCTCAGTCACCATCTCGTAGACTAGGTTGTCGAGGTAATCCAGCATGCCCAAAACCATGTCGTCCCTGCTCTCCAGCATAGCGAATATCTCGCCGTTCGTGAGGTGGGCTTTCACCTGAATGAGCGTCGGATCACCTGCCGAAAGCGACGAGCCGTCAGCGGAATAGTGCGTATTCAGCCCATGCAGATTGAGGCGTATTCCGGTGCCGAAGCGATCCAGGCTGTCGGCTGCCCTGTTAATCCACGTAAAGTCGCCTGTTCCCGTGCCGGTCTTGAATATCCTGGCATCCTTGAAGCTGTTGCTCTCCGAAAGATAGTGCTTCCCGTCGTATATGAAATAGGCGTCGTCCACGTACACGTCGCCGGTATTTCTGCTTATTACCGTGGTATTGGCGTTAGGGTCAGAGTTCATCTGCATATAGCTTGTCGTCGGAGTCGCGCCCGACGCGCCAGGCGCGTCAATAAGCCCCAGCAGGACGGCAGCCGAGATATTGCCGGTCACGCCGCAGACGTTGCCGGGCAGCACGTTGATCCTGTTTGCCTCTCCGGAAACATTGCTCGTAAGGGCCAGGTAATACGTGCCGTCGGGCTCCCTCACGACATTCGCGTGCAGCCATTCCTCAGGGGAGGATGGAGCAACGCCGGGCGGGTTCGTTGAATAAAGCGGAGAATCACCGCTGACCAGCTCGCTCTTGTAGACGGCGTTGATCTTATTGGCGATAGTTTCCAGCGAGTCCTCGGGCACGATCGTTATCTCAACAGCCGGGTTCTTGTTCGCAATGCCCATCTCCTGCGCCAGCATCCCGTTGAAGTCCGTTATCGACAGCAGATGCCCCCTCATCTCGGAGTTGTTGGCCCCTTCGATAGTAAGAGACCCGTTCGTGTCGACGGCAGCGGAAAAGGCCTGCCGGCCAGAGGGCTGATTTATAGTATTTAAAAAATTGCTTATTTCCTGTAGCGTCAAATCTGATGTCGCAGACGAAAAAGGAAGAGCAGTGCCGTTGGAAGTGGAAAAATCCCATTCCGTGCCGTTAAATACCATCTTTACATACGTCTCGAACTCGCCCGCAGCTATCCTGAACTCGTAAGTGTCTCCATTGTTGACACCTTCCGCGACAACGCCCCCGAGATCGTCATAGCTCTTGCTCAGCGCCTGCACTCCGGCGTTGCCTACCTGGAGCGAGAACGAGCCGTCAATGCCCAGCGCCTGTGTCTTATCGTATATATAGCCGAGTCGCTGACCGCCATTGGCCTCGCTCGCCGCGCCGCCCGCCATCCAAGTCATGCCGTCGGCAAGGCGCTCTACGAACAGCTCGTGAACGCCGTCCCTCGCGCACTCTCCCGGAGGCGTCGCTCCGCGCTCGATCACCACTGAGGCGACATTGTATCCGTTAACGACGTGATCGTACTGGTTATACTCGACCTGCACGTCGTAATATCCGTAGTTGCCTACCATAGGCACGAGAACGAGGTGGCGCGTGTTGGTTACGTTTCCTTTGCAGTCATGCTGGGCGGCACCCTGAACCAGCAGTTTGCCGTTCAGGTCGATCTTGTAATCACCGTCCGCCTCATCAATCGACGGGCTTCCCACTGTGGCGCCTGTCAGCTTGCAGAGCCTTTCAGCCAGTTTATCCCGCTTGTCCAGCAGATCGTTGGGATTCATGCCGGCGTTCTTAGCTCTGGTGATCTCCCCGCAGAGGGAGGCTATATCGTCAATGAGGCCATTAGCCTCCGTGACCATGTCGTACACTTTATCGTTTAAAACGCCGCGGTACGCGTTGTAGTTATTTCTCATGTTTATGACGGAATTTATCATATTTTCCGCGCCGGCAAGCATGGTCTCACGGACTGTCTCTTCCTCCGGATTCTTGTGGAGATCCTCCACGCCTGTCCAGAAATTATCCATAACGGTCTGGAGGGTGCCGCCGTCAAGCGAGCCGATGTAGTATTCCATATTTGAAATATTCGCGGCTTTCGTCTCCCAATATCCCAAAGTCGGGAGCTGAGCCCGGTACTGCGCGTCAAGGAAGAGATCGCGCACACGCGTGATGGAAGCGACGTCCACTCCCTGCCCCACCCACACGCCTCCGTCGTTTATGGCGCCGTTAGCGACCGCGTTTACCCTCTGGCGCGTGAAACCTTCCACGCCGACGTTCGCCATGTTGTGCCCGGCGGTCTCTATGGCCCGCGTGTAGTAACTCATGGCCACGCTCCCGGAGGAAAGCCCCGCGAATAAATTTCCCATATCTAATCCCTCCAGCTTCTCATCACAAACCGACTAACCCGACACCGTTTATTATTTTGTCGATTACCGCGAACATCGTCGTTATGTACTGGGACGAACAATTGAACTGATTATTGTACTCTACGAGCTTCAGTACCTCCTCGCCGGAGTTTACGCCCATAACAGACTCCCTCCCGACATTCACCTGCTCTATGATATAGTCCTGAGCGCTAAGGGATGTCATGGCCCGGGATCCCAGCGCGCCCAATTTTGCCTCGAAATCCTTGTAAAGGTTATTGAAGTCGGCCGTGCCGCCCATAAAGAGCTTCGCCTGCTTGAGCTGAGCCAGGAATAGCGCGTTCATCCCGTCGTTCGTCGAATGCCCTGTCCCGTCTCCGGTCGAAACGGCGACGCGGCCCGCGTTAAAGGCAATATCCCGGTCGAGGCTTAGCTGGGCAAACGCGCCGTATTTGCCGGCGATGACGTTGAAGAAATTCATTCCGGTTATATTGGAATATTCTCCGGTCCCGTAGCCAGCGTAGCTAGACGCGTTGAATTCCGTAGCAAGCTTGTACATAATATCGTCGAACGTATCCATCTGAGAGAGGATGATGTCGTCGCGAAGGTTGAGCGTCGCGAATATTTCCCCGCTTTTAAGGTGGTGCCTCGCGAGTATCGTAGTCTCGCCCTCTCCGTTTATGAATAACCTGACCCCCTTAATCGCTTCCTGCAACGCGTCCGCTGAGGCAATCCCCTTATCCGGGATGTAACGGGCCTCCTTGAAGGCGTTCGAAACAGACAGAAAACGTTTGCCGTCCAGAATAAAGTACGCGTCGTCGACGAACACGTCTCCGTATCCCCGCGTGGTCACGGCCCCGCTCTCGCTGTCGATCTGGATGTAGCTCGCGACGCCAGTCTGATCCGCCGTGTTTTCCACGAGGCCCAGCCTTTCCGCGGCCATCAGCTCTCCAGAGCCGGAACCGCAGACCGATCCGGGGAGCACGTTGATCCTCGCGGCCTCTCCTGCCACGTTGCTCACAAGGCAGAGGTAATATGCCCCATTCTCGTCCATCCCGACGGAAGCGTGAAGCCACTCGTCCGGGGATGACGGCGGGGTTCCGGGCGGGACAGTCTCATAAAGAAGGCGCCCGTCGTCGTTCGTTTTCGTCGTGTCGAACTTGTACGCGTTATTAATCTTATTAGCTATCTCCTGAAGGGTGTCCGTCTGCTCCACCTCTATCAGGACTATAGGGTTGTCGTTAGCGAGCCCGCTCGACGCGGCGAGATCCCCGATCGTGTCCGTGACGGAGATGAGATGCCCGGAAGGCGACCCATCGCTGAACTCTCCCTCCAGCACGAGGGAATTGTTCTCGACTTTAGCCGATATCTGCCCGTTATATTCAGTATCGATAAATGATTGGAGTTGGCCTGCGGAGAGGGTCGCGCCGAACGAGGCCACGTTTCCCAGGTTGTCGCTGACTTGCCACTCGCTGCCGTCCCACTCGACAGTAATCGTGCTTTCGAAATCGCCAGATGCTATCCTGAACTGATACTTCTCGGAGTCTCCAGGGCCAGGCGAGTTCAATATATCACCCGCCGTTCCGCCGGCGTTGAAGGCCCGGCTGTAGATTCGGGCGCCGTTCGAACCGACCTGCAGCGCAAACGATCCCTCGATCCCGACAGGATCGGAAGGCAAAGCCACGGGCACCCGCTCAGCACCCAGGCCCACCGTCCAGAACTGTTCATCGGCGGCGCGGATCACTTCGAGAACGTGCGTGCCGTCAAGCGAGCAGCTGCCAGCGTCTCTGGCCTGCTGTTCGACTATCGCGCCAGCGACATTCGGATCGCTGGTAACATCATATTGGTTATATTCGACCTGCACGTCGTAGTAGCCGCTGTTTGCCTCGTTAACCACCAGGATGAGGTGTCTTGAGAGCGTCCCCTGTACCATGGTTTTGCCGTTTAAAAAAATCTTGTAATCTCCGTCAATTTCGTCATTACCGGTGCTGACCTCCGCGCCGGTGAGCCGGACGAGCTGGTCGGCAAGGAGGTCGCGTTCATCGAGCAGAGTGTTCGGCTCGCCTCCGGCCTGGCGTATTTTGCGGATTCCGTCGTTCAGCACAGCTATGCGGTCGATGAGGGAGTTGGCGTCCTCTGCCATCGACTTTATGTCATTGTTCAGCTCGTCGCGGTATGATGCGTATGCTGAATAAAGATTGTCTGTGAACTTTGCCAGAGTGTCGGCTTCCTGGAGAAACGCGAGCGCGATGGATTCATATCCCTCCTCCGGACGTTTGCTTACCTCCTGCAGCGCGGCCCAAAAGGAGTCCAAAAGATCGTCAAGTTCCAATGCGCTTGTGTTCACTATTAATTTTCCTATTCGCGCAACGCCGTTTGCCGTGGTCTCCCAAAACGCCTGATCGACGGTAGCCCGTCTGTACTGCGCGTCGAGGAATAGATCGCGCATCCGCTCTATTGAGGTGATCTCCACCCCGGTTCCGAGATAGCTGACGTTGACAGCAGAGACAAGCCCGGCACTTGCCTGAGTGTTTACGGCCTGACGGCTATAGCCCTCCTTGGCGATGCTGCCTGTGTTGATCCCGCTTACCTCCATGCCTTTTTTGGCAAACTCGATGGCCCTGCGCCCTGTCTCTATGCCGTGATATGTGCTGACCATGATCAATCTCCCCCTATACGCGCAAGACATAAAAAATTAACGAAGGAAACGAATCCGCCTCCTTCGTTAATATCGACAGCCCGTGTTTAAAACTTGTGGGGTTCTGATGAAATTGATGATATATGACTATTGCGTTATTTCAGGAAATCTCGCCCGTCACGCGCTTAGATTTTAGTGTCGAACGTGCCAATGCCGGCATTCCCTATCGACTTCTGGCTCAGTTTGCGCCACTCGCTTATCAGCATTTCGTTGAGCGCCTTGGCTTCATCCATCAAGCGGGCCAGTATCGACATTTCCATCTTGAGTTTGTTTACGGTCTTTATCATTTTCCCGGCGGATTCCTCCACCAGCATGGCCTCTTCAGCGTTGCCGCTCCTGAGAGCCTTTGATATCTCAGAGACGATTGGCTCGCACGATAAATCAGCGGCTATGTCGCCGGCCAGCCGCGAGCGCTTCACCTCTATCGCCTGGCATCTCACTGTAATGTGCCTCAGCTCCGACATGAGTTCCTGCAAGTCGGAGAGGCGCCCACCCTTGAGCGCCTCCCTCTGCTTTATCGTGTTATCCAACAAACCGGACAGGATCTCATCCTGTTTGAGAATCGTGTCCGCCAGCAGGATCGCCTTCGGCGGCATCTATTCCTCTATTCTGTTAATGCCGGCCCAGACAAGGCGCTTCGCGAGCGCGTCAAGATCGACCTTATAAGACCCATCATCCACCTGACGTTTCAGATCCCGCACCTGATCTTCCCGGACTTCGGGAATCTTCGCCAGTTCGCTGGAGATGTTTGCCATCTCCCTGGCAAACGGGCTGACCGCCAGGCCATCCTGCGTGTAAGGCATCTCCCCGGGGCGCAGATCCTTTTTCAGCCTGACCCCGCTTAACGGGCTGATTCCGGCTATGTCGCTGATTTTTTCGATCATTATACAATCACCTCTTTGGGTGGTAACTTCTTGTTGATTCTATTATCGGATGAAATTAGCGAATCTTTATGCTAAATTACTGAGGCACGAAAATGGATATAACGCTTCATCACTTCCGCGCCCTAATCGCCCTGCTGCCGATTGATGAGGCCAACTCCCACGGCTAGCTCGAACATCCCGCACTCTACGAGGTAGTTGATCTTCCTCTCCTCAATTCCAAGGCGCCTTGCCGCCTCCGCCACGTTAATTCTTCTGTCGGGGCAGGTGTTCACAAGGTTTCTGACTTTCCGGTAGATTACTTCCTCTTCAGCAAGGCAATCCGGGCAAGTCGGGCGTTTCCCGGCCTCCTGTGCGAAAGCCTTCCCGCAGATAGCGCACTTTAATAAGTCAAAATGTTGATCCTCCATGCTCTTTTCTCCTAGCCCTGCACCAGACCATCGCCCCTGCAACTGCCGCCCCGGCTTTCTCCAGCGCCCTTGCCGCGGCCCTCATCGTGCTGCCGCTCGTGTATACGTCGTCCACTATGAACACCCTAGCCTCAGTAAGGCATCTTTCTGCGATCATCGCGTCTTCGGGAAGAGATCTGTCGTCCCCTCCCGGCCTGAGGGCTTGTCTCGGAAGCGCGAGATGCCACCTGAGCGCTCTTGCCACATCAAGCCGCCATGCCCTTCCGGCCCCTCGGGCAATAAGCTCTGCCTGATTGTAATCCCTATCGCTTGATTTATGCAAGGGGACCGGCACCAGAAAATCCGCCTGAGGCCGTCCGAAACGCGCCGCCAGCAGCTCTCCCATCATGCCGGCGACGCGACGGCCATTCTCATATTTCATGACGCGCACCAGATCCTTGCTCACGCCCTCGTAAACCGAAGCCGCACGGACGAGCGCCCCCCTATGCTTGCCGCAAGGCGCGTCAATCCCGCATTCGAGGCAGAAAAGCGGTAAATCCCCTGCCGTGGATTCAAGGCAGCTACGGCACACGTGCAAGCCGAGCCTTCCGCAAACAGGACATGAGATCGGCCATAAGACATGTCCGAGCGCATCAAATATGCCTTTTACGCAGCGAAATATCAAGCATTACCGCCGGCTGTGCGGATTAAGCCAGAGATTCGGCGTCCTTGCGTATCAGGCTTGCCCTGTCGGTGTCCTCCCACTTTGGAACCGGGTCAAGGTCTATCCTTCCCATGTGCCCGTACGCGGCTATCCTGCGGAACTGAGGCTTACGAAGCTCCAGGTCGCGGATGATGGCCGCGGGCCGGAAGTCGAAGTGCTTGCGCACCAGTTCCGTAATCTTCGAGTCGGAGATCTTGCCGGTGCCGTAGGTTTCCACCATTATTGAGACAGGATTCGCCACTCCTATGGCGTATGCCACCTGTACCTGGCATCTGCCGGCTACCCCGGCCGCGACGATGTTCTTTGCCGCGTAACGGGCCATGTATGCAGCCGAGCGGTCCACCTTTGTCGGATCCTTCCCAGAGAAGGCGCCGCCGCCGTGCGGGACTACCCCGCCATACGTGTCGACTATTATTTTGCGTCCCGTCAGCCCCGAATCGGCCTGCGGCCCGCCAAGCACGAAACGTCCCGTCGGGTTCACGAATATCTTCGGTTTCCCGTCAGGAAACTCCTTATGGATCACTGGACGGATCACATGCTCCGTGATATCGGCCTCGATCTGGCTCTCGTCGACGGCTGGGTGGTGCTGGGTGCTGACGACGACCGTGTCGACCTTGACGGGCTTCAGCCCGTCGTACTCGAGCGTCACCTGCGTCTTCCCGTCGGGCCTCAGATATGGAAGGGCCAGATCTTTGCGGATCTTTGACAGGCGGCGCGCCAGCTTGTGAGCCAGGTCTATCGGCATCGGCATGAGCGACTCCGTCTCGCTGCACGCGTACCCGATCATCATTCCCTGGTCGCCAGCGCCTATCCGGTCAATATCCTCGTCCGCAAGCTCAGACTCGCGGACCTCAAAGGCCTTGTCCACCCCGCGCGCTATGTCGGGGGATTGTTCGTCTATCGCCGTGACGACAGCGCACGTGTCCCCGTCAAAGCCGTATTTCGCCCGCGTATAGCCGACATTTTTAATTGTGTTGCGGACTATCCTTGGAATATCGACGTACACGTCCGTCGATATCTCTCCGGTTACAACCACAAGACCAGTACTGACCAGCGTCTCGCACGCGACACGGCCAAGAGGCTCTTTGTCGAGAATCGCATCGAGAACGCCGTCGGAGATCTGGTCCGCGAGTTTGTCTGGGTGTCCCTCTGTCACTGATTCGGACGTTACAAGATACCTTTCTTTGCTCATCGAACATTCCTCCATGCTTTCCCAAAAGGGCTTATAATATGCCGCTCATGATAACGTCTCGCGGCCAAAAACTCCACAACTCGCCGGCGTCAATAATTCTAATTCCAAATCAACTCATGACAGACGAGTTGATTTGGAAAAAACCTCGGGCGCTTCGCGTTGGGCGCAACATTGCGTTGCTCTGTTTTATTGCAAGAGGCCTGAAGGCGAAAGAGCTAAACCCGGAGGCCTCAGCATTCCGGGACGGCTAAACGCCGTCACGAATATTCTATCGGGACCCGCTGAAGAACTACCAGCCCCTCGCTATAGCCGAAACCCTGCCGCTTCAGAAAGGGCACCAGGTCGCTCGAATAGCTCGTGATTATAGGTATGTCCTTCACAGCAGGGTGCTTGAGCGCATAGGTTATCAGCCTCGTGCCCAGCCCCTGGCCCTGATGATCCGGATGAACCAGGATGTCCCATATAGTAGCGCGAAAGACGAAATCCGTCAGCATCCTGCAGAAGGCGACCAGCCTTTCGTCGCGTTTCACTGAAAAACAGAGATCGGAGCCGATCAGCATCCGGTCTATCTGCTCAAGCGTCCGGCTGCGCCCCCAATGCGTGAATCTATAGAGATCCTGCAGCTCCCCTGGCTTAACGGCAAGCTTGCTGTCGTAAAAAATATATTCTGCCGCTTGGCCTGTCTCATGCCGCACCGCTATTCAGGCGATCCTCCGAAAAAATCGTGAAATTTCCCGAAGGTGCCCAGCCCTGCTTCATCCTGCTCGTTCTCAACGAGCGCAAGCCCTCCAAGAATCCTGTGCAGATCGCCGCCCCTGGCGTCGCCCGCTACCTCAAGCTGCAACACCTGCCCCGTGCCGCAGCGGGAACATGTCCAATGAATCCTCGCCACTCCGTCATTGTCCGGAGAACCCGCCAAAACCTTCGACTCCCCGCAAATCTGGCATCCTACGATAAGCACGCGGCCACCTCCTTATTTTTCGATATTATCACAAAAACCATAGGATCATTCTTCTTCCTCTTCAAGCACTATCCTGATGTTTACCGGACCCTCAGTGTAGATGTCGTTTGCCGCCATAAACGTGATGACCAGCGGCTGCCGCGATTCGTTTATCCTGTCGACGACGGAGAAAAACTCCAGCGAGTCAATATTGCCTACGGTGCCTGATATCGGGTCAGGAAGAACCCCTAGAGCCACTGCCTTCGGGTTTATCTGCTTTAGCATGGTGTAAAGCAGATCCGAGGCGTCGTTTTGGGCCAGTCCTCCTCTTATCTTATCGGTCAGAAGGATCTCGTCCTTTCGGAAAACGATCTTGCTGTCGAAGATATCGACTTTGCTGTCCACTACCTGTCCCAAAACCACGTTCATTGCCGCCGTGAGGCGCAACAGCTTACGGCCGGACGACCTGCCCAGCTCATCGTATATTTCCTTTCTAAGCGCCTCCGATATCTCGACTTTCGGGAGATCGCCGGCTTGTATCGGCATACCGGACTCCCTGTTTTTGACCGTGATGGCCTCAGCCGCGGAGCTTATGAGCCGCGACAGCGCGGCATCAATGTCATTGGGGCTGGCGTCGCTCTCCACCGCAATCTGCGACAGAAGCTCTCCCTGGAAGACTATGACCCTTCCGCCTTTCATCTCTTCAAGGCCTTTTCTTAGATCATCAGTCTCCTTCCTCAGAGCCGCCACATCCGACTCCATCCGCTCCTTCTCCCGGCTCAACAGCTCCATCTGCCCGTCAAGCCTGGCGCGCTCCTTCTCAAGCTCAGTCACCTGGATCCTGGCGCTTCCCAGCTCTGCCTTGACGTCCCGCAGATCGCGCGAAGCGGACAGCAGATCTCCCTCCATTCTGCGGAGGTCGCCGTAAGCCATCGATAGCTCGAACTCCATCTGGCTCAGCTGATCCTGACGCTCGCGCTGATCCTGTATCAGCCTCGCTATCTCCCTCTCCAGATAGTTGACGCCGAAAAACGCGGCGCGGACGGACTCCGACGTATAGGCAGCAGCGCAAAGAGTGAGGATCGCCACCGCTATGCCAGTGAACATGGTAACTATGGTGGAGGTATACCTTGGGCGAAGGCCCAGGAGCGAGATCCTTCTTTTGCCGATCTTCATTCCAAGGACGTCACCCACATAAGAAACAGCCGCGCTGATCCCCACGATTATCACTATCAGCTGCCAGTTGAACTCCGAGATTGAAAAAGGCACGCCCTCGCCTCCCGCCAAAATCTCATGAAGAAACTTTATCATGACTTAGCGTTTTTCCGCCACGTCGCATTGCGTAATAATTCCGATAAAAATATAGAAAAATAGAAAAACTTTTTGCCCCGAGATGACAGGGCAACGCTACCATCAAAACCCTGTCCCATTTACTGGTTTATTTTAATGTGAGATGCTGTATATTCTTGAAAACCTTTATGAGGTATATGTCATGATCAAAAGAAAACCCGGTTTCGTCCTTGTTGAGGTAATAATATGCTCTATTCTCGCGTCAGCCGTCATACTGGGCGGCCTGGAGCTGGCTGCTTCCGCGCTTAGAATCGCGACTGTCATGCTGGATCAGCGAGGGCGGGCCGCAGCGCTTTCCACCCTCATGGGCGAGATAAACGCTCACCTTCTTTCGCCCGACATTCGCGAGAGATCCGGACTGATGGTTTCTTTCGACATTCCGGAAGAGCGTCCGGGGGCGCTCGCCCTTCCCAAAGGAGTCGCGATAACGGGAAGGATCAGGGCCGGCTCGTTCGACATGAGGTGGAAGCAGTGGGACATACGGGGACGAAGATGAGACGGGCTTTTATCCTGCCAAGCGTTATCTTCCTGCTCGTCATATTTACGCTGGCGGCGGGAAGCCTGATGGCCGGCAGCACGTCTCTCGTAAAGCGCCTGAAGTGGCGGATTACCTATAGAGAGCAGGCCCTTGCGTCTGAGCTGGGAATGAAATTCGCGGAGGACTGGCTCCTGTCGTCAATAGAAGAGGGCTTTATCCCCAAGATATCGCCCGATGCCTCCGGCGACCTCATGAGCAGAGTGGAGGCCGTACGTCCTGATGGCGGGAGAATTCCGGCTGTCATGAGCTTCGATAAATTCGACATCCACCTTTACGTCGCAGACACTGACTATGGCCACAGCCTGAATCCCGCGATACCCATGATCCAGGAGTCATATGTGCCGGAAGAAGGAAGAATGCGGTGCTACTACCTGCGCAGCACCGCCGGGTGCGGGCTTTGGATACCCATGCTATTCTGCGAGGAGCTTCTAGCCGTGTCAATAGACCTATCGGGCAGAATCCAAGCCGTGACAAGGCTTTTTTATAGATCCCACTCCGAAATCCGCTCAAGATTTACTCATTAAAAACATCTGCGTAAGGTAAATCTTATTGCGGCTCACGCTTCATGCGAAGGTATGTCCGGATTCTTCTTTACGAGATATTTCCGAAGCGTGGACAGCACCTCCTCGAAATCGAGCGGCTTGCCTATATGCCCGTCCATCCCGGCGTCCAGGCATTTCTCGACATCCTCGCGGAACACGTTGGCCGTAATCGCGATGATCGGCACACGCCGGGACTCCTCCGTATTCAGCCCGCGGATCCTTTTCGTTGCCTCGTAGCCATCCATCTCCGGCATCTGCACGTCCATCAGTATGAGATCGTACCTACCGGGAGACTCGCCGAACATCCTCACCGCCTCCGCGCCGTTTATGGCAAACTCGAACTCGATCCCAGAGGGTTCCAGAAGGGCCTGCACAATCTCGCGGTTTATCTCCACGTCCTCAGCCAGCAGAACGCGCGATCCGTCGAACCTGTCGGCCTCGCCCAACGGCAAGCCGCCTGACGGCTTTATCGTGCTGTCTCCGAGGCATTCGTTGATGCAGTCAAATATATCGGAAGGGAAGAGCGGCTTTGACAGGAACCGGTTTACCCCGGCATCTCTGGCTTCCGCCCCGTCCATGCCACAATCCGGCGACGAAATCATAACCACTATGGCATTGTCCCCGTCGCGGGCCTTGATCCAGCGCGTCAGATCCATGCCGTTAATGCCCGGCATCTGCCAGTCCACGAAATACATGTCATACGGCCCGCTTTTCTCTATGACGCCGCGCGCTTCACTGGCATCTGAGGCGATGTCGCACGTAATCCCGGACGCGCCCACGACCCACTTGAAATAATCCCTTACCTCTTCGGCATCCTCCACCAGCAGTATGCGGAGATTTTGTATATTCACCCCAAGTGGCAGGGAGCTCTCTCCGTCGTCCGAAACCCGCCCCAGCTTTACCGTGAACCCGAACGTCGAGCCTTCCCCTGGCGCGGATACAGCCCATATTCTTCCGCCGGCCATCTCCACGATGCGCTTCGATATGGCAAGGCCCAGCCCAGTCCCGCCGTATTTCCGGGATATGCCGCTGTCCGCCTGCTCGAACGGCATGAACAGGCGCGACTGCTGCTCTTCGGTCATCCCGACGCCGGAGTCGATGACCTCCACCATAACCGTGCAGACTCCCTCATCCTCATCCTCCAGGCGGACCTCCAATCTGATGCTGCCACCTTCCGGCGTGAACTTCACAGCGTTCACAAGAAGGTTCGTCACGACCTGCGCGATCCTCTGGTCGTCGCCGTAAAGGAGGC
>JAIROA010000114.1 GCA_031257775.1 Synergistaceae bacterium
CTTTTGGCTTTTTTGTCTGCACTTATTTTATCACAAAACCAGTACAAATATTGATTTAAACTGCTTTTGCGAGTTATTCAGTAGACACGAATTACAAGATGATCGAGTACGCTAAGGCCGTAGTGGACGGCAGGCCGTCATTTCACGTGACAGTCGTGAATCAGGTGTCCCCATACTGCGACTGTCACGGCGAAAACGACGCCGCGGTGGTGCCGGATATCGGCATTTTCGCGAGTTTCGACCCCGTGGCCATTGACAAAGCCTGCATCGACGCGGTGAACGGCGCGCCCGTGATAAAGACGAGCATCATATCAGAACGCGAGAGGACGACGGGCGACTGGTTCACGGACATCCATCCCTCGACGGACTGGCGCGGGCAAATACGCCATGCGACCGGCATCGGGCTTGGAAACGAGAGTTACGAGCTTATAACGGTGTCCTGAGCTGATTCGCTCGGTCTGGCATCCTTGCTGTACGCCGATTCGCCGCACTCGCCCGGCAACCCCGCGCCTTGTGACTGACTAAACTGTGCAGCCATGTTTCAGAATAAGGACGGATCAGCCCGTTAAATCTGGCAGATTAGCTCCGCGAGCTGGCTTGCGGAGATGCCGCTCATATACATGCCGATATTGGCGCCTTCGAGCGCGGCTTTTACGGACGGCTTTTCATGCCTGATGCCCGTGAGCGTCTCTTCGAGCGCGGACTTATCCAGAAGGCCGAAAAAATCCCCGAAGATGTGGATTTCCCGGATAATGCCGCGCTCAACGAACAGTTTCACGCTCACCGTCCCGGAATCGTACCTGCCTTCACGCTCCATGTTGTAATCGGGCGAGCGGCCGAAGTTCCACTCCCACGTCTCGTACTTTTCGCGCATGAGCTTTTCCGCGGCGGATATGTCGCTATCCGTCAGCCCGTACGGCAGTATTCCAGGCACGTTCTTTATGAAATAGCTCGCCAGGCCGCTCAGGAAAACCTCGACGGGTATGGGCTCAGGCAAATGATCGGCTATGTTCGTGACGCGCTTGCGGACAGATTTCACTCCCTTGCTCTCGATCTTGGCCCGCTTTGGGCGAAGCGCGCCGGCCAGGCGGCTCACGTCCGCGCTGTAGAGTATGCAGCCATGATGCATTATGCGGTTCTTTTTTACCGCCTGGGCGTTGCCGCAAAATTTCATGCCGTCTATGACCAGATCGTTGCGCCCCTGGAACTCCGCGCTGACACCAAGTTCCGAGAGATAGCTTATTATCGGCGCGGTAAACTTCCGGTAATTATTGAAGTCGTCTCCTCCCAGCTTGTTGATCACCGTGAAGTTGACGTTGCCTAGATCGTGGAACACCGCGCCTCCGCCAGACTGACGCCGCACTACGGGAATGCCGTTCTCCTTTACGTAGCTTGCGTCAATCTCCTCGACCGCGTTCTGGTTGCAGCCGATTATGACGGAGGCGGAATTCCTCCAGAGCATTATCATGTCCATGTCCATCCCCGTTAAGGCATATTCCTCAAGCGCGAGATTGAACTGCGGGCGCAGGTCGCCATTTATAATCAGATATTTAATCCCGTCTTCCTCTTTATTTTCCATGACCGCTCCCTTTTTTTATACAATATGACTAGGGTGTTTTTCACTTCCTCCGAGATATGCCTCGGCAATTTCCGGATCGTCGAGCATGTCCTTCGAATTGCCCTCTGATATTATAACCCCAGTCTGCAACACGTAGGCACGGTTTGAGAGCAGCAGGGCCTTTCTCGCGTTCTGCTCCACCAAGAGTATCGTCATTCCAAGGGTTCTGTTGATGTCCGCTAGCTCCTTGAAAATTTCGTTTATGATTATCGGCGCCAGGCCAAGCGACGGCTCGTCGAGAAGCAGGACCTTCGGACGGGCCATCAGGGCGCGCCCTATCGCGAGCATCTGCTGCTCGCCGCCTGAAAGGGTGCCGGCGTACTGGCCTTTGCGCTCCTCCAGGCGGGGGAACAGGTTGAATACCCGCCGCATCTGATCCGCGATCTCCCCTTTGTCGCTGATAGGGAACGCTCCGATCTCAAGGTTCTCCAGCACGGTAAGCGGCGCGAAAACCTTTCTTCCCTCCGGGGACAGGCTGACTCCGGCGGAGACGACCTGAAAGCTCCTGAACGGCAGAGTCTTGCCGCCAAGCGTTATCTCGCCGCCGCCTCGCGGCACGTCGCCCATTATCGCGTTCATCATTGTCGATTTACCCGCCCCGTTCGCGCCTATGACAGCGACGATCTCGCCGGGATAGACGTCGAGGCTTGCGCTTTTCAGCGCGCGGATCGCGCCATAGGACACGGAGAGATTCCGGACGGAGAGAAGCGGGCGCATGCCCCCGGTTTCAGATCCGGCTGCGACGACTGTCATGATCACTCATCCTCCCCGAGATAAGCCTTAAGCACTTCCGGGTGATTCCTGATCTCGTCCGGCGTGCCTTCCGCGATTTTCGCCCCGAAGTTTATGCAAACAATATGCGGGCATATCGACATTATCACATCCATGTGATGCTCTATCAGAAGTATCGTGAGGTTAAAGTCCTTATGGATCTTGACTATCAGCGCGTTCAGCCCTCCGACTTCCTCCGCGTTCATGCCCGCCGCGGGTTCGTCAAGGAGGAGAAGGGCCGGGCGCAGGGCTATGGCGCGGGCTATCTCGAGCCTCCTCTGAAGGCCGTACGGCAGAGTCCCGGCCATCTGCCCCGCCCTGTCGGCAAGCCCTACGCGATCGAGCAGCGTCATGCTCTCCTCGCGGATCGCGCGTTCCATGGAGCGCCAGCGGCCCATGTGCGTCATAGCCTCGAAAAAGCTGTATTTATAATGCTGCTGGGCGGCCGTGACTACGTTCTCAAGAACGCTCGAACGCGAGAAAAGGCGCAGGTTCTGGAACGTACGGGCAATGCCGAGCGATATTACCTCGTAAGTCCGTAGGCGGTTGATGTTTTTCCCGCGGAATTCCATATCTCCGCCAGTCACGCCATACACGGCTGTGATCAGGTTGAAGATCGTAGTCTTGCCAGCGCCGTTCGGCCCGATAAGCCCCGAGAGCCCGTCTTTCTCTACCTTAAAAG
>JAIROA010000098.1 GCA_031257775.1 Synergistaceae bacterium
CCTGGCTCAAGGGGACTCCCGTCTTCTGGCTTATGTAGACCAGAACCTCCCTCGGAAGGTATCCGAAGATATCCTGGGCCTTCTGCAAAATGGGGATCAGTGTGCCTTTGGTGCTGCCAGATCCGCCAGCGTCTCGTCCAGCCTGGCGAAATCTTTCTCCGCGAGTTTTTCTCCCATGGCGCTTCCTCCTTGTATTATGAAGCATGGCCGTTCATTCTTGATTTAGAGTCTGGAATCGTTTGTCACGGAACTGTCAGATCAGGTCACGACTTCCCTTCGTCCATCATGCCGAAACATTCCGTAAAAAATATCTGGCACTCGACGCCGTTTTTCGTGACCGCTTTTTCAAGAGCCTCATCCATAATCGGCGAAAGCAGGCGGGACTCGCAGGCAGCCCTGCCGTTGACGATCACGCGGAATTTATCGTGAAGGTTTTCTATCTTTTTGTCGTATTCTGTCTTGCAGCCGACGCCCAGCAGCGACGCCTTCCCGAAATCGTCTTCGCCGCCGGCGGCAAATATTTTGAGATGCGGGATATTACGCTTTTTTGGGGCCAGCCCCGAACGCACGCCCTCGATAAAATCGTCTATAAACGCATTGCCGTCTATTTTCCCGCCGTCCCAGGTCTTGATGAAAAACCTTCTGTTATACCAGCAGAGCTTGCTTTCGGCGACGATAAAATCGCTTCCCCCATAACCTATATCGACCGTCTTGAGGCCGGCCGTATGCGACATGACATGTTCCGCGATTTCCGCGATGTTTTTCTTTTGTTTGGCCGATATGGCGAATACTGGCACGCCGGGACAGGTTTCCTCCAGGAATTTCACAAATTTCCCGGCTTCTCCTTCATCGAGAAGGTCGATTTTATTGAGGGCGACGGCATCGGCTTCGGCCAGCTGGGATCTGAGCAGATATGCTATTTCCTCCGGCAGGTTGATGTCCGCTTTTTCCGGCATGATCATGCGAAGCCTCATGGGATCCACAATTACCAGGAAGGGGGCTAATTCAAATTCCTCGTTGAATTTTTCGTGCAGCCCGTGATAAACGAAATTCAAGGCGCCCACGCCGAATCCGTGAATGTCGGACATCGTGATGTCGGCATTTTGGACGTCCCTCAGTCTGCGGAGTTTGTCTATCAGGTTGTCTATTTGATAGCAGATGCAGCCGCCTGTAATTTCCGTTACCGAACAGCCGGTTGTCGCGGTATATTCGGCATCGACGAGGTTTTTGGCGCCAAGGTCATTGACGATGATAGCTGCTTTACCCATGTTTTTATCGATATAATCCGCCAGAGCGATCATGGTTGTCGTCTTCCCCGCTCCCAGAAATCCGCTGACGATCATAAATTTGTTCTTTTTCACATCAAGACCTCCCGGCAATAACTTTCCCGTCTGAATTTAAGGAAGCGGTGTCTGGCTTCGCAAGGGTTTTAATCGTCACCCTTTAGGCTCCTAACTATAAATCAGCGATTCCTTAAATCAGAATAAGCTATGCAACAGTCCCTAACAGCCTCTTGCCCAATAGTCCAGGACTCGTCTCGTCAGCTCCCGCGATCTTTATATCCACGCGAACGCAGTCTGGCAAAATATCCTCCACCAGCGTTTTCAGTTTGGATGTGTCCGAGAGCCGAAATTTCCCGGAAGCCCATACGCGCAAATTCAGCAGCAGATCGCCCCGCGGCGTAGAGGCGTGAGAAACAGAGTAATCCATAACCTGCGGGCAGGAAAACAGGGTCTCGTCCAGCTCTGGCATCGTAAGGCGCCTGCCGGGCAATTGGAGGAAGTTGCCCCTCATCCTCCAGGGAGACGAAATGCGCATGGATGTCCTGCCGCAGCCGCACGGCGCCGCGATGAAACTGGCAAAATCCCCGGTGCGGTATCTTATAAGAGGCATCCCTTTGCGGGTAAGCGTCGTAAAAACCAGCTCCCCTTCCTGCCCGGGCGGCATCGCGCCGCCGCTTCGAGGGTCGATGATTTCAAAGTACAGATCGTCATCCCTTATGTGCAGCCCGCTCCCATGTGAACACTCCAGCGCGCCTCCATACCCCATCTCAGTTGAGCCATAGTGGTTAAACACGCGGCACCCAAAGGCCTCGCTTATCCTCCGCTTCAGGCTGGAAGCGGCGTAATCCGCCGTCAGAAGCACCGATTCGGGGCGCGGCACGCGATTTGCCTCGGCACAGCGCTCCGCGAGCGCCATAACCTGAACAGGAATGCCCACGATGCAATTTGGTTTGAGATTAGCCGTGAATTTTACGGCGTCGTCAGTGTCTGATATCGGCCCGTAAACGGTCGGGAATCCGCCGAAATCCATTATGCCGAGGCTCAAAAGATGAGGCACACGATATCCGCTGTCTCCGGGAAGGCATATCATGACCCGTTCGCCAGGACGCACGATCTGGCTCATTCCAAATGAAAAGTATCTGACTATGGACTGAATGTCTGCGTCGGTAAAAGCGATTCTTTTAGGAGCACCGGTGCTGCCCGACGTTTGCAGACTGACGATTCTGGCGACGGCAATAGGATGGACACAGAGGAACTCCTCTATGCCCAAACTGAGATCCGGCTCCTCAGTAAACGGCATCCTCCTCAACTCATCGAGGGAGCGGAGGCGCAACGCCGGGCCATCAGGCAGAAATCTGGCGTAGAAGCGCGACTTCTCCCTGGCCCTGCGCAAAGTATCGTTCAGATTCTCCAGTCTGCGGTCCCTCGACTGCGGCATATTGCCCATGTCAGCCATCCAGGAGTTCGGAGAGTTTTTCCCACGAATCCGTTATCATGCCGGGGCAGACCCTCATGTACGCGCTGATGTCTCCTTCAAGAATGTCTTGGCAGTTTATGCTTCCGCATGATTCCGCGAATTTCTCGTAAAACCACCCGTAGAACATGGGAAACAGTTCGGATATCCCGCGCGCGCCTTGCGCCAGGCTCAACGCGCACGCGCCCCCGGTCACTATGCCGCAGGCGTGTCCTACTCCCATGCCCATGCTGAGGCCTTTTACCGCCCTGACCAGATGTTCGTCCTCCATCTCCATCCGCCGCAACGTCATCATCACCATAATCTGGCTGCACGTGTAACCGCGCATCGCAAGCTCGCGAACCTCGTTCTCCGGCATGCCATCACCTCAGATCAGCATCTCTTTGCCTGCGACAACTTGATACTCATATTTTTAAAAGAAGACATGCGTCCGGAAACGCACCAAACTATCGTCGCCGTTACGGTCGTTTAATTCCCCGTATCCGTAGTCGATAACGTTATATGACAAATCGAACTCTATCGCTGGGCTGTAACGATATGCAATTCCGACAGACCAGCTATTCGCGTCGTCCACCCTGTCGTTATCGAAGTCCATATAATAAAACCTTTCGTATGTCCTTAATTTCTCACTCCACTGTTGGGAGGCATGTATGCCGGCAATGATGCTCGTGCCTTCCCCATAAGGCTGGTTGTGACTCAACTCGGCCCCTGCTCTGGAGTAAGAGTATGCCCCCATGTAAGGAGGTCTGATCCAGAAAGGGTGATTCATTGATATCAGTCGAGAGTTCCAGATCATAGAGTTGTCGATTTGCCCATATTCCAGCCATAATGACGTGAATTTCAGCACATCCTGCTTAATATCGACCAACGCCCTCCAAGCAGTGGCGGAATCGTCCCCTGTAACCGCGGCCAGGCTATCCCCCTGTTTCTGGGCATAAAGGGCGCCTTTGATCGCTATGCCGTGCGTGATGTCATACATGGCGTAAATTCCATAAGTGAAAAGATCCGTATCCGTTTCGAATCCTTCTTCCAATGTCGCTTCGCTATCAGTAAGGAAACCATAACCCAGAAGGCCCGCCCTAAACTTTTCATTGAAGGAGTGATCCAAATTTGCCTGCAACGTGAATTGTTCTACCGGAACGATGCTGTCATCGCTGCCTTTCATGCCGCCGTCGTTGTTGCGGCCTATTATGATTTTGAAGTTGGTAGCCCCCCACGTTTTTTCAAAGCGTATTTGGTTGTGCCACCAATCGCCAAACCACGCATAGTTATCTCCTTGGATAAGCCCCATCTCACGCTCCCAGTCGACCTCGTCTCTCCCAACAATCAGCGTTGAATTGCCTGGCAGTTTTATCGAAACATAATAGAGTTCCCAAAACATTTCAGGGCTTGTATTGTTCTGAAGCACGGGGCCGAGGCCAAGGCGGGTGGAAAAACTGGCCGTTTCATTTATCTTCTTGGATAAATACATGCGATACCCTCTCAGATCGAATTCATTTTTACCGGCGATAGTTCCCTCAAAATCCGAGTACCAACCGTTCTTGTCGTTGTCTTGTGTGAACTTCGCGTCAAAAAGCAATTCGCCGGAAATTTTCCAGCCACCGATGTCATTCTCTAAATTCTTAAGAGATGAGTCTATTTTTTCAGCTTTAAAGCCTATTGTGTTCAGCTCATCCTTGAACTCGGTTACCAATTTTTTCAGGAGTTCGACGTCTTCAGCAGTTGCATTTTCCATATCGACGCCAGCCAAAGCCCGCGCAATGAAAGCCGCGGTTTCATAACGGGTCACCGACTGACCTCCTCTGTAGGCGTTATCCGGAAACGCGGAGATAAGACCGCGCGACGCCAATTGATCCACGGCATCATATGCCCAGTGATTCGAAGGGACGTCACTGAATGGGTATGCAAAGGCCGAAGAATGTCCCACAAGAACGATAAACACGACAAAAGCGCAAAGTATCTTTCTCAAGTTATCTCACCCTTCCTGTTGTACATAATGCACGTTATTGACATTTATGAGCCCAGTAACGATAACTTTCAAGGTTACAACGGCGAAATCCGACAGCCTGCTAGGAAAAAATAAAATACTGATATCGATAGATTACGCCCCAAGGCGGCTAAATTTCGTATAGGCAATTAAATCAGCGATTTCCCAATTTTATTTTTCTTCCAAAACTTGTTCTATTTCCGCTATTTTGCATTCCACCATCTCCTCAGAAATATACATCTGCCCGCAGGAAGGACAACGAGGCAGTTCCTGGCTGAAATGCTGTCCCAGATAGATGAAGGTTGTTTTGCTTGGCTCAAGATAGAGATTACATTTACAACACTTCTGTTTTTTTTCAGCCATGCCACACTTCCTCGATCTGAAGCCTGTGCAGGTAAGCGTTGAGCAACAGATATCCGCTTTCTGCCAATTTTTTATACTGCGCCCAAAAAGTGATCTTGCCCTGCTGCTGATGGGCGGTATATACATCATCTTCCTCGCAGTAGAGATAAGTTCCCGACATTTCAGCGTCGTAAATAAGCTGTTTTATGTTATCTTCGAGTATCAGCCTGTGATTAAGTTTATTTTTTACCTCAGTGGACATCGTTAACTCTATATCGTCGTAGGGTTTCATTTTGGCCTCAAACTTTAATCCTTTCGTCAAGTTCGATAATTTTCCTTTCAGTGACACGCGGTTTTTTCGTCTTTGAGTAAGATCGGGCGGTTCGCGGAGTTTTCTGGAATCGTCGTCGAAAAATAAAATATCAAAAACATGACGGGAAGGTTTCTTATGACCGGCAAAGCTATCGCGACAATTGGAGCAATAAGTGACGAACTCCAGTTCCCCCAACTTTATGTTATGGCTCGCTATCCGCTCTACCAACCCCGGATTTGAAGAGTACGCAAGCCCGCCATATCCGCAGCATCTAGCCCACTCCCATGCGCACTCCAATTCTTTTATTTCATAACCTGAGCTTCTTATCAGCGCCCTCACGTTTTGCTGTGTTTTGGGGTCGTATTTGCTTGCGCACGGGTCGAATACAGAAACGGTTCCTAAATTTCGCTGAGGTCTCTCCGCAATAAATTCAGCCATAATATTCCAGATAGAGACCGTCTTTATTTCCGGCGCGCTGTTTTCCAGCATTTGGGCACAGTTAGGACATGAGAGTATGAAAACGGCTTTCCCTGATTCATTCCATTCAATCATTATTTTTGACAGCGCATCTTCGTGCGACGTCTTATCACCAGCCCAGTGCGCCGGCGCTCCACAGCAGCGCAAAGACAAAGCGGTCTTTTCAGACACATTTTTACACAGCCATTCGTAAGATCGGAGGACATATTCGGGCTCGGACGCTCCAACCTGACAACCGGGAAAGTAGATGTATTCGCAACAGTTGTCTCCGGCCGGAGAGATGAATAAAGACGCATCTTCGCCATTTGCGTGTTTCATGTCATTCAGCCAATAATCGTAGTAGCCATCAGGGAGGAGTTTTGATTTGCGTAGCACACGCCTAGTCTCTAAGCACAGCTGTTTAAGATCAATGCTGACGGGACAGGATTTTTCACATAACCCGCATTGTGTACAGGACATGGATGGCCTAATTCCTGTCCTCTTGTTCCATTTCATCTTATTTATAGTATCGCTGACATTTATCATGAGTTTTTTAGCGCTAAGGCCATGCCAAGCGAGCATTTCACAAACTTCCCGGCAGTTTTCGCACGAACATAGCACACACCGGCCAGCTTCTGACTTTGCATCATTCTGCGTCCATTTGGATGCTTCGGCCGGAATCACCTGGGGCGCCTGCGGGATCGTCTGTGGCGATGGCCGGAATTTACAGTCTGCCTGTTTTTTTTCAGGTGCGCGCGCTACGCCTCTGTTTACATAATCCTCTATCACATAAGAAAACAGTATGCCTTGTCGAATTGCCTCAAGTGGCGCCAAGTTTGATTCAAAACGAGGCTGGGCGTAAAACACCCCATCGCTGTAATACTTCTCCTCCCAGCCTGACATTTGGTATGTTATCAGCGAAGCGTCGTAACCGTGGTTGTCAAAACGCGTGATCTCCCTGCCGGTCGAAACGGTAAGATATTTGAGCTCAGAGAGAGCCGCCATTTCTTCTTCTAGCACTTCACGAGGCAACCTGCCACGGACTAATTCCCATATGCCCCCTCCCAGACGATCATTCCTTTCGGCTAGCTCAGTATCGTAGCCGCGTCCCGCAAGCTTCACGGCGCAAGCGATTCCTAAGAGTCCGCCGCCAGCTATAAGAACCCGTTTTTTCTTTTCCGGAATGAAAAACGCCTCGGCAGTTTTGCCTCTTCTTTGGCGCCAGCAAAACATTTCTAGTTCACGCAACGAAACAGGCGTATCGATCTCACTACGCACGCAGGCTTTTTTGCATGGCTCATCGCATATATGACACACGATTCCAGGAAAGACGGCAAAATTCCTGAAAATTTTATACGCCGACTTAAACAGGCCCGTATTGATCTTTCTAATCATATCCCTCACGTCAAGCCCCAAAGGACAAGCGCACTCGCATGGTGCGGGCGTATCTGCGACACAGTCATGCTGCCTATCTATCATCGACACGATATCCACCGCGCGGCTCCTCCCACTCTGGCCCCGTTGTTTGCGGCAGCACCCGCTGTTTTACTGTGCGCAGGCGCTGCCGCAGAGCTGAGAGCATTCGTAGCAAGCTAGCAATATTCGTCGAAGGCTTCTGCCATCAAACCCTCGAAATCCTTTACACCGAGACCTGGCTTCGGAGAAAACATCATGCATACATCGTTGGGCATGTGTTTTGCGCACTCGACGGCCTTTTCTTTGGTCAGCTTGAGATCCGTGAAAGTGGGGAATTTGACAAGTTTAAAGAACTTAAGCATTTCGTCGTGCATTAAATTGCCCAGACCTTCCGGAGAAATATTCTCGTCGAAGCTGATCCCCCAAGCTTCCGCAACCTTTTTGGTTTCTTCCGGCAGCCACTTAGCGTACCATCTGAACAGCTGAGGCAGTGCCAAACCACAGCCCGCGCCATGCGGTATATGGCACAGCGTCCCTATTGTGTGGCCAACAACGTGGGTCAGGTGGCAGTTCGAACCTCCCATGGTAGTGCCTCCGAAATAAGCGGATAGCGCAAGATTGCCCCTAATTTGAACATCTTTAGGATTGGCTTCGAGCTTTGGCAAGTTTTTCGCGATCAACGAAATGCCTTTTGCGCCAAACGTCCCTCCTATCGGGTCAGGGGCGTTCGAAACAAGGCTGTCAACGCAGTGCGTCAAAGCGTCTACGGCGCAGCATACCGACGGGGCATGAGGCATACCTGTATAAAGGACCGGATCTATGATCGCGAGATCCGGCGATGCCTGAAACACTCCGGCTTTAAAACCTACGTGATTTCTGGTGTCTGTGACAACCCCGCCGCCGGTAACTTCGCTGCCGGTCCCAGCCGTGGTTGGGATCGCGATAAGCGGAAGCGCCGGACCGGGAATCGGGTTAGGCGCAAACCAATTGTTTATTGGAGGCTCGTTGTTCATGAGTACGTTAATGCCCTTCGCCGTGTCGATTGAGCTGCCCCCGCCAACACCGACGAATCCGTCTACCTTCTTTTCCCTTGCGAATTCTCCGCCCTCGTCTATTATATAATCCGGCGGGTCGGACATGACTTTTCCGAACTCTTCTACGGCCAGACCGGCGTTTTTCAGGCTGGAAACGATGGGTTCGATAATGCCGGCATTCTTGACCCCTTGATCGTAAACGACCAGAACCTTCTTGCACCCGAGTTTAGCCATCTCTTCTCCAATTTTTTCGGATGCCCCTACGCCATAATACGCTTTTCTCGCCCCTGGGAAAAATGTAACCAAATCAATCACCCTCCAATCTATTTTTTATCGATGTTGCGGCAGCTACTTTTTTTCCGGCAAGCCGGGATAGTCCATTATGTCGACATGGCCGTGCGCCTGGATATCAGCATCTAAGCCACCCGCGACAAGAATTACTTCGCCGGTTATATAAGTGGCGAGATCGCTGTTCAGGAAAACGAGCGGCCCTGCCATTTCCTTAGGCGCCGCAGGCCTTGCGATGACGGATACTCCCTCCGTCTCAAGCGGAGAGCCCGCGACCATTTGCTTGAAGTCGTTTATCAAGCCTGTTTCAGTAAGGCCAGGGCCTATTCCGTTGATGCGGATCCCGCGTTTTATGGCGACGTATACCGATTTTTTGATAAAATATGTCAAGGCACGCTTGGAAACTGTGTACGCGTGAGGGCCGACAAGTTCCCCATTATAGGATTTCTGAAGATCGTTCAAGTATTTTACTTGGCCTTCCCAATCCGAACCTTTGGCGTCAAACATCCCAACATATTCATCCGTATATTTTTGCCATCTGCCGCCAGCGATGGAGCTGCAAATAGCGATCGCCCCGTCGTTAACAATACGTTCGCCTTCAAGCAAATACTTATCCACAATGTAACGGTTGGCCACGGTGTTAATAATCATTGTGGTAACGAAATCATTTTTCATTCCAGAAACCCCGGCTACGCCAAAAAACTTGTCAAATTGTTTTGGCAATTGAGAAAAGACATTATCAATGTCAGCCTTTTCAGCTAGATTCGCCTTAAAAAATTTCAGTCCCTTGATCTCCTTCTCAACTACATCCATGCCATACACGTCTGCGCCCAATTCGATGAGCAATTCTGCCGTAGCTTTGCCCATGCCCGACGAAGTCCCTGTTACAACGCATTTTTTCCCCTTATATCCAAATATGTCGCCCATACTTAATTTACCCCCCTGTGTTTTTGTTGGATTAACCGCTTTGCCAAGCTGCGGGCTTCTTGTGCTAACAGACCGCCTGTCCACCGGCATAGGCCGGGGGCGATTTTATGAATCGCTTTTGAATATGTGCCCGGCAAACGGTCAATCTACTCTTAGCTGGGAATTCGCGTTTGCCGGGCTGTCCTGCGTTTACGTCAGTCACTCCACGGGATGTGCTTTCATATAATCCAGGGTGTCGTTAAAATCCCCGCCGAGGTAATATGGCGCAAGCGGCTTCAAAGTGCCGTTTTTCTTGTCGTCGATAGCCTGCTTGACCTTTTCAGGGGTGGCCGGCAAGGAATAAATGCGGACGCCGGCGGCTTTGTAAATAGCATTTGTAATGGCTACGTGGGAAGCCGACTGGAACGATTCAGAGGCGCCGCCGACGCCCTTGAACGGCCCGAATTTTCTGGGGATTTCCGTATATTCGGCCGTGAAATCGTCTCCGTCCGGCATGCTGTTTATGTATGTGAAACCGGCGCCTGCCAGCGTAGCGTGTTTTTTGAGATCCGCATACTGCTCTGAAAGCGCGTATCCGAGGGAATGTTCCATGCCCCCGTAAGCCTGACCGTCAACCGAGGTGTAATTTGTCACCCGGCCTATATCGGACACGCAGTGCAGGGCGATGACAGTTGTCTTGCCAGTTGCCACATCAACCTCCACTTCGGACGTGAAAGCCGCGCAGCAGAACTCCTGGCTGGGAGCGCCGTATCCTGTGTTTTCATCGGGCAGATCCTCCGGCCCGGACGCGAGGGGGTTTGGATCCCTATCGTATGCGCCAATGTATTTAGTCGGGATTTTTTCGCGCTCCATTTCCTGGAAAGTGCGATATGTTCCATCCGGCTTTCTCATCGCGCTTAACAGCTTGTTAGCCGCGTCCTCTATGGCACCCCCGCACATGATGTTCGATCTGCTTCCGCCCGATGGCCCAGTATTCGGACAATATTTGGTATCGTTCATGACAAGCTTGATCTGCTCTGGCTTCAGACTTAGTGGGCGCAATGCCTCGTGAGTGAACGCCAACGTGCCTACAGTGGATCCTTGCCCCATCTCCTGCCAAGTGTTATATACCGTGACAGTGCCGTCAGCATTCAGCTCGAGCGCGGCTTCCGCATGATCTCCAGGCTGAGCGCACAGGAAAAAGCCGCACGCTATCCCAACCCCGTGTGGTTTTTCCGGAGTAGAGTCCTTTTTAGCCCGCTCAAGCAGCGCTTTATACTTGGGACGAATTTTGTTCAGCAAAGTCTCGTAAGGATATTCGTTCAGCTTAAGACCGAACGGAGCGGTCTGACCTTCCCGCAACGCGTTTATATACCTGAACTCCAGGGGGTCCATGCCAACTTTTTCCGCGAGCACGTCCATCAGCGTCTCGATGTTGAGCAATATTTGAGGAACGCCTGGGCAACGATATGCGGTAGAGAAGGCTTTATTGGAAAAAACGCCTTTCGCGAGATGCCTGCAATTCGGGATGTTATAGGGCAAGCCAAACACCTTCATGGCGACATCTATGGTTGGATTGACCAGTTCGGAGAAGCTTCCCTTATCGTAAGCCAGATCCAGTTCGCTAGCCGTAAGTTTGCCGTTCTCGTCGCAAGCCAGGCGCCCATTCGTGTATGAAGCGGCGCGCTTGCCACTGTAATGCTGATGCTCTTCGTAACTCATTGTAAGGCTCACAAGATGCCCAGTCGCCAAAGCCGCCACTCCCAGAAGCCCTGCGAACCCAGGAGACAGGGAATATCCAAAAGCGCCTCCAGACGGATTCATAATGACCCGGATCTTTTCCGGAGGCAAGCCTACACCGGCTGCTATCAATCCCGCTGCCATGTAGAGGGCGTGCGATTTATAGAGTATGGTAAGGTTGCCGTCCTTGTCCACATAGGCCTGCCCAACCTCCGGTTCGACAGGCAAATGAGGCTGCATAGGCGTAGAGAAACTGCCTTCTGCCACATGAGCGGCTCTCTTGAAGACCTCTCTCGTGTCCTCTCCTTTAAAGAGCGGTTTCGTCAGCATTATGTTTGGAATTCCGGGATGGATCTGAACCGCGTCATCCGCCATCGCATCCAGAATATCCAGGTATTCCGGCAATTTTTCATACTCCACTTTCACAAGCTTGGCGGCTTCGCGCGCGTGCCGCCGCGTATCCGCCGCCACAAGCGCGATTATGTCCCCCATACGGAAAACTTTCGTGTCGTTCAGAATCGGGCGCTCGAATCCGTCGCTCTTGGCAAATTTTGAACCTATTGGGAACGTGATGCGGTTAATCCCTTTAACGTCTTTGCTTGTTATTATTTGGAATACGCCGGGTGCTTTTTCAGCTTCGCTGTAATCCACGCTCTTTATTACAGCGTGCGACACGTTAGGCGTCACCGGCGCGAGATACCAGACTTCCTTGCTCTTCAAGCCAATATCGTCCCCGAAATCCGTGACGCCAAGCACCTTGCCCAGCGCTTCCGGCCTTACGTGCCTGGTACCGTATACCCTGCCGTCTTCCGGCATTTTATAAGCCATCTCATCCATCGTTTTTTCCCCGCGCATAACCTTAGCCGCATCCATAACGGCATCTACGAGAGGTTTATAACCGGTACACCTGCATGCGTTCTTGTTGTCCTGGAACCAATCGCGAACCTGTGTCCTTGTCGGATTTGGATTTTTATCCAATAAGGCTTTCGCTGAGACGATGAATCCAGGCGTACAGAAACCACACTGCACCCCTCCATGGACTATCCACGCAAGCTGAAGCGGGTGCAGGTTATAAGCGGTTCCCATCCCCTCTATTGTGAAAATCGTACTGTAATCCGGGACGGTGCTTATCTTCCTTACGCAGGAGCGGATCAGCTTGCCATCCAGTATTACATTGCACGCGCCGCAATGCCCTGTCCCGCACCCTACCTTAGTGCCTGTCAGCCCCAAATTACGGATGACATCGGCCAACGTATCTTTTTCAACGTCGCATAGGATAGATCGTTCTACCCCATTGATATTTAGAACTTTTCTGTCCGTCATTATTGAATAACCTCCCTAACCTTAATCCTGCCTTAGCTGGCCAGCCTATGGCAGAGCCGCGGAAACAGCCAACACAACAAATATCCCTGTAAATTGACAGCGCACTATCCTACAAGGGCCATGCAACAACTGCATATAGATCTGAAACGGGTGACAGCTTCGCACACATGGGATCCCTAAAAACAACCCTAAGTCCGCAAAAAGAAACTGCGCGTTTAACAGTAAGCTTACGTCTTGTACCTAAGTCGGTGAGCAAAGTATAAATGCTATGGTTTATATGTAAATGTAAATTTTTCATTAATAAAAAAAGCGTATATTGGCCAACCAGCACAAATAATGCAACTAAATATCATCTACTCCATGGCGTACATGCTGTATAACTATGGAAAATATGATTTATTGTCAAGGATTTAAAGCGTGAGAATTACCGCTCTGAGATTGCCTGTCTTCAAATACGGCTGTATTCCGCTTAGGCAATTTAATCAGCGCCTACATATATTAAAGCACACAGGGTTTCCATGCCCGCACTCAATAATTGCGGTTCTCAGATATGTTTCATAGTTGTAAGGTTTTAACAAGAAATCTGCCGGTTATTTTTGAATTATTCATATATGCTTTTGTAAAACTCTTCTGTATCTTAAAAATATCACACACACATGGGCGGATATTTTTTAATTGCGAAAACCTTAGGAGGTGTTTCATCTATGGATAACAAAAGAGCGAGAAACACATATATAAGTTGCCTGATAAACGCGGCGATAACGCTTGCGGCATTTCATGCTCTGCCACTTTTTTTCGTGCCCATGACAAAATTGATTGGGGGTTCTATGGGAGATGCGCAATTAACACTATCGTTCTGTGGCACCGCTAACCTGCTTACGGCGGGTTTGGTTGGCCTATTGGTTAAAAAATTCCCCGTAAAAGGGATAATCGGGGTTTCGGCGGTATGCATCACGCTGTTTTTTTTCTGCTTTTACTTCGCGGATAGCTTCGCTTACATATACGCCGGAGGGATATTCATCGGTTTTGCGGTAATGACTGCGGGCTTCCCGATTTCATTTACAGAAGTCAATTGGTGGTTTTCAAAGAACACTGGCAAATTGATGAGCTTTTTACCTGTAGCGGTCGGTGTCATGACCTTTATAACGTCTCCGATCTTCGCAAAGGCCATTGAAACATACGGCGCGCGTCATACCGCGTTAGGCGCCGGAGTTATTATGGGTGGGATAGTCCTCATTTCGGATTTCTTCCTACTTTCTGAACACCCAGGCAAATACGGGATAAAGATTGCGAGCGAACAAGAGGGAAGCGTTGACGAGGGCCTCCCGTTGAACAAAATATTAAAGGAGCCTTCATTCTGGATAGTAATGGCTGCCAGTTTTCTCGTGCTCATTGTCCTGTCAGGGTTCATGAATAACGCGCCAGCTTTTTACGAATTGGAGATGGGGGTCAATCCCATAAAAGCATCACTTGGCGTTTCCATTTTTAGCGTAGCGAGTCTCGTATGGTCGATGCTTTTCGGCTATCTGGCAGACAAATACAACGCAAGAATCGGAATTTTGGTATGCGGTGTTCCTGTAGCAGTGATATTCCTGGCCGCTTTAAAACTTAACGGTTTTTTGGGAGTAGCTCTCATCGCAACTTTTTTTGCAGGCGTGTATTTCGTGACGCTCTTGTCGCCAGTCATATATACGTTGCTTTATGGCAAGAAAGAATCCGCTTCCATTATGGGTTTCTCAAGTGTATGCGCTGGCATGGCCGCAATAATAGGCGCGCCGGTAGCTGGGTATATTTATGACCATTTCGGCTCGTATAGCCCATTTCTAATCGCGTGTTCCGTTTTTATGGCAGTTGCGATTGTCCTGGTGTTCATCGCAACGAATAAAAACACATACGACAGGGTCATGGCTTTGCGCAAAGCTGAGATTGATGCGATGAAGCCTGGCGCGTAAGACTTAACCATCACGGCTCTTCTCATCATCCGGTAGGAAGGTGGAGGGGAGGGATACCGTTTGCGTTTGGGATAAATGATAATAAAACGATAGTTGAGTACAGGTAGCCATATCGTCAAAGTCCATTTCGGTCATGTTCTTTATAATGTCTAATCGATATGAGAGGGTGTTTCTATGTATATGCAATTTTTTAAGAGTTTTTATATAGCTTTGCCCGGTCATAATAAAAGTTAACAGCGTCTTTGCATATTCCGTCCCATTTTGTGCGTCGTGTTCCCGTAACACTTGAAGACCGGGGTGAATGTAATCATGTTCAGATAATTGTTCATGTAATATTTCAGTGATTCTCTTTAACATGCAATTATTATAGAATATATACCGGAGTTTTTCATCCGTTTGTGCTGTTTTCAAAGCATAATCTGCTTGGCATTGGTAAATATGCAATTCGCCGATGTCAGAAAATAGATTGCTGACGCCAAACTTAAGTTTCCATGTTTTTAAAGCGCTGAATATCTTATAACATTTAGCGGAGAAGGTTTTTCCACTTGAAATGTTATCGCATAATACGTAAATTGCGCTTTTGAAAAGAACAGGGTTATATTCAGGAATAATCGTCAGAACTCTCCTGTAAAGATTCAAAAGCGTTAAGTGTTCTTCTTGTGCTCTCGGCTGCTGCATTGCCAATATCGCGAAATTTGCTTTCAAGCTCTTTTTGAACGATTCCAATAAAGAGAGATACTGCGCGTCTTTCTGTTCCCCGCCCGCAAAAAAACGAGTCATCAAATGTACGGTCGCATTGTTTATATAATTTGTCTTATGCATATTATGATGCCGGAATTCAATTGAAATAGCCCTGCAAAAAAGGGCGACGAAATCAATCCGGTCTTTAGTGACATCCGCAGGAGAGTGGCAGAAAACATCGACAAAACCGACGACTTCTTCACTGTCGTCATTTTCGGAAAAAATGTTCCCTACGATACGCGGATGTTCCCCGTATTCACCCTCTTTCAGCACGTACGCGCCCTTTTGCTGCAGCACGTATCGCATGATTCCGTTGTCGTTTATCCTTTCGATCAAAGGGAAGCAGATTCCGCCCCCTTTCTTTAAAGTGTCCCAAACGGGGTCATCAATATCATCGTCGGGATAATGAGCCACGTGTCGAAATTCAAAGTTAAAGATGACAACAGGAAAACCAAGAAATTCATAAGCTACTTCGGCGTAGCGTTGGAAACCTCCGGAAATAACGACGTCTAAAAGGGCGCTTGACCATTTTTCACGCAATATTTACCCCCCTCCTAACACACAAGACACAACGAACCCAAAGAAAATACAACGTTCATTGCTAAATGAGAAAGCGAGATCTTTCTCAAAGCGAATGCATACCACAATCGCTGATATAATCAGTCATAGCCAAAGAGTTGAATACGGCGTATCTGTTTAGTGATTTTATTGCTGATTTGATTTTTCAAACATTACCTCACTCAGCTCAAGCCTTTTGCACAAGCTTCACGTTCTACAAACCATCAAAACAATGTGCTTTGCTTTACGCCACTATAGCCCGCACTAAACCACATGTTAGATGGCCTTGTACACCGTTTTCGTTAAAAACGGCAACGTTTAGTTGAGTCAAGAAAACAAGGTTTTTTGGGAATCTCTGAAACAATCATACCACCTTATAAAATATAACAAAATGATAAATGTAAAGTTCCGCTAAATTATGTCAAATTGCCTATTTCTTGTTTATTTTCAAAACGATTTTATGTTTATGGAGACAGTTGTAAAGATATGTCTTTGATATACCAAATTACTCATAAATTTCTTGAAGACCCTCACTCCATATGCATCTAATGATCCACCTTACGAACTTCCCTTTGGTAAAATCCATATCAAACTACCTCCTGGCTGACGCTTACTTTTTTGCGAGGCTTTTCTTTTTCCCGGACAGCCGGAACGCCGTCAATATCGTCGAAAAAATTGCCGCACTTCGCGCACTTCCAGAAAGAACGATTATCGGACTTGCGCTCGAACCGAACTGCCTTGCCCTTGCAGCCCTTAACCGGACAGGCCGCGAGGCTATCACTCACAGGGCAATACCGCTGGTCTGAGGCAAAACGCGGTATAATGCCGCCAGGAAAGGGTGATGCGATTTGAGCGACGTTAAATCCGAAAACATCGAAAATGCTGAAAAAACGGACAGCCCCAATAGCGGCGGGCGCATAGATCATGACAGCACGTGGAAGGATCTCATCAAAAAATTCTTCCCGTACCTGCTCAAAAGAGCGATACCTGAGCTTTACGAGGAAGCTGACATAAGCGAGGAGCCTGCTTTTCTTGATAAAGAATTTACGGACGTCGTGAACACCTCCGATCCTGGGATACATAAAAACCCGCGTTACGCCGACTATGTGATCAAAATCCCGCTGAAAAACGGCGGCGCTGAGTTTGTAATCCTCCACATTGAAGTGCAAGGACGGGGCGGCAGGGGCAACCTCGCTGAGAGGATGTATCATTACAAATGCCTTATATACTCGCATTACAGGAAGGAACCGGCCGCCCTCGCCATAATCACGGCGGGGCGCAGGAAAAAGGAAAGGTATTACTCCTTTTCCCGCTTTGGCACGGAGGCAATTTACCGCTATAATAATCTCGTGCTGTCGGAACTTGACGACGAAGAGCTTGTTTCGAGCGGCAACCCGATAGATCTCGTCCTTTACGCGGGCAAGTTCGCGCAGCGGGCGAAGAAGGAACCCCAGAAATTCGACTTTCTTCGCAAGGCGGTCGAGCTTTTTGACGAACGGGGCTGGAGTCTGGACGAAAAGCGCAATCTGTTTCTTTTTACCGAAATCATAGTAAACATGAAAGACAAAGAGCTTATAACGCAATTCAGGGAGTTTCTGGAACATCGGAACAGGGAGGGAAAGGCCATGTACGTACCGTTGCTTTTGAGGGATTCGGCGGCTGAGATCGAACAGCGCGGCAGAGAAGAAGGGAAGCTCGAAGTCGCACGCAACTTGCTGGCTAACGGAGTTTCGCCGGACATCATCGAGAAGAGCGCGGGTTTGCCCGTCGAAAAGATTCGCGAGCTTATGAACTGACTTTTTGCCAAAACACTCTGAAACGCGGCATGTCCCCCGTGCCCGGACTCCGCGGCCGCAGGGGATTTTTTGACACCTGGGTTCCCTTTTGCCCTAAACATGCCGAGGAAGCTGAACATGTCACAACCCATAGGGGAAGGGGAACACCACGTCGCGCTGGACGAAGGCCGCCATCTTTTTGCCGGGCCGCACCGTTATGGTCGGCTGTATATCGGAGGCCCTGTTCATTATCTTCGTCCCCATGTCCAGGATCGAACCGGCGAGGCTCTCAGCCGCCGCGTCGCGGACGCTCTTTTCCTCGCGCTCTATCACCGTATAGCCGCGCGAATCCTCGTTGTAGACTGCCTCTGCCCCGGCGACGAACATCGAGGCCAGAAGCGCCGCCTTGAACATCGCCCCCCCAATGCTCGTCCACTCGTCCTGAAAGCCCCGAATACCCCGCCTGATCCGCCCCCGGAGTGCCGGCGATATTCAGCGTCGTGCCGTCCGGGAAAACGAGTCTGTTCCAGACGAGCAGTACGCGCTTCTGCCCGAAGCTTACCTCGCTGTCGTATGCACCCAGGATCCTCGAACCCTTCGGGATCAGATCTTTTTCATCCATCTCCGGCTTGAAGCCCTCGACGACAGGACGCGCCGTTATCGCCTGAACTTTCATCGTTCTGAGCGTCTGGGTTTACGCTGGCTTCTCCAATAAAGCGATGAGCATAAGGTTTGACGGGAGCAAAACCGCTCTTGAAGAGTGCGACATTATATTTACCGATGAAAACAATGGCGTACAGATTGGTTCAGTGCCGCTTTATTCACGCAAAGGCATAAAATATATAAGCTACGATGAGATAGCGCAATATTATGACATCGGGAAATCCGTCATAATATATAATCATCATTCAATGGAAAAATCGGATAAATTCCTTGAAAGGTTTGCTCGAATAAAAGATAGGCTTGGTAGCGTAGCCCCTTTGTTCCAAGCTTTCGTGTGCGCGCACTTCGGGCAAACAAAGCCGTTTGCCCATCGTAAACGATACAGATAATCTCGGCACTGCTCTTCCGTGGCAAATCTTGTCGTAAACTCATCAAATGTCATGGGGTACTCTTTTATTCGCTCGTTCTACATTACATGGTTACCGTAGTAAAGTAAATACCCATTAACCAGAAATGCCCGCAAGCTAAAACCGCGTCGCTCAAAAAACATACTCAAAACCATCCTTGACAAATCCTCCCCGAAGGCACGCAGGGCACGAGGCTGCTGGTTCGTTACGCGAATCGGATCGCCATACACCTCTTGGCCCTGAATTGATTCGCTCGCCGGGCAACCTCGCGCCTTGTGGCTGATTAAAACTGTATAGCCATGTTTCGTTATCGCACGATGTCTAAAAGCTGCTCCAACGAGCGTATTTCATAACTTGGCATTATGCCGGAATCGTTTTTAGCGTCAGCCGGATTATAGTAGCAAGCGTCAATGCCAGAATTAATGCCGCCCTGAATGTCCGAAGTAAGCGAATCGCCCACCACCAAAACATTTTTTTTGTCTTCTTTGCCAGTCAAACCCATCGCGCCCAAAACGTAGTCGAAGTACGGGACGGCGGGCTTTGAGTATCCTATTTTTTCAGATACGAAAATATTCTTGATATACTGGTTTATTTCTGATTTGCCAAATCTTCGTAATTGTACCCGCTCAATGCCGTTGGTGATGATGGCAAGCGTTCTGTCCCTGGACAGCACGCGGCACACGTCCTCCGCGCCGTCGATAAGCTGCGGGCAATCGGCAAGAAAATCGAGGTAATTTCCATTGAAAACCGCGGCATCGACTTCGTTTATTCCAATTGTGTCAAAGAACTCCGCGAATCGCGATATTTGCAATTCGTCCTTTGTTATCTCGCCTCGTTCAAGCTGCTTCCATTTCGCGCTGTTAATGGAACGGTACTTTTCGTGTCGCTCCTCTGTAAACGTAATGCCAGACTTGAACAACGCCTGAGCTAACGCGGAGCGTTCGGCTTTGTCGTAATCGAACAGCGTCCCGTCGGCATCAAACAGGATGGTCTGATATCTCAAGGCCCGCTATCCTATCGGTGCGCGGCAGGTCATGCCGCGTTCCCGGCGACGGTCTTATCCCAGACGGCGACCTTTTCCTTGAGCAGGCGCGGGATCGGCAGGCTATAGGGACAGCGCGCCGCGCAGGCACCGCATTCAATGCAGCAGCGTGCCCTCTCTATGCTCTCACGCGCCATCGCGAATACCCGCTCCAACGGCATACGCTTTATCATGCTCTCCACCGTCAAGACGGAGCTGATGCCGATGCCCTGCGGGCAAGGCTGGCAGTAGTCGCAGCGGTGGCACCAGCGATCGCCCAGCTCTTTTCTGAGGCTATCCATTACCTTTTTATCCGCTTCCGAGAACGGCTTCCGTTCGTTCACGATCGAGACGATCTCCCGCATTTCCGACAGCTTTTCAATGCCGGGATCGGGAACTATGCCGTCAAACTGAAGCAGATAGCGGATAGCCAGATCGGCGCTATCAAGCAGCCCTCCGCCAAAGGGCTTCATGCAGATGAAACCCATATCTAGCTTTATGGCAAGAGGGATGGCTTCCTTAGAGGCTTCATCGTCCACAAAGTTGAAGGGGAGCTGCACTGCCGCGAATTTCCCGGTTTTCATTATTCCCATAGCCAGAGGGATGCTGTGGCTCGAAAAAGCCTTGAAGCGCACTTTGCCGGCCCTTTCAGCTTCGACGAGCCCTTCATAAGCGCCGCCCGGGGCAAAAATGGCGTCATGCTTTGCCCTGCTCGACACGTTGTGCAGCTGATAGAAATCGACATAATCTGTTCCCAATCGCTCAAGGCACAAATCCAAGTGGCTCAAAAACGTCTTCTTGTCTGTTGCCGTGGACTTTGACGCTATGACAAGCGAGTCCCTTTCAATCCCCTTAATCGCCTGCCCGATTTTTTCCTCGCTGTCGCTATAGGCATTCGCGGTATCGAGGAAATTGACGCCCATATCGATGACCCCTCGCACGACAGAGACCGCTTCCTCCTTTGGCAGACGCATGATCGGTATGCCGCCAAACGCGATTCTGCTGACCATCATATTGCTTTTTCCAAAACGTATTTTTTCCATAGCATATAGTATAGTACAAAAACGCGCATTAGGCAGCAATCTAAATAATCAAGCAAAAGAAAGGTCAAAAAAAATCAATTTTACTATTGACAATATTTGCCATCTGCTATATTATCAATTTAGTCAATGAAGGTTAATGTTTTGGGGAACTTGGGGAACACAATAATATCACTTCAAATTTAGGAGGTAATGCAGATGTTTGAACTAACGCCTTTTACGCACAGAAGATTAGCGCAGGCTTCGCCATTAAGGGTATCGAGGGAGTTCGATGATTTAATCGACAGGCTGCTCTGGTCCGGGGCGGACCATCATCAGAACTTGAGGGATTTCGACCTTTACGAGAAGGACGGGCATCTGTTCCTGTCCATCGACGCGCCCGGCGTGAACCCAGACGAGCTTGAGATCAAGACGTCCAAGGACAGGGTTTCGATCAGGAGCAGGAAGGATTCCGAGGAAAAGAACGCGTCGGATGACGGCAAGACGTGGTACAGCAGGAAATCGGCGTACAGCTTCGACTACGAGGTATCTCTGCCATTCGAGATCGACACCGAGAAGGCTGAGGCCAAGTTCGAGAACGGGATGATACACATTTCAGCCCCAAGGCTTGTGGTTTCCGAAAGCAAGGTCCTTACCATAACGAAAGCATAGCTATACGAGAGACGGGCGCGGCGGGCAATAAGCCGCGCCCGTTTTTTATTGCTGCCCGGCGTTCCTGTTGAATCTCGCCAGAGCCTCCGCATATATGTGAGTCATCCTGCGCAGCGAGTCAAGCGCGATGTATTCGTTAGCCTGATGCGCGTTCTCCTCCTCGCCGGGGAAGACGCCTCCGAAGGAAACTGAGTTCGGCATTGCGCGGCAGTAGGTGCCTCCGCCTATCGAGAACGGCTCGCCCCGCTCGCCAGTCACGGCCTCGTAGGCATCGAGAAGCGTCCGCACGAGATTAGAATCGGGGGCCACGTAGAGGGGCGTCTTGCTCTTCAGCACCTCCGGCGTCCAGCCGATCGAATCCGCCGCCCGGGCTATGCCGTCCAGCACGAATTTCCCGTCCGCCTTCACGGGATAACGGATGTCGCACTTCACTGCCAGGTTCTCGCCGTCGAAGGATATCACAGCCAGGTTGCAGGACAGCGGTCCTGATATGTCGTCTCTGCAAGCGACGCCGAGGCTCTTGCCGTCAGTCTCGCCGTTAAAGAGCCCGCGCAGCTTAAAGAGTTCGGCATGAAGGGCAGGAGGCCCGAAATCCAGCTCGTCCAGGCGCGCCAGGAACTTGTATATCGCGTTATCGCCCTTCCACGGCTCCATGGCATGTGCCGCGGCCCCGTTCACTACGACCTGGACGCCGGCACCCTCGTTCCGCACCGATGCGTCCGGCAGGAAAACTTTCTCGAGGTGCCCGGCGCTCGCGCCTCTGAATAGAATCCTTGCCTCGTCCGGCACGACGTTGAGCCTCGTGCCCCCGTTTATGGCGATTACCTCCGGGAGGCTTTTTATGCTTTTTATGCCGGAAGCGCTTATGCGTTTGCTAAGCGCAAAGCTGAGCGAGCCCTTTTCGCCGTTCACGACCGGAAAGTTAGCGTCCGGAGAAAAACCCTCTTCCGGTATCTCCTCCGTTTTCTTGTAACGCTCTATGCAGCGGAAACCGCTCTCCTCATCCAGCCCCACGATAACGCGAAACCTGCGGTTAAGCGCTGTTCCGGAGTCGCGGAGGGCTTTAAGGGCGTACAACGCGGACATTGCGGGGCCCTTATCGTCGTTAGTGCCCCTCCCGTAGAGCTTCCCGTCCGATACCACTGCGCCGAACGGAGGAAATTTCCACATGCCCGCCTTGCCTTCCGGAACAACGTCGAGGTGCGCCAGGACGCCGAAGAGCGGCCCTTCTCCAGCCTCTGCGTAACCTGCCATGTTGTCTATGTTTTTCGTCCTGAAACCAAGCCGCGAGGCTATCGCCAGGAACTTTTCAAGAGCCGCGGTCACGCCCGGCCCGAAGGGATGCTCGTCGGTCATATGGCTCTCATCTAGGACGCTCCTGATCTTCAAAAGCGCGGAGAGATCATCCACGAGCGCATCAAAATCCGAGCCGATCAAGCTATGAATCTTCTCCATATTAGCCACCCCGCGTCCAAGACGCGGAGGATCGCGGACGGCCCGCGACCCTCCGCGCGGTTTTTAGTTGAACTCCCTGCGTTCCTTGATCCTGGCCGCTTTGCCACTCAGTTTGCGGAGATAGTAGAGCTTCGCGCGCTTTACCTTGCCGAGGCGCGTTACCTCGATCTTGTCTATCGTCGGGCAGTGCAGGGGGAAAATCCTCTCGACTCCGATGCCGCCGGACATCTTGCGGACGATAAAGTTCTCGCGGATGCCTCCGTGCATCCTGCCTATCACGACACCCTCAAAAATCTGAATGCGCTCCCTGTTTCCTTCTTTTACCTTAACGTGGACCTTTACGGTGTCCCCGGCGCGAAAAGCCGGTATCTCGCTTTCCGGCTTCCGAAAACGCTTTTCGATCAATGCTATTCTCGGGTCTATCATCTTATTTTTGCTCCTTTCTCAACAATACGTTTTTCTCTAATGGAAGGGCTCTTTTATCGCAAGAGGCCCGCTTGCTCGCGGCGGCTGAATCGGCTTCGGCGATTTCATCAGCGCTCCATAGTCACCTGAAACCAAAAAATCTATCGAGGACTATGCCGACGGCGCTTCTGACCGACAGGTGATTGTAATCCTTGCTGCCGCCCGATATTGGGTTCATCACGACGGACGAGCCGGACAGGATGTCCCCGTGAAGGCCAGAGCCTGTTCCGAATAGGAAGACCAAGGGCCTTGACAGCTCCAGCATCTGCCTTTTTACGCATGTCCAGTTCTTGCCGCAATCCGTCTGCCTCGCTGTGGTGGCGATCGTAAACGGACGGGCCTTTTCCCGTTCCTCGATCCAGTCCAGCGCTCCTGCAAGCGACGGACATGTTTTCACGAGTTTCATCGCTTCTTTCCTGTCAGGGTTGAATTCCGCCCCATAGCCGTCCACCCAATGCCGCGCGATCTTTTTTACCATTTCCCTCTGAGGGGCAAGCGGGGTCACGACGAAATATTTTTTCACGCCGTAAGTCTTGCAGGCCCGCGAAATATCGTGAAGATCCAGCCCAGTGATCGCCGTCGTGCTTTTCCGGCCATTCCTGTCCCGCACAGGGTGATGAAGCAAAATGACGTATGCGCCCTTCCGGAGATACGGCATGATGCCGGCTCTCGCGATCATGTCCGGACGGCGGGATATCGTGCGCCTTGCGGCCTCTTCCTTGCGGAAAGAATCTATCGCCGCGTGATCTCCGCCCAGAAGGACATCGGGGACAAGTGCGCCATTGAAATCGGCTGGCCTGGTGTAGTGGGGGCAATCGAGCATCCCCGAGTAGAACGAGTCGTCCTCCACGGCCCGTTCCTTGCCAACCACGCCCTTCACGAGACGCGATATCGCGTCGATGAGCGCGACGGCTGGCAATTCGCCGCCCGTCAGCACAAAGTCGCCGATGGAAAACTCAACGTCAACGTATCGTTCCACGAAACGCTCGTCAATCCCTTCATAATGACCGCATACGATCACAAGGCGCTTGGCAAGCGAGGCTTTGTGGAGATCCTCGACAAGTTCCTGGTGAAGCGGGACTCCCTGCGGAGTCGGGCAAGCCACGAAGCGATCCCCGCGAGGCGCCACAGCGTCAAGGGCTGATTCGAGAGGGCCGGGCATCAGCAGCATGCCGCCGCCGCCAAACGCGTAGTCGTCGATCTGGCGGTACGCGCCGGAGGAATGATCCCTAATGTCCGTCACGGAGACTTCCAGCTTACCCGACGCTATCCCGCGGCCCAAAACGCTCGCGGAGACGAAATCGCGGATAAGTCCGGGAAATGCCGTAATGACGGAAATCCTTGCCATGCCGCTCAATCCCACAGCCCTTCCAGAAGGCTGACCTTTATGACGCCTGAATCAATGTCTATCTCCCTGACGACATCGCCGATGGCCGGGAGCAGCTTGATAAGGCCGTCTGGCGTCCTCACCTGATAAACGTCGTTTGCGCCGGTCTGCATGACGCCCTCTAACGTGCCTAGGATGCCGCCGCCGTCCGCGTCTTCGACCTTTAAGCCGATAAGCGAGTCTATCCAGAACTCCCCGTCGGGAAGGCCGACCCTCTCGTCCGGTGATATGGTCACGAACCAGCCTGAAAGCGCCTCAGCCTCGTCGCGCCCGCTCACCCCGGCCACCGTCACGAGAATCTGCCGCTTTCCGTCGTGGGACGACGCGCTCTTTACCTCTAGCTCCCGCGAAGGTTTGCCTGGCTTTTCGATGTAAAGGCGCTCCATCTCGAGGAAGCGCTCCGGGTAATCGGTCAGCGGGTATATCCGCAAAGCGCCCTTTATGCCGTGAGCGCCGATTATTTTGCCTATCCGTACGCGGTCTGCCGCGCCGTTCGCGTCAGGAGAGATCGACATCCACTTTTTCGCCGGGCTTGACGGCGGCAGCCTTCGCCACAAGCCTGATGGCATTGATCGTGGCCCCGCGCTTGCCTATGACGCGGCCCACGTCGTCCGATGCCGTCGATATCGTCACCATCACGGCCCCGCCCTCGTTGCGCTCGCTCGTCACCGAAACCTTGTCGGGCTGATTCACGAGCCTCTTGACTATGTTCTCCACAATGCTGCCGTAATCTGGCATTTTATTCCCGCCAGCCTATTCGGCCTTATCAGCCTTCTGTCCGGCAGATTTGCCCTCGGTATACTGATCCCACACTCCAGCTTTTCTCAAGAGCGCCCTAGCTGTCTCGGAAGGCGTAGCGCCGACATTGAGCCAGTGCAGCGCTCTCTCCCCGTCGACTTTCACATCCGCGGGGTCGGTCATCGGGTTGTACGTCCCGATCATCTCAATGAAGCGCCCGTCTCTTGGCGAGCGTGAGTCCGCTACGACCAGGCGATAGAACGGCGCCTTTTTCTTTCCGTGCCTTGACAAACGAATACGAACCGCCATCTTTTTTTACACACCTCCATTAATATTGCGGAAAGGCTGATTTGTCTTTGGAGCGTCTATTTTCCAATCAGCGTTTCCATGCATCGCTTATTTGAACAAATTTTTTAAAGCGCCGGCCATTTTGAACGATTTCGGGTTCATTTTGCCGATCGACTTCATCACTGTTTTCATCTGATCATACTGGGCAAGCACCTGGTTTACCATCTGAACGCTCGTCCCCGAGCCCTGCGCGATCCGCCGGCGGCGGCTGCCCTTTATTATCTCAGGGTTCCTGCGCTCTTTTTTCGTCATCGACTGTATTATCGCTTCGGAGTACTTGAGCCGCGAGACGTCGAGATTAGCCCCCTTGAGGGCCTTCGAAGCGCCCGGCATCGGCAGCATCTCAAGCACCTTGTCCAGAGGCCCTAGCTTTTTCAGCTGCTGAAGATGAAGCAGCAGGTCATCCATAGTGAACCGGTTCTTCTTGAGGCTTTCCGCCACTCGCTCAGCGTCGAACTCCGTCGTGGACCGCTCCAGCTTCTCCATCAGGCCCATCATGTCTCCCATGCCCATGATGCGGGAAGCCATGCGCTTCGCGTCGAAAACCTCCAGATCCTCGATCCGCTCCCCCGTGCCTACGAGCTTCACCGGAACACCGGCCGCAGCCTTTGTCGCAAGAGCCGGGCCGCCGCGCGCGTCCCCATCCATCTTTGTCAGGATCACGCCGGATAGGCCAAGACGCTCGTTAAAGACGCGCGAGACCTCGACCGCTTCCTGCCCTGTCATGGAGTCGACTACAAGCAGTATCTCGTATGGCGGGATATCGCGCTTCATAGCTTCTAGCTCCGCCATGAGATCGTCGTCGAGCTGAAGCCGTCCCGCCGTGTCGAGCAGAATCAGGTCGCAGAGATGATCCTCCGCGTACGGCAGGGATTTCTTAGCGACAGCGAGAGGATCGCTCTCTCCTGGCTCTGGGCCGAAAAACGCCACTCCGGCCTTTTCGGCCAGGACGCGAAGCTGTTCGACGGCAGCCGGGCGGCGAAGGTCGCACGCAACCACCAGGGGCTTGTGCGACTTAGACATGCGACGGGCGAGTTTGACCGCCGCAGTGGTCTTGCCCGCGCCCTGAAGGCCAACCATCATGAAAACCGTGGGCGGCTTGGGAGAGATCGTAATCGGCGCCGGATCCCTGCCCATGATCGTTATCAGCTCTTCATACATGATCGCGGCAACCTGCTGGCCGGGCGTTATGGAGTTTAAGACGCTGGCCCCGGTGGCGCGGGCCTTTATCGCCTCGACGAGATCCTTGACGACCTTATAGTTTACGTCAGCCTCCAGAAGCGCCCTGCGCACCTCGCGCAGCGCCACGCCGACATCCTCGGCGGTCAGCTTGCCCTTTCCCTTAAGCGAGGCTAATACATTCTCGAACCTCTCCTTTAGTGCCTCAAACATCGCTTACCACTCCATCCCGAAGCAATCCTTCAATCTCCGCGCTGACGCGATCCGGCAGAGGCGGGTCGCACTCCCTGGACAGCTCCATCAAAGCGGAGCAGCGCTTGCGGAGCCCCAGCAGGCCAAGCTGGCCCTCTATCCCGCGCAGAAAATCCCGCGACCTTCGGACCAGATCGTGCGCCCCCTGGCGAGTCATGCCCAGTTCCATGCCCATTTCCGCTATAGAGAGATCTTCCCTCAGCATAAGCTCGCAGGCCTGTCGCTGTTTTTCTGTCAGAAGCGAGGCATAAAGATCGAAAAGCTCTCCCAAAAGAACGCGTTGCTCAAGCAGAAAATCATCCTCAAAAAAAGACAATCTCATCACTCCACAGGCGCGTTAGCCAATTTTGAAATCAAAGGCCTTAAGGGTTAAGCTGAAAAACGCTCCGCACGCCATTCATCCGCATCAAAAAAACTGCCTGAAATAACCCGGCACCAGCGCACCTTGAGGATTATAGGACGGAAGGGCAATGCTGTCAAGCAAAAAACTTGACATGTGTAACTGCGTGATGCCGTATTGCCATATGGCGCAACCCTTATTATGAATTCTACAGTATCATCTCGCTCAGAGGAGCGCCTGCCGGTACCATCGGAAACACGTTATGCCTCTGCGGTATCGGTATGTGCAGAAGCACAGGGCCTGGCGTCTCGATTGCGCGCTCTATTGCACCGCGCAGCAGCGCCGGGTCTTCGACCTTGAACGCCTCGATGCCCATGCCTTGCGCGATCTTCACAAAATCCGGCTGCCTCGAATAGATCGTGCTGGAGAAGCGCTCTTCATAGAAGAGCTGCTGCCATTGCCTCACCATGCCGAGGCAATTATTGTCGAGAACCATGACCTTGACCGGCAGGTTATACCTCGCGTACGTGTCAAGCTCCTGAATATTCATCATCGCGCTGCCGTCGCCGGCAAGGCAGACGATTGGAAGATCGGGCTTCGCGAAATGGGCGCCTATGGACGCCGGTATTCCGAACCCCATGGTGCCGAGGCCGCCTGAAGTGAGGAAACGCCTTGGTTGCATGGCCTTATGATAGAGCGCCGCCCACATCTGATGCTGCCCTACCTCCGTAAGGACGACGGCCTCGCCTTTCACAACGTCGTCCAGCGCGTCTATCGCCTGCCACGGATAGATGATGCCGTTTTCCGTCTCCCTCCGCAACGGCTCTTCTGACTCCATCTTCGTCACTTCGTCGCGCCACGAGCAACGGGCGGACGAGTCATGCCCCGATGCCTCGCGGCTCAGAATATCCAGGATCTTGCCGGCATCCCCGATGAGCCATACGTCGGCATCTATATTCTTGTGTATTTCCGCCACGTCGAGGTCTATGTGAATGATGGACGCGCCGGACGCGAAAGCCGCCTGCTTTCCGGTGCTTCGGTCACTCAGCCTGGAGCCGATGACGACGACGGCGTCCGCCTTGCCCAGCGCGTGGTTGACGGCTGCGTTGCCGTGCATCCCGACTATCCCTATGCTGTTTTCATGCCCGCTTGGCAGGGCCCCTTTGCCTAAAAGCGACGTGGCCACGGGCAGCTCCAGCTTCTCGGAGAAATTTTTTAGCTGCCCGAAAGCCCTTGATATGTTGACGCCATTGCCGGCGATCACGACCGGGCGTTTCGCGCCCCGGATGATGCGAGACGCTTCGTCCAGCCTTGAAAGATCTTCCGGCGTCTCGGCGCTGTAGCCCGGATAGGAGTGGCCGCCGGGACGGCGATACGTGCCTTTCGCCCTCTGCACGTCTACCGGGAAATCCACTACCACAGGGCCGGGCCGTCCGGTTGACGCTATGTAAAGGGCATCGTGTATCGTCTGGGGGATCTCCTCCGCGCTTCTCACCTGCATGCTGTGCTTGACGACCGGCAATGTTATGCCGAGTATATGCGCCTCCTGAAAGGCGTCGGTCCCGATGGCGCCTGTCGCCACCTGCCCCGTGATGGCGAGCAAAGGCGACGAATCCATGTGCGCCGTCGCTATGCCCGTCACGAGGTTCGTGGCGCCTGGCCCGGACGTCGCCACGCATACGCCAACTTTGTCGCCGGCTCTGGAAAACCCGTCCGCGGCATGAGCCGCCGCCTGTTCATGACGGACGAGCACATGCTCTATGGGCGAATCATATATAGCATCGTACAGCGGGATGACCGTGCCCCCCGGAATTCCGAAAATCGTCTTTGTTCCCTCGTCCTCCAGCGACTTCATCAGTATCTGAGCGCCAGTCAATTCCATCCATCCCACTCCTTTAAGCCGTCGCACGCGCGGCATTAATTCCGCGCTTTTGCGGTTCTTTTTCTATATTCTCCCAGCGACGGTATCGCCCACCTCAGCGCAGGAAGCCTCGCCGGAGAATTCAAACGGCAGCCCTTTCCCTGGCGAGGAGGCAAGGTACTCCGTCACTGCGTTCTCAATGGCGGCGGCGGATTTTTCAAGATTCAGGTGCCTCAGCATCATAGCGCCGCAGAGAATGGCGGCTATAGGATTAGCCCTGCCCGTGCCCGCGATATCAGGCGCCGATCCGTGAACGGGCTCGAACATCGACAGCCCGTCCCCGATGTTGCCTCCCGCGGCGGTGCCCATGCCGCCCGCAAGGCCAGCCTGCAGGTCGCTTACGATATCGCCGAAGAGGTTCGGGCAGAGCAGGACGCCATACGCGTCCGGCTTTCTGACCAGGTGATAGCAGATAGCGTCCACGTTCACGGTCTCAGCGGACATGTCCGGGCACTCTCTAGCTATCAGCTCCTTCGCTGTATCCTCAAAAAAGCCGTAGAGAGCGGGGGCCGCGTTCGACTTCGTGACGATGGTGACGCGCTTTTCCCCTCTCTTCCTTGCCGTCTCGCAGGCAAAACGGGCGATACGCTCCACGCCAGCCCGCGTGTTGATCGCGACCTGGGCCGCGAAGGGCATTTCCGGAAGCAGACGGACATTTAGATCCCCGCTCAATTTATAGCTCCCCCGCTCAAGCGCGAGCGGGATGCCGATCCTGCCGTCGCCGCTTATGCCTCCCAAGCCCATGTAAAGATCCTCCGTGTTCTCGCGAACGACGACTGAATCCATCTTGCCGGTCATCGGCACAGGAGCCGGAACGTTCGGAAGCGATAACGCCGGGCGCAGGTTTACGTACTGATCGAAGACAAATCTAAGCGTGAGAAGTATGCCGCGCTCAAGTATGCCGGGCCTTACTGACGGGTCTCCTATCGCGCCAAGCAGCATCGCGGATGCCCTGCCCATCTCATCGACTGCTGAGGCGGGGAGAATCTCGCCTGTTTTAACGTAATGGGAAGCCCCGAAGGGATATTCCGCCCACTCAAATGACGTTTTTTCAACTGCCGACGCGGCCTCGACGGCTTTTTTAGCCTCCGCTATGACCTCAGGCCCGATGCCGTCCCCGGGAATCACGGCCACCGTGAATTTTCCGCCATTCCCGCTCATGAGCCCGACCCGAGCCTTTCTTTCACGTATGGGACAAGCCCGCCCGCGGCAAACAGCGATTGCAGGAACTCCGGGATCGGGCTTGCGGGAAATGTCCTGCCCGACGTGACGTTCCTGATGACCCCTGTTTTAAGATCGGCGTCGATTTTGTCCCCCTTCCCGGCTTTTATGCCGGGGCATTCCAAAATAGGCAATCCGATATTTATCGCGTTCCTGAAGAATATCCGCGCAAAGGACTCCGCGATAACGCAGGAGACGCCGGCAGCCTTGATGGCTATGGGGGCGTGCTCGCGGCTCGATCCGCATCCGAAGTTGTTCCCTGCCACGATAATGTCACCCCGGCTCACGGCGGCGGCAAAGGAGGGGTCTATATCCTCCATGCAGTGAGGCGCCAGAAGATCCGGCGCGCTCGTCGTCAGGTATCTTGCCGGAATGATCACGTCGGTGTCCACATTGTCGCCATACACCCATGCGTTTCCTGTTATTTTTTCAAAAGCGCTCGCGCTCATCTGTTTTTCTCCTTCACGCCAATCATTCGAAAACCTCGCGAGGATCCGTCACGCGGCCAGTGATAGCACTGGCCGCCGCGACTAGGGGACCGGACAGGATTATCTCGCTTTTCGGATGCCCCATGCGGCCGACGAAGTTGCGGTTGCTCGTGGAGACGCATCTCTCGCCCTCAGCCAGTATCCCAAGGTGCCCGCCCATGCAGGGCCCGCACGTCGGCGTGCAGACGGATGCCCCCGCTTCCGTGAAAATCCTGATCCAGCCGCGTTCAAGCGCCTCGTTGTAGACCTCGTAGGATGCCGGGATCACCATAAGCCGCACGCGGTCATGCACATGTTTCCCGCGCAGCGCTTCCGCCGCGAGTCCTATGTCGCGAAGGCGTCCGTTCGTGCAGCTTCCTATGAATACCTGGTTTATCTCGATATCGGCACACTCCTTGGCCGGCTTCGCGTTGCCGGGCAGATGCGGCAGGGCCACAGTAGGCTCGATAAAGCTGGCGTCCAGCTCCACGGCGCCAGCATATTGCGCGCCATCATCCGGATATATCGGCGTAAAGCCCCGCGCCTTCCTGGAATCCGCGTATTCGAGCGTCTTGGCGTCAGGAGGGAAGAGGCCGCATTTGCCGCCTGCCTCAATAACCATGTTCGCCATCGTGAAGCGGTCGTCCATCGGCAGGGCGGAGATAGCCTCCCCGTGAAACTCGATAGACTTGTACCTTGCGCCCTCCACGCCGATCCTGCCTATGAGCGAGATGATCATGTCCTTGCCGCCAATCCATTTGGACGGCTGGCCGTTAAAGACTGCCTTGATTGTTTCAGGGACGCGGAGCCATGTTTCGCCGAGCGCCCAGACGGCCGCTAAGTCTGTCTGCCCCACTCCGGTGGCAAGAGCGCCCAATGCCCCATAAGTGCAGGTGTGGCTGTCCGCGCCGATTATGATCTCGCCCGGAAGGGCAAGGCCCTGTTCCGGGAGAAACGCGTGCTCGACACCTACGCGCCCTACCTCCCAGAAGCGCATCCCCTGGGCGAGCGCGAACTCGCGCGCCGCTTTGGACAGCCCCGCCGACGCTATGTCCTTGTTCGGCGTGAAATGGTCGAGGACGATCGCGCACCGTTTGGGATCAAAAACCTTTGCCCCGCCCATCTTCCTGAACTCTTCGGCAGCGGGCGGCCCAGTGATGTCGTTCGCGAAGGCAAAGTCGACATTTACCTGGCATATCGCGCCGGGAGCCGCATCGTTTTTCGAGTATGCCGCTATTATAGCCTCGGCCAGCGTTTTCGGCGATCCAGGCATCTAGATGGACACCTCCCGCGCGGCGGCGGAATAGTACAGGCGGTTCACCGCTTCGACATAAGCCCTGATGGTCGCCTCGATGATATCGGTGCTGGCACCGCGTCCCTGGGCTTTTATCTCCTTGTAGCGGAGTATCACGTGAGCCTCGCCCACCGCGTCGGCCAGCTCGCTCGTCGCCCTTATGTGAAATTCGAGCAGCTCGGGATCGAAGCTGAGAATCCTGCGGATCGCCTTGTACGCAGCGTCGACCGGGCCGTTGCCGACGGATGCCTCCGTTATGTCCTGCCCGAGATGAGTGAGGGTGATGGAAGCGGTCGGCTTGCCGCCTGAGGCCACTGTCACCGCGAAATCCTTCAGCTCATAGTTCCTGTCCGGGACGACGTCTATGATGCGGTCGGTAAGAAAAGCCTCTATATCCCCGTCCGAAACTTCCTTTTTTTTGTCGCAAAGTTCCTTGAAGTAATCGAACGCTTTCTCGCTCTGCTCTTTCGTGATGTGATAGCCTAAGTTTTCGACTCTCTCGTTAAAGGCGTGGCGGCCTGAGTGCTTTCCAAGGTGAAGGTCGGTCCCTGGGGCGCCTACGCTCTCGGGCGTCATTATCTCGTACGTGGCCCTGTTGCAGAGCATCCCGTGCTGGTGTATGCCAGCCTCGTGAGCGAAGGCGTTTACCCCTACGATGGCCTTGTTCGGCTGCACCAGGACGCCGGTCAGGTTCGAGACGAGCTTGCTCGTGCTGTAGAACTTCGACGTGTCGATCCCCGTATCGGCGCCGAAGTGGTCGGATCTCGTGCGGAGGCTCATGACGATCTCCTCCATCGACGCGTTGCCCGCCCGCTCCCCGAGGCCGTTTATCGTGCACTCTACCTGGCGCGCGCCGGCGCGGACTGCGGAGAGGGAGTTGGCTACGCTTAGCCCAAGGTCGTTGTGGCAATGCACGGACCAGATCACGCCGGGCCTGTTGACCCGGTTTATGATAGTGCCGCAGAACTCGCCAAACTCCATAGGCATAGCATAGCCTACCGTGTCAGGGATGTTGAGGGTCGTGGCGCCTCTTTCGATAGCGAGCGTGAAGACGTCGACGAGGAAATCGATATCCGAACGGCTTGCGTCCTCGGCCGAGAACTCCACGTCGCTTACGATGCCCCGCGCAAGCCTGACCGCGGACTCGACCTCTTTTAAGACCTCGGCATTCGTCATCTTGAGCTTATACTCCATGTGGATAGGGCTGGTGGCTATAAAAACGTGGATCCTTGCTTTGGCGGCGCCGCTCAGGGCCTCGCCAGCCGAGACGATGTCACGCTCCTTCGTGCGGGCAAGCCCCGCGATGACGGGATGCCTCACTTCTTGCGCCACGGCGCGTACCGCGTCGAAGTCCCCGGGGGACGACGCTGGAAAACCGGCTTCTATGACGTCGACCTTGAGCCTTTCGAGCTGGCGGGCAACCTGAACCTTCTCGCCCGTGTTGAGGTTGACCCTGGCCGCCTGCTCCCCATCCCTTAACGTAGTGTCGAATATAATTACGGTTCCTCCGCTCTCTGCCATTTGCACCGACCTTCTTCGTAATGAATCCTAAATTTTAATATTCCGGCGCTTCTTTTTTATCGAGCCACGGCATCATGCCGCGCAAGTCTTTCCCTACCTGCTCGATGAGCTGATCGCGCTCTGATTTTACCCACTTTTTCATCTTCGGGCGGCCCGCCTGATTCTCGAGTATCCAGTCCTTCGCGAACGAGCCATCCTGAATCTCGCTCAGGAGCTGTTTCATCGTCCATCGCGCGTTCTCGTCGACGACGCGTTTTCCGGCAACGCAGTCGCCGTACTTCGCGGTGTCGCTCACCGAATAGCGCATCCAGGAGAGCCCGCCTTCAAAAATAAGATCAACGATGAGCTTAACCTCATGCAAACACTCGAAGTAAGCGATCTCCGGCTGATATCCCGCCTCGACAAGCGTCTCGAAGCCTGCCTTTATAAGCTCGCTCAAACCGCCGCATAAAACAGCCTGCTCCCCGAAAAGATCGGACTCCGTCTCCTCACGGAACGTCGTCTCTATCATGCCGGATCTGCCGCCGCCGATCGCGGAGCCGTAAGCAAGCGCGATTTCCATAGCCCGTCCTGACGCGTCCTGGTGTACCGCGACCAGGACAGGCACGCCTTTCCCGTCAGAGTACATGCGGCGGACAATATGCCCCGGCCCTTTCGGCGCTATCATGAAGACGTCGCTGCCGCTCGCTGGGACGACCTGGCCGAAGTGAACGGCAAAACCGTGCGCGAAAGCGAATACTGTGCCCTTCCTGGCGTTCGGGGCCACTAAATCCCTGTAGATGCTTGCCTGGAGGTGATCCGGCATGAGGAACATAATGATGTCCGCCTGTTTCGCGGCTTCGGCGACGTTAAAGACCTTAAATCCGTCCGCTTCGGCGGCTTTGCGCGACTTGCTTCCGTCATGCAGCCCGATAATGACTGAAACGCCGCTGTCGCGCAGATTCTGCGCATGAGCGTGTCCCTGGCTGCCGTAGCCAAGCACGGCCACCGTCTTGCCGTCCAACACCTTGAGATTCGCGTCCCTGTCATAGTAAACTTTTGCCATTTCCAACACTCCTTCGGTTTTTATAATATCAGCCTTGGCTCGCAAGGAAGGATTCGGAACCCTCCCTTACGCTAGCCAGCAGATATTTGATCTTATACGCCTCTTCATCGCCATTTCCGCCCTTTAGGTTATTGAGCCCGTTGCCGTTATTGCGAAAACCGGCGCGCCCTAGAGCGACGGATCCTGAGCCGGCTATCTCCAGTATGCCGTAGACACGCAGCGCCTCGATGCAAGCCGCAACCTTGCCCTCATCGCCAGTGACTTCCAGCGTCAAAGCGTCGCTCCCCATATCCACCACGCGGCAGCGGAACACGTCGGCGATCTGAAGCACGTGCGGCCGGGTCTCCATAGTTGCGCTCACCTTGATCAGGGAAAGCCAGCGTTCTACGAACTTGCCCGATTTGTTCAGGTTCTCGACGGATATGACCTCCACGAGCTTCCCGAGCTGCTTGCTCACCTGCTCGAACGCCCACTCGTCGCCGTCTATCATGATCGTAAAGCGCGATATCCCGGGCGTTGCGGTCTGGCTAACGCTCAGAGAGGCGATATTGAAGTTCCTCCTGTAGATAAGGCTCGATATCCTCATCAGGACTCCAGGGCTGTCCTGCGTCAAAACGCTGAAAGTGCATCTCACTGTGAACTCCCCCCATCAAGATAAAGCAATTTTTTTTTTTAAAAAACACACTATATCGTATGCGGCATATCAATCGCCATTATTCCTGCTTTTTGCGCCGCGCGCTCGGCAGATGCCCCGCCAGGTCACAAAAAAGGCCGGAACCCTTAGGTCCCGGCCCGGCTTCTCGGCTTATGCCAGTTCAGGCACCAACCGACTCCGGGGGGGACCCGCAGCTAAGTACCAGAACCAGCAGAATGGTAATGAAAACGCTGACTATATTCTGATTCATAAGAGATCCCTCCTCGTTGTCGAAATGGCGCTGGATAAACTTTGGACATTCTAGATAACATATTTAGATCTGTCAATAGAGTTTATTTTCAATGTCGCGCATTCCCTCAAAATCATCCCGGATATGCCGGAGGCTCTGGACATGCGGGCAGGATTGTCATATAATCCGCTTCGTTGACCGGCGTGGGCTGCTGTCCACGTTTAAGAGGCCTGCGGAGAGGTGGCCGAGCGGTCGAAGGCGGGCGACTCGAAATCGTCTTAGCGGTGCTGAGCCGCTACGTGGGTTCAAATCCCACTCTCTCCGCCAATTCAATACTGATCGCGGAGAGGTGGCTGAGTGGTCGAAGGCGCTCGCCTGGAGAGCGAGTAGACGGCTTAAACTCCGTCTCGAGGGTTCAAATCCCTCCCTCTCCGCCAGAATTTCCAGAACATTCCGCAATGTAATCAAATAAATTAAGCAATGCCAACGATTTAAGTCATTTTCAAAAAAACAAAAAACATTCCGGCATATTTAGCCAACTGGACACCGTACAAAATACCGTCTAAAATTACACCGTACAGAAATTTTGAACGGGCGAGGGATTTGCCATGCTTAACGGCTTCGCTGTCCAAAGCACGAAACCGGATAAAGAACCGTGCATTATTAAAACGCCCTCGGGCTCTTATATAGACGCCCGCCAGGTTTCATCTCCGCTAACTCTTGATCAATCAAAGGAGTGTTGCCAATGCAGTCGAAATTTGAGACAATCGCGAGGCTTGCCGGACTGCCAAATCCGGAAAAACTTGCCGGGCAGCGCATAGGCTTCCTAACCACCGCCGGGGACGTGTCCGGCAACGTCCTGAGCGCTGAAAAAGGTTGCGTCGTCCTCAACCACGTTAAGCACAATGGGGTGGAGCTTAACGCCGATAAATATGTCCTTTTTGCCGACGCGATCATAGGGTACTGGGTCGATAAGCTGAAATAAGCCTCCCGCCACCGATGAAATATAGGGCATCGGCTGCGGGCGTTTAAATCAGCAAGATCAAGGATGCAGGGGCAGCCGATACAAAACCATGGAAAACAGGGAATGCGTTGATTCATGAAACAAATATCGGCTGTATCAAGCGATGAATATGATCAAATAATGGAATTCTAATTCCAAATCAACTCATAACAGACGAGTTGATTTGGAAAAAACCTCAACACTTCGTGTTGGGCGCAACATTGCGTTGCGCTATTCCGATTCTAAATCAAATTATGGTGCATTTGATTTAGAATCGGAATAAAACCGCCATCCGCATGATTCATACTTCCGCCAGGCTTCTGGCGTGTCAGGGAAGGAGCGCGCGTATGCTTAAAAAATCATTTCCTAGGGCTATTACGTTACTCTGCTTTTTCGTCTTTTTCACCCTTTTTGTCTTCCAGGCCGGCAGATGTGATGCCGACGCAAGCGCCGTCGATGCTTTAAGCGGGAAGGTCGATGAGCTTTATTCAAACGAGGAGCTTGCCAAAGGCCGGTGGCGGAAGGTTTCGTCTGTCGAATACAAAAACACCGGCACCGGGTTGCGCGAGAGGGATACGATATACGCGGCCTCGCGTCGCGTCGTGATGGTTCACGAATCATTCGACAGGGGCAACGAGGAGAGCAGGACGTTCGTGACAAGATACGCCACAACCGACTTCGCCGGGCTCCTGCAAGGGCTCTCTCCCGGGACGGCGTCAGGCACGGTCGACAGGCTTCTCGGCGCGCCATACGCGACGCAGGGCCCCGCAAGGGGCTATAGGAACGAGCCCGGCAGCGTGTGGGTCGCGGTGACTTTCAGGGGCGACAAAGCGTATCTGCTGGATTTGCATGCTCCGCCGGAAGGCGGAGGAGAGGACGAGGCGATAACTAGGAAAATAACGTCTCAGTTTGATTCCCTGGCAAGACGATTATAAGCAATATCGCGACATATAAGGGCAGATATTATGCTCACATCTGCCCTTAATCTTTTTAGCCCGCAAACCTCCATTTCGTCTTTTCAGAGATTCTGCGGGATGCCCGGTATGCTCGCGAAGCCTTTCGCCAGGTCATCGTCCGTTGGGACTTTATCGCTGAGCGTTCCGGCGTTGTACTGCATGTAGGCCGAAAGGTCGAAATAGCCTGTCCCGGTCAATCCGAAAAGTATTGTTTTTTTCTCTCCCGTTTTTTTGCACTCGAGCGCTTCGTCGATGGCGGCCTTGATCGCGTGGCTTGATTCAGGCGCGGGGAGAATTCCTTCGACCTTCGAAAACCTCACCGCCGCTTCAAACACGTCGTTCTGCACCTCGGAGCGGGCCTCCAGAAGGCCGTCCTCGAAAAGCTGGCTCAGAACGGAATTCATGCCGTGATAGCGGAGCCCTCCGGCGTGATTGCTGCTGGGGATGAATCCGCTGCCCAGGGTTTTCATCTTGATGAGCGGGGTGGTTTTGGCTGTGTCGCCAAAGTCATAGGCGAAACGGCCCCTGGTGAAGCTCGGGCAGGATGCCGGCTCGACCGCGATGAAGCGGATATTGTTTTTCCCCTCTATCCTATCCCCCATAAAGGGCGCGATGAGCCCGCCCAGATTTGAGCCTCCGCCGGCGCACCCGATGATCACGTCCGGCACTATGCCGAACTTGTCCAGCGCCGTTTTCGTTTCAAGGCCGATCACCGACTGGTGCAGCAGTACGTGGTTTAAAACGCTGCCCAGCACGTAGCGGCATTTGTCGGTCTTCATCGCCGTTTCGATGGCTTCGGAAATGGCGCAGCCCAATGAACCGTATGTATCCGGATCCCGTCCGAGAATCTTCCGCCCGGCGTCGGTCACGTCCGACGGCGACGGATATACCTTCGCCCCGTAGGTTTCCATGACGGCCTTGCGGTAGGGCTTCTGCTCCGCGCTTATCTTCACCATAAACACCTTGAGCCCTATGCCGTAAAACGCTGCCGCCATAGCTATCGCCGTGCCCCAAATTTTTTCCATACCGGGAAAAAAGGAAGATACTTCCAAGAAGAAAAAATAAACCCGCCGCAAAATTTACAAACGCGCCGGTTAAAATTGTCCAAAAAACAAGCGCTGATGCGTATGTACGGTACTATTTCCTTATGGTTGCATTTACCCTCTAAAAGTCGCAGTTACTCTTTCAAATCAATATTCCCGCTTCATTTTCTCACGGTTTGTACAATTACATGCAACTCCATTCCTTTCGGTTGCATTTACCTCTTCAAAGTTGCAGTTACTTTTTCAATCAACCATGAGCCGAGTAGCCTAAATTAAATACTCGTTATAAAATCATTGCGCGCTAACTTACCTAATTGTATCATACAAAACAGCAGGGTTGGGAGGTTAGCGCGATAGTGGAAACTGAAACGGTGAACATTTTCATCGAGATTTTAGGTCTGTTCGACGATGCCTTTAACGTCTCACAGGCGGCAAAGCGATCCCGGGGGATCGAGTCCGGCGTCTCTTATGGTGATTATCGCATGGGCTGTGAGCTTACGCTGCTATATTTTTTGATAAGCCTCGGGATATCGAACGACCAGATAAGCGACGAAGAGATGCGGTTTTTAAGGGGCTATGCGGGAATCTGCAAAAATCTGCCGCGAGAGATAACTGATTTGATACTTGACGCCCCTGATGAAGATGTCGTTCAAACAGTCCGAGGCTGGCGAAGCGGGCATAATCATATCTTCACGAACTTCGTCAGCTTCATGACGGTTATCGAAGCCGACTTGGCGCAGATCGGACATCCATCGCCGCGCGGATTCTCGAAAAGCATATATGATCTGATATACAGGGCCGGCCATATTTTTTCCGCCATTGAAGGCTCAGGCGCTTACGAAAACAAGCTGACGCTTTACATGAACATGCTGAGGACCTATATCGACGAAAATTCCGGCATAGTGAATCTGCTTTGCGAGAAGGCCGCAAACAATGCCACTGAGCCGAAAAACGTCTACGACGCGCCGACGTTCGAGGAGAATTTCACGCGCCTCCTTGCGGACTATCCGAATTTCGCCGACAATCCAAAACAATTCATCGGTCTGCTGCGCGACGTCTTCCCAACCCAACGCAAGGAGGCTAACCTGATATCTTTCCTCTATGAAGCCGGCATCGCAAGGGAGATAAAGTCAGCCGCGGTCTTGGACGACATCTTCGCGTCCCGCTTCGCGAAGCGCGTTGAAGACGAATATGGGGTCTCCCGAGACAGCGCAAAATGGGCGGTCTCCGTATGGTGCGTCTGTTACGGCGGGGAAATTATCGGAAAACAGTGCGGCGTAACGTTATCCGCGAGCGGGCAAAAGCGGCCGGCGGAGCGGCATAAGAGGTTCGGCAAAACGGGCAAAATTGACAAAACCGGTCAAAAAGTTCAGGAGCGCGTTAAAGGTGCTGTGAAAGGGCTGTCTCCAAGCCCATCGCTTCCCTTAAACCCGCAGGCGGCGCAGGAATTGTACGATTTGATCCTAAATGAAAGCGCCACGCCTGAAGCCATATCCAGACTCATTCAGGCGGGTGCGGACATTAACGCGGTAAACGCTCTTGGGCAGACTCCTTTGATGTCGGCCGCCACATCCAGGAACCTCAACGCGGTGCGAGCCCTGATTGACGCGGGCGCGAACGTTGACACGGCGGACCCTCTAGGGCAGACTCCCTTGATGCTGACCATCCGGGTACGGTACGATAAAAACCTCGACGTGGTGCGAGCCCTGATCGACGCGGGCGCGGACGTCAACGCAAGGGACAATTTCGGGCAGACCCCGCTGATGCTGGCAGCCTCTGAGATCACGAACCCCAACGTGGTGTGCGCCCTGATCGACGCGGGCGCGGATGTTGACATAAAGGATAATCACGGGAACAGGGCTGTCGATTTCGCTAAATGGAACAGAAATTTAACGGGAACCGGCGCGTATAAACTCCTCAAACGAAGAACCTACTCATCAGCCTGAGCGATAAATAATGCTCATGAACCAAGTCGGTTGATTCTGTGAAATGTTATATAATAACCGCGCAAGCCAGACACCGCTCAAAGTGGCCCGCGCAACACAGGGCCGTTCAGAAACCCATGATTATGAGGGGGGGTACGCGGATATGGGCAATTTGAAGACAGGATCCACAGTCGCCTCCGACAGCGGCAGGAATTATAAAATAATAAAACTGCTCGGCGCCGGCGGGCAGGGCGAGGTGTACGAAGCCGAGTGCGAGGGGAAAAAATACGCGCTGAAGTGGTTTTTCAAGAAAATGTCCACGGATTCCCAGAGGGAGATCATAGATAACCTCGTAAAAAAGGGCGCTCCGGACGGAAGTTTCCTGTGGCCGCTTGATATGGCGTCAGGCTTGCCGGGCGAATCTTTCGGGTACACTATGGCGCTTCGGCCGCAATCCTTCAAGAGCATCGTCGACATGATGAAGCGCAGGGCGTAACCGACGTTCTACGCGCTCTGCCGCGCCGCCTTTAATCTGACCAGGGGTTATCAGAATCTCCACAGCATGGGTTACAGCTACCGCGACATATCCTTCGGCAACCTGTTCTTCAACCCGGACACAGGAGACGTACTGATCTGCGATAACGATAACGTCTCGGTGAACAGCCAGGACGACAGCGCCGTTTACGGCACCCCGCGCTTTATGGCGCCGGAGATAGTGCTGGGCACCGCGAAACCGTCGCGTAACACAGACCTTTACTCGCTGGCAGTCCTGCTTTTTTACATGTTTATGCTGAATCACCCGTTGGAGGGAAAACTGGAAGCCGACATAAAGTGCATGGACATCCACGCGATGAATCTGCTCTATGGGAAAAGGCCGATTTTCATCTTCGATCCTGACGACAAGTCGAACAGGCCCGTCAAGGGATACCATGACAACGCCATAATATACTGGGATATCTATCCGCAGTCGCTGCGCGATTTGTTTACGGAATCCTTCACGGTCGGGCTGAGACAGCCAAACAGGAGGGTGACGGAAAAGCAGTGGCTGGACACGTTCGCGAACCTGATGGGCGGCATTGTCGTCTGCCCGTCCTGCGGTTCGGAGGTCTTTTTCGACGAACAGAAAGAGATGATGAGCGTCGCTCACACCTGCTGGCGATGCCAGGGGCCCGTCAAGATTCCAGCGTCTTTTGTGATCGGCAGGAGCAGAGTGCTGATCACGAGCCAGACTAAGCTGTATTCCTACCACCTTTTCGGCGACAACGACATGTCTAAAATTGCTGGCGTCGTGGTTCAGAACCCGAATAATCCGAATTTGTGGGGGATCCGGAACGAGACTTCGGAAAACTGGACATACGTCAAACCGGACGGGACGCAGACGACAGTCCCTCCCGGCAAGACGGCGGCTATCGCCAGGGATGTCAAAATAAACTTCGGACAGCGGATCGGGGAGTTCCGCTGAGGGACGGGCAAAGGGGGCTTTACTATTATGGCTGTGGAGTTGAAAAGACCGGGAGGCGAACTGTCGAGCAGGCCGTTGCACTTTTTCTGGATCGTCGACTGCTCTGGATCAATGTACGGCGAAAAGATAAGCAAGGTAAATTTCGCGATCCAAAAGGTCATCCCTGAAATGCGGGACGCCGCCGAGAACAATCCTAACGCCCAGCTTCTCGTGCGGACGCTGAAATTTTCAACCGGCGCGTCATGGGTTACCACAAATCCGGTCAAAGTCGAGGACTTTGCCTGGGATGACCTTGACGCGAACGGAGTGACGGAGATGGGCCGCGCGTTCGATCTACTTTCGGCCCAGCTTACGATTCCGCCGATGTCGGACAGGGCTTTGCCGCCAGTGATGGTTCTGCTCTCCGACGGGCAGCCCACGGACGACTACAAGGCACCGCTCGACAGGCTCCTTCGTCTGCCATGGGGCAGAAAATCCGTTCGTATAGCCATATCCATTGGGCAGGACGCCGACGACGACGTACTGTGCGAGTTTACGGGGAACAGGGAACTCGTACTGCAGGCAAACAATCCGGAAGCCCTCGTTCAGATGATAAAGTGGGCGTCCACCGTAGCCTCGATCGTATCATCCCCAGCCAGCCGCCCCAGAGACATGTCAGGCGACCCGCAAACGGGCGGCGTGCCATTGAATATCGATATAAACGACATCCCAAGCGCTGTCGGCTCAGGCGGCGACGTCTGGTAAAGGCAAGGGTTTCTAATGGTTCGAGAGGTTTTTGAAAAGAAAGTCATATTTGGGGAAAGCGTACGGGGCGCGTCCCACAGACATTCAGGAACGGAGTGTCAGGACAGCCACGGCTGCGGTCATTTCAAGGGCGGCGGGGGCGATTCATATATTCTGGCCGTAGCGGACGGACATGGCAGCGACGCCTGCCCATACAGCAAAGACGGGTCGTCGATAGCGGCGGCGACCTTTGTAAAAATCATGGAGGAGTATTGCAAAAGCTACGACGGCGATTTCGACTCGCTGCTCACGTTCCTTAACCGGGACGGCGGAACTAAAGTCGCGCAGACCATAGAAGCGGAGTGGAAAAAGCGCGTCTTGAAAACCCACGCGGACAACATGCGCAACAGCGCCGCCGCCGAATCCGAGATTTACAGACAATACGGGAGCACACTGGTTGGGCTCATGATAACGCCCGGCTTTATCTTCGCGCTCCAGATCGGGGACGGTGACGCCGTTCTGATCGACGGCGCCGGCATCGCCCCAGTAATCTCATCGGACAAGATCTTGGGCATCGAGACACATTCCCTGAGCGCTCCCAACGCGTGGAAGAAAGCGATAAGTATAACGGAACGGCGCGACGCGGAAGAACGGGAAGAAAACCCATACGTCTTCATGCTCTCCACGGACGGCTTCGCGAACAGTTTCGCGAGCGACGGCGAGTATAAAAAATCCTGCATGGGATATTACGATATGATTAAGGAGCATGGCCCGCTGGAAGTTGCCGAAAATTTAAAAAAATGGCTGAGTGAGACGAGCGAGATGGGATGTGGTGACGATATCTCCGTCCTGTTCTTTGCCGATATCGTTCAGCCGGAATCGCCGTAAAAGTTATCCTTGCTTCGGCATATAAGCGGCGCCGCAAAGCGCTTTGTAAACGCCAATAACGTTCAATACGTTTTCGGCATGTTAGTATTTTCATGGAACATATGCCACGAGGAGTGTGGCCATCGGGTAACACGATAGTGGATTATCCTTGACGGAGGGGCCAATGCGCAGAAATATCGGAGTGTTGGGTATTCTTTTTTTCATTTGCGCAGGAAATTTGCTCTGGTGTCATCCCAGGTTTGGCGGTTTTTGGGATTCCCTGCTGACAACCAGCTACTTGTTTGAAAACGGAGGGTTTTCGTTAGATATCCCGCTGCGATGGAGAATATACTGGGGGATATCATCGTTAGGAATTGATGAAAAATAACTTGAACAATTAGTGGATATATGTCATAATGGCTCATCGCAAAATTGCGTTCATCGTTGCTACGAGTGGCCTGAGGGCAGCTAGGCTATCGGGAAAGCAGTAAATATCAGCCTTTGCGATGTCGTTTATGATAAGATGGCAAGAGTT
>JAIROA010000057.1 GCA_031257775.1 Synergistaceae bacterium
CTCCGGGATGTAGTCGATTACGTCCTTCGTGGCGTTCTACTCCAGATCCTTGATGTACACGCTGGTGACGAGCCCGCTCGCGCCTGGGATAAGTCTGCCCGGGTTGTTCACCTCAGCCCTTATCCAAAAGGCTTCGTCATCGCCGGTTGACAGTGGATTCCCGGGATCCCCGACGCCGCTTGCCGTGTTCAGCGTACCCACGCTCAGAGTGAGCGCGCCGCTCTTTTCAGCGCCGGTAAGGTTATCTATTATGAAGCCCTTGTAGTTGCCGTCTGGCATCGCGCCGTTAGCGAACCTGTACTGCGACTTGCTGTCCCAGCCGGTGCCGCCCGAACGGGACAGGTCAGCGTAGATGGAGATGTTCTCGTTGCTAATGAAAGAAGGGTTCAACGGAGTTGCCATGCTGTCCAGCTTCGCCGCCGCCGCGACGTTTATCACGAACTTGTCGCCGTCCGTAAGTCCGCTGGTGTCAACTAAAATACCGTCAAAAGCGATTCCGCCTATGGGGAGAATAATTGGCGTGCCATTAAGGATTGACGCGTTAATAGTGATGCTATCCTCGTCGATGGAACCTCCGCTCCTGCTGACTGTTTTCGTTTTCACCTCAAAAAATGGATTTGACCCCGCGTGGTAGATGAACAGCAAAGATCCGTTCACGTCGTTCATCTTGTTCACCTGGACGCCCTTTACTACGTCGTCGATGCCGGCGCCGCTCGCTATGTGGTATGTGGTCTGTTCGCCGTAGTAAGCCTGCGCGTAATACGGCGTGGAGTTGCCGTTCGAGCCGTCCATGGCCCACTCGTCAAAGTCGCCGCCGTTCGCCCGCTCGCCGTATGAGAACAGGATTGAGCTGGCAGTGCCTAAAATGCCGTCACCGATATCGATGTTATGCCGGAGGTTTTCATACTGGTTTCCCGGCCCTCCGCCCGCCCAAGCCATCTGGTTGATGACCGGGGTACCGCCATAACTATTCAACCTATCCAACACCCCGTCGTCGAAGTAATAAGTGATGCCCTGGGATTGGAGTCCCTGGCCGTTCCTCGTCTGGTCATCCGACAGCTTCACGTTCAGCGAGTCGCCTCCTGTATTTGCCGCGTTAGTGAACATCATCCAGGAGTCGCCATCCGAGAAATCAGATCCTGTCGTCCCGCCATTAAGCACAAAATGCTCGTATAGCCCAGCGAGAGGCGTACTAAGTGTCTCGGCAAGCTTTGCGTTCATGAGCGCCGCGTTGTCGTAATCCTCATACACCTCGACCGTCCTGCTGCCCGGGCCAATGTCGTCCCCGTCGGCCTCGTTCCCCTCCCACGCCACAAGGAGCCTCAACGCGTCCTTGGCCTGCAAGGTATTTGAAGCATTTTGCGCACTGCGCTGTCCTGCCGTCATTGTGAACTCTATATCGCCGTCCCCGACTGGAGCGAATATGCCGCGTCCTGTCGCGTTGATTCCGTCAGCAGCGTTGGTACTCGTTTGCTTAATTGTCAACAGATTCGACGTGCCGTTTATGAAAATAATTTTCCCCTCAAGCGGTCCGCTGTTTCCATTTGCCGAAACATCCGGATGAGCGGGTTGGGTTCCCAACGCTGTGCCGTTAGGGTCATACCATGTCGAATCGGCTGGGTTGAAATAGCCGCCATTGGATGGATCCGTATAAAAATTAGTCGCTGGATCGTAATAAAGCCCGGTCGCGGTATCCAGCCAGACTGCCTTGACCCCGTCGAAATCTGTAGAGGCTACCGCGATCGCCAAGTTGATTTCATTCAGCGCACTTGCGATATCCAAACTATTGATGTCTATCTTAATCTGACCATTGCCAGGGGTGGTTCTGAGAGGATTGCTGGCGATGGTAGCAGTCGCGGCGTTTCGAGCCACACTGCTTCCTGTACTCGAATCCCAGAGGAGGGAGGCTATTGACGTCTTGCCAAAGGTTACGTCGTCATTGATTTCGATGTTGTAAGCGGAAGAGGCATTAGTGAAATCAATACCCGGAACAGCATCGCTAAACGAAGCGCCCGTACCGCTAAGTTGATCGGCGCTAAGCATGGCGTAAATAGCGCTATTTAGCTGCAACGCTATCGATGACGCGACACTGCCCGGTACGATGTCTATAGTGATATCTTCGTCGACAAAAACACGGTTGCCATTTTCCTCTTTATCCCTATCCAAAGAGATTGGAGAAGGACCGAAAAGTTCTGCTAGCGTACCTTTGACGGAATCACTCAATTCAACCTTGTAAATCGAGTTATTTTGAAGTTCCAAATAAGATAGCTTAGAACTGCCGTACCCAGGATTCGTGTCTATATGGCCTATAGCGCTAAACCCTGCCACTCCATTTGCTGTCATTGAACTGTTGATGATGCCGGCCAAGTCCTGGAGCGATTTATCGCCCACATCCTCACCTGTGATTCCGAGACGATCGATTATCGCGGCGCCTGTTATTCCGCCTGATCCTCCGGACTCTAAACCAGCTACTCCAAGTTCGGTTTCCACCTGCCCCTGAACCGGCCCGCCGAAAATGATCGATCGAGTGCCCCCATCCCTGACAATCCTAAATGTTCCGGCTCGCTTGTCAGGGTCGTTGACTGAAACATTATACTCTGCATGGAAACCGTCACCGACGAGAGGGCCACTCGTGTCATTCAATATATTCACAATATCGTCAATATTCTGGCCTGAAAGGCCGGCAATAGATTTTTCCTCTCTCACAACAAATCCAGAAGACTTAATAGGAGGAGTGCCTGTAGTAGCGTTCGTGATGCCTATTCCGAGGGTTGCGGCTAAAGATCCGCCTATAGTCATCGTAATACCGGAATTCGTTTTATCAGTGAAGTCTATTTCAAGGTATCTTGAAGTCCCTCCTATTGCCGATGCACCAATGTCGACGTCAGAAAGCATTTGAGGTGTCCCTGCGGAATAAGCGGTCATTATCGCGTCTTTTATATCGTCCATATCCATACGGCCGGCGCTAAGGTAAGAAGTGACATCAAAGCTGTAAAAAGGCGTTCCCCCCGGGCCTTTGAACTCAAAAAGCAGGGTTTCGTTGTTCGTGTCGAACGTGTCGCTGACTTGGTAAAAAAACACATCGTCTGCCGCAGCGTAGTCGAGCGATATATCAATCTTGCTGCCAGCCTCAGTGCGGTAATCAAGGTTCAGGTTGACGGCTCCGTTTTGCGGCGAAATATACTGCGTATCGAGTAGCAGTTCAGCCGTTATCAAATCCCGTTCGTCCCTACCGGTCACCTCGTAGTACGTGTACACGTTCATATCCGTGTTAAACGTGTCAATCGTGCCAAGAGAAGCTGCCACACCCCGTAGTATATCGCTTTGTATCGTGCCGGTAACGGAGGCTGTGACGCTATCGCCGCTTGTCGCGACGAACGCGGCGTCGAACGTGTCAAGTCCTCTAATGTCATCGCCCGACGAGTCCGTGCGGATGCTCTGGTATATGTCGTCCACTTGGGTTGTGTCGAACGTCGCCATCATCGGCACGTTGTCCGACAGCTGTATCGCGTATTCGCCGGGCGCAAGATCCGAAACGCCGTTTTTCTCGAGCGTCGCTCCGACAGCGGTCGCGTCAGACGGGTTGTAATCCCCCTGGTAGTAATAAACGCCGCCGAACGGCTCCGCCCGCGTGTCCACGCGCCATACGCCCTCCACCATGTTGAGCGAGCTGAAGCTGTTTACCCCGGAGGACTCGTTCGTCGTCCCGTTCGTGTCCTGAGTGCCGTGCTTGAGGTAGAGGATGTTGGATTTTTGAACCTGCCCGGTTCCGGCCTGTACCGTCTCGAACGTGATCTTGTAATTTCCCTCCGCGTTTGTCGTCTGGCCGAAAATGTCCTTTTTGAGCAGCGTGCCGCCGACCAGCACGCGGATATCGGACGTGGACGCGCTCCACAGGATGGCCGAGTCGCCGTTTAAGAGCTTTTTCTTGTTGAACTGGGTCTGATTGGCTATGTCCGTGATCTGGCGGCTGAGTTCGTTTACCTCGAGCTGTATGTAGTCGCGGTCTTCGGCGGTCAAGACGTCGCTCGCGGCCTGTATCGCCAGTTCCCTCATTCTCTGGAGCATGGAGTGGATTTCGTTGAGCGCGCCCTCCGCGGTCTGGAGGAGGGACATGCCGTCCTGGGCGTTCCTGGAGGCTTGGTCGAGTCCGCGGATCTGGGCGGTCATCTTCTCTGATATAGCCAAACCCGCCGCGTCGTCGGCGGCAGAATTTACACGCAAACCCGTGGCTAGTTTTTCGCTCGCCTTTGCCAGCAACCCCGTCGATCTCGTCACGGCATTGTAGGCCATGTACGACATCACGTTTGTGTTGATCCTCATTGGCCCACACCTCCGTGCGTGGAACACATACGCATCCTGCGCATAACGCCAACTGCGATACCTTATTCGACTAACGGTCAAAGTATATTACAAAAAATGCGCGCTGTAAAGCGCCGCGCCGCAGACCGAAAAGCACCGAAAAGCCAGAGCCGCAGGGCATTTATGGCGATGCGGAAACCAAATGCATAATATGTGTTATCATATGGCAGTGAATTTGCATATAGAGGGGGCCGCTGAAGGAACCAACATGAACAAGAATAAAAAATATAGAGGCTTTTTCGCTTGTTTTGCAAAAACAGCCTTCATTTTGCTGCTGCTTCTCACTTCCCAAAGCGTTTCCCGCGCCGCGACAAAAGCGGAATTGCTGGGCGCTCTTTTTTCGGAGCTGAAATATCCTGATGCTGACAAAGCCCCGCTTCCGGGGGACATCATAGCTTCGCATAAATACGCTAAGGCCATCGGCGCATCGATGAAATACGGGTTCATCCCAAAAACGCCTTTTTCCCCCGACGCGCAGATCAACAGGCATGAGGCCGTAAAGCTGGCCCTTATGATGATGGGGTGGGGGTTCGAGGCCTCCCTTTACGAGTCGTTCGAAAGCCTCCCTGGCCTCGGCGGTTCCGGAGATCCTGTCTTTTTCCTCGCTTCCGAGATGCAGCCCCCGGCGCCGAAAGGGCTCCTGCTGGACGGCATGACGCCCCTTTCCGATTCAGGGAAGGACGCTATTTTGTCATGGGTTCGTAACTGCATGAAATCTGTCCGGTGGAACAGGGTCTTGAGCTACAGCGGGGTCGATCTCGTCATTTACAGGCAGGGGGTCGCTATGCCGGGCGTCCCTAACGATCACCCCAAGGGAGGAAACCCGCTCGCTTCGCCGCTTTGCGAGCCGCTCTTTGTCGCCGCCCTCGCGGTTCACCAGGACGCGGCGGATGCCAGGATAGCGTTCGCGGGGCCCCTGGGAATCGGCGCTGGGAGAGCGCCGATCACGGAGATATCGAACTCGTATGACGCGATAGCGGCGGTAAACGGCGGGTTTTTCGCGGAGGGCCGCCCGCTGGGGACGATGCTCCAGGACGGCCTGCACGCGGGCAAACCGCTGCCGGGGCGCTCCGCGGTCGGCTGGGACAACGCGGAAAATCTGCTGGTTTTTGGCGGAGGGAACGCCAGAATCGGCGTGTTCACTCCAAGCGGTTACGTCGAGTTCTCAAAGTTCAACGTCCCGCCGCCGCCCAATGAGGCGGCTCTATACACGCCGGGCGTGGCTATTTCGTCTATGGGCACGGCTTTAGACGCTCTGGAGATAGTAGTGCGCGAAGGCGTCGTCGCCGAGCGCAGGGAAATTTCCGCGGGAAACCGCATAATTCCAAGGGACGGTTTCGTAATATTGGCCCGTGGAAACTCGCGAAGCCTTCTTGACGGCCTTGAGCCCGGATCTCAAGTGAATATCCTCACTGATTGGGAGACGCCGGCTTTTTCCGCCTGCTCGGATCTGATACAGGCCGGCCCGATGCTGATGCGAAACGGGCAGTTCATAAATAACCCGGAGACGTTCAAGCCGGATATCCTGGATAAGCGCCACCCCAGAACGATAATGGGGAGCGACGGCAGCAGGATGTTCTGGGCCGTGATTGACGGGCGCAATAACCTGCACAGCAGGGGCGCGACGATTGAGGAAACGCGCTGGATCGCCAGATCGCTCGGGCTCGTTAACGCCATCAACATGGACGGCGGAGGCTCGTCTCAGCTCGTCTGGCGCGGCCTTACGATAAACTTGCCCTCCGACGGCAAGGAGCGCCCTCTTCCCTACGCGCTGCTCATGATGCCCAAGGGTTCTATGATGATCCCGAAAAACCTGCCGAGCTTTGGCGGCTATGATAGCCCGGTCCGGGAGGAATACGGCGAGTGGGGACCGCCACCGGGCGCGATGGACTCCATTATAATGGACACGTATGATCCTATGAGAGACGTGGACTGACCGCCGCGGCAGATGCCAGTACATGTAGCGTATATCAGGAGAATTGCTGATTTAACCCTTTCCGGCGCGTAAGCGCGCATATTTTATAAATATGACTTTGGTTATTTCATGTGCATTTTCGCGTGTGCTTTTGGCATATCCTGATATAATACTACCCATATCAGTGGAAGGCAGGGTGAGTGCGCATTGCTCACGGTTGTAAAGTTCGATAAGTCCGTTATGGAGTGGATACAGCAGCATTTGAAAACGAGGCGCATGGATAGACTCATGCTTTGGTCAACGCGCATGGGAGACGGCGGCGCTCTGTGGCTTCTCATTTCTTTTCTTTTGCTCTGTCGCGAGAAAACAAGGCACGCGGGTTTTGCACTGGTGTTTTGCGTCGTGATATGCGCCGCGGTGGGAAACCTTGCAATAAAGCCGATTTTCAGGAGGACGCGGCCCTGCAACCTGAATTTCTCATTGCCGCTTCTTCTAAAGCGTCCTGTGGATTCCTCTTTTCCGTCCTGCCACACGCTCACCTCTTTTGCGGCGGCTGTGACGGTCTGCCAGACGGGCGGTTTTCTGGGCGCCGCGTCGTTCTTCTTAGCGTCTCTCATATCGTTTTCCAGAATGTATCTTTACGTCCATTACCCGAGCGACGTATTGATCGGCGCGGTCATAGGAGTCGCGGCGGGAAGGTTTTTCCTGGCCTGACCGGCAAGCCTGTATGGGCTGTGCCCACACTCTAAAGGATTCGTGCCATTTTTTGGCGCCTTTTATTCCAATTCTAAATCAAATGAACCATAATTTGATTTAGAATCGGAATAGCGCAACGCAATGCTACGCCCAAAATTTATCTATGCGGCAAAAAAGCATGAAACGGGGGGATGCCGATGGCTGCCGCTTAAATGATGTGATAGGAACAGAGGTCAGGCGTTTTTAAAAAATCATTGTTAAGGATGTGAGAAATCATCATGATGAAGATACTGCAAAGACTCGGAAAATCTCTGATGTTGCCGGTTGCCTGCCTTCCGATAGCCGCTATTTTCATGGGCATAGGATACTGGCTGGATCCCTCGGGATGGGGCAGCAACAACATCGTAGCCGCTTTTCTTATCAAGGCCGGCGCCGCTCTTATAGACAGTATGCCAATTCTGTTCGCAATCGGCGTTGCCATAGGGATGTCGGATGACAACGACGGAACCGCGGCCTTGGCAGGTCTCGTATCATGGCTGATGATGCAGACGCTGCTCTCTCCGAGCGCTGTAAGCATGTTCAAGGGCATCCCGATAGAGGAAGTGAACGCTGCTTTTGCCAAGATCAACAATCAGTTCGTCGGCATTCTCTGCGGCATTATAGGAATGATGTGTTACAACAGATTCAAAAATACGAAACTGCCTGACGCTCTCGCGTTTTTTAGCGGCAAACGCAGCGTGGCGATCGTGACGGGCGGCGTGACGATAGTCGTGGCTGCTGTAATGTTCGTCGCCTGGCCTGTCATATACACGGGCCTCGTCTCTTTCGGAAAGACTGTCTCGAACCTGGGCGCGATAGGCGCCGGGGTCTACGCCTTTCTGAACAGGCTTTTGATCCCATTGGGGCTGCATCACGCGCTTAACTCCGTTTTCTGGTTCGACGTGGCCGGCATAAACGATCTCGGGAATTTCTGGGCCGGCACCGGCGTTAAGGGAGTCACCGGCATGTATATGACGGGATTCTTCCCAATAATGATGTTCGGTTTGCCGGGCGCGGCGCTCGCTATGTACCACACGGCAAAAACGTCGCAGAAAAAAGTAGCGGCAGGGCTTCTGCTCTCCGCGGCATTCGCCTCGTTCTTCACGGGCGTTACCGAGCCGCTCGAATTCGGATTCATGTTCCTCGCCCCGGTGCTGTACGTGCTGCATGCCGTCCTCACTGGCGTTTCCGGCGCTATCGTGGCCATGCTTCCGTGCCGCGCGGGCTTCAACTTCAGCGCTGGGCTCATAGATCTCGTTCTGAGCTGGAAGACGCCCCTCGCGTTGAATCCCTGGATAGTGATCCCGGTCGGCATCGCTTTCTTTGTGATCTACTACGTGCTCTTCCGCGCTGTCATAGCCAAATTCGACCTCAAGACGCCGGGCCGCGAATTGGACGATTTCGCCGCGGAAGGGCAAATACAGCTTGACGCGCGCGACTTTGCCGCAGTGGCCGCCGCCATACTGGAAGGCCTCGGCGGCCCGTCCAACATAAAGACATTCGATAACTGCATAACGAGGCTTCGCGTGGAAGTCATCGACTACGTGGCCGTCGACGAAAAGAAGATCAAGTCGTCCGGCGTGACCGCCGTTCTCCGCCCGAGCAAAACGAGCGTTCAGATCGTGGTTGGCACCCAGGTTCAGCACGTAGCGGACGAGCTTAAGAAAAAGCTTTGACCGCGCTATATTCCCGGACGCCTAAAATGCGTTTCGCGGATTAATGGGCGCTTCCCCGTAGCCTAATCGGACGATAAAAACGCGCGCTGTTCCCGAGGGCGCAGCGCGTGAACGCGGGGCCTCCATAGCCGAGGCCCCGTTTATAGTAAGAGGTGGAAGCCGGATGAAAACATATGACACGTACATCATTGAGTCGAAGGAGATGCTGGATAGCTGCCCCCTATTCCGCGTCGATAACGTGCTGTGGGACAGCAAGATCGCTCCGGCTACCGAGGGGCGGATGGGGTACGTGAGCGGCAAGGGCCTTTTCGTCCGGATGACCTCGAACGACCCTGACCCGCTCCGCACGATGACGAACCACATGGATATGGTTTGCCGTGACAGCGCGGTCGAGGCGTTTTTCGCCTTCCCGGACGCGCCAGCCTCGCCTGGGGAGGATTACAGGCCTGACGACGGCGGCCTTTATTTTAACTTCGAGATTAACGCGAACGGAGCGATGTACGCGAAGACGGGGCGCGGCAGGAAGGGACGGATGCCGTTGCTTCCAGAGGAGATGGAGGCTACGGGCGTGAGCGCGCGTATTTTTCAGGGTTGCTGGGAAGCCGAGTTTCTCGTGCCTCTGCCGCTTTTGAGGCGCCTTGCCGGGATTGATGAATATAAGCCCGATGACGTTTTCTTCTGCAACTTCTATAAAATTTCAGAAACCCCCGAGATAGAGCATTATATGGCGTTCAGCCCGATCGAATCCGAACGGCCGAATTTTCACCTGCCGAGATTTTTTGCCAGATCCACCGTGAGGGAGCTGCCGTGAGGGGCATTGGCGACATTGGGGAGAAGGCGCAGGTCCTCTCCTACGTTACGCCCCTGCTCCTCGCCCCTGCTCTCGCGTTGACAAAATTTTTCTCACGTGATAACCTGATTTTGTTGCCTATGTTACCCAAAAATTCAATAAAATCTTAGGAGGTCTGCGCAATGAAAAGAGTGGTTGTTGTTTTGCTTGCTATCGTAACGATATGCGGGTTGGTTATCGGGGGCGGCGTAGGCCCTGCGTCCGCGGCGCCATATAAGATCGGCATACTCGCACCGGCCGTCACGCACGGATGGGTCGCGGGCGTCGCTTATTACGCGGAACAGCGCTGCAAGGAGCTCGTGGCGGAAAATAAAGCGGCTTACACCATGTACACGAGCGAAAACGCGGAGCAGATGACGTCTCAGCTTGACGATCTGGAGAGCTGGGGCGCGCAGGCCATCATCGCGTTTCCTCAGTGGGCGGGGATGGAAGTTCCTATCCAGGCCGCTATTGACAGGGGCATAAAGGTCGTAAACTTCGACATAGAGATCAACGCCAAGGGAGTCTATCGCGTATCTGGCAACAACGAGGACATGGGCGTTCAGGGCGCTAATTACATTGTCGGCAAAGTGGGCAAGGATGCGACCGTGGTGATACTTGAGGTGCCTACGTCCGGCTCTGTCTCAGAGCTCCGCAAGAAGGGTTTCCTAGACACTGTTAAAAACATCGCCCCCAACCTCAAAATCTCCACCTACGCGACAAAGTTCACCCGTGAGGACGGGCTGCGGGACTTCGCAGACATCCTAACCGCGAACAATAAGATCGACGCCGTTTACTCCATGGACGACGAAACCTCCATAGGGGTGCTGCAGGCCATAAAAGAGGCCAAGCGCTCTGACATCAAGGTCGTGACGGGCGGCGGCGGCTGCCAGGAGTACTTCAAGATGATGCCGGAGGACAATAGCATCTGGATACAGAGCGCGCTCTACAGCCCGATGATGGTCATGGACGCGGTCAACATGGCGGTGGACTTGCTCGACGGCAAAAAAGTCGACCCGGTAAAGATCATCCCGACCACGATAGTCGACCGCACGAATTACGAGAAATTCATAGACCCGACGTCGCCTTATTGACAGGCGTAGTTGAATAGTTGCCGCTGAACCGAAAAAACGGCCGGCCCCCGCGCGACAGAGGCCGGCCGTTTCGTGTCATGCCTGCCAGACAGCCATATCATGGCACCGATCCGATAGATTGGAGCAGAACAGAGGCGAGCGCCAAAAACCCGCCTTGCGGGCGGGTTTCCTGTTCATTTTAGACGGTATCGAATTGAGTTGGATTGATTGGAGCGGGAAACGGGATTCGAACCCGCGACCTACGGCTTGGAAGGCCATCGCTCTAGCCAGCTGAGCTATTCCCGCTTATCCAGTTTACTCTACTGGTCGGGGCGAAAGGATTCGAACCTTCGACCCCCTGCTCCCAAAGCAGGTGCGCTAACCAGACTGCGCTACGCCCCGACATGGAAACGACGGAGGAGCTTAAGCTACGCTCCTCGAATTCACGGGAGCAATCATATCCGCGGTTTATCTTTATGTCAAGGTGCCGCCGCCCACCTCGAAACACAGATTGATGAGTTGAAAATCCTGTGGATGTAGTCTATTTCTGGGTTCAAGAGATTTTACTTTTTCACCCAACGGGTGAAAATTCGATTTTGCTTGAATCGGCAATATCACCATTCTCAGAACCATTTTCAAGTACCCCAACCCATGGTTTCTCAACGACACACAACGACAAACGTCCTTGACAAAATACAGGCGGCATTATAATATCCGCAATGATGCAATATACCTATCAGTTTAATATGTTTTAATGTCCGGTATTGGCGCCGATTGATTATTATTCGCGGAAGAGGTGGAGGTATGACGGCGGTTGACTACAAGGCCCTTAAAAATGGCGGTTTCATGCGCCAGAAGCAGAAAGACAACTTTTCGTTGCGTCTCAAGGTAATAGGCGGGAACCTCACCGCGGAGCAGTTGTTCGCGATAGCCAATGTCGCCGTAAAGTTCGGCGCGGGGCGCGTACACCTGACTTCGCGGCAGGGCGTGGAAATACCGTTTATAAAACTGAAGGATATAGACGCTGTAAAATCTGAACTGCTCGACGGAGGGGTGCATACGGGAGTGTGCGGCCCCAGGGTACGCACCGTCACGGCGTGTCAGGGAAGCGACATCTGCCCGAGCGGATGTATAGCGACCTACCAGCTCGCCGTAGAAATTTCCGAGAGGTATTTCGGCAGAGGGCTGCCCCATAAGTTTAAATTCGGTGTCACGGGCTGTCAGAACAATTGCCTCAAGGCGGAGGAGAATGACCTTGGGATTAAAGGCGCTTACCTTATAAAGTGGGAGAAAGGCTTGTGTACGCTCTGTGGCGTGTGCGTCAAGGCGTGCCGCCAAAATGCGATAAAAATATCAGAGAGTTCTATCGAATTGGAGAAAGTATCATGCAATTACTGCGGGAGATGCGTTAAATCGTGCCCGTCTGGGGCTTGGCAGGGGGAACCCGGCTATATCGTTTCCTTTGGCGGCACTTTCGGAAACAAAATCGCCAAGGGTAAGGAGTTGGTGCCGATCACGGCTGACAAAACGTCCCTTTTCCGCCTGGCTGACGCCGCGGTTGATTTTTTTGCCGAACACGCACACCCGGGAGAGCGTTTTCGCGCCGCAATAGAGCGCGTCGGGTGGGATACCTTTAGTGACGCGATAGCGAAGGCGCACGCAGATGGATAATGCGGCAGCTGATTTCGGTATTGACCTGACGGTTGACATAACCGACGTGGTGTGTCCCATCACTTTCGTCAAGGCAAAGGTGGCGCTTGAGGACTTGACGGACGGACAAGTGGCCTCGATACGTATGAACGATGGAGAACCTGTTCAAAACGTCCCGCGCAGCGTCAAGGAAGAAGGGCATAAGATCCTGAAACTGCTGGATAACAGGGACGGCACGTACAGCCTGATCGTGAGGAAGGTTGGCTGACAGCGAAAGGGGAAGACGTAATGAACATAATTGTATCCGGGGTAAAAAAAGAGTATCCGGAAGGTTTGACCGTACAATCTCTCATCGAAGCGGAAAACGTGGAGGCACAAATGTACGTCACTGTCTCGGTGAATGAGGAGTTCGTGAAAAACGCGGAGTTTGCCGACACGGTGCTGAGTGAAAATGACAGCGTCGAGTTCCTGTACTTCATGGGCGGAGGGATTTGATGTCTTCCTTTTCAAACGAACAGCTGGAGCGATACTCCAGGCATATTATCCTGCGCGAAGTAGGCGTGAAAGGTCAGGATCGCCTGCTGAAAGCGCGTGTCCTGATAATTGGCGCGGGAGGTCTTGGCGCGCCCGCCGCCATGTATCTCGCCGCCGCCGGGGTCGGCGTCCTGGGGATTGCGGACGCGGACGCTGTCGAACTATCCAATCTGCAAAGGCAGATCATACACGGAACGCCGGATATAGGGAAGCCAAAGGCAGAATCCGCCCGCGCCTCGATGGAGCGAATCAACCCAGAAATAAAGGTCAACGCGTATCAGACGTATGTCTCAGCCGCCAACGTGATGGATCTGATGGCTGATTACGACTTCGTCATTGACGGGACTGACAATTTCGCCGCGAAGTTCCTTATCAACGATGCGTGTGTCATCGCCCGGAAGCCCTTTTCTCATGCGGGCATAATCCGTTTTCAGGGCCAGCTCTTTACCTATGTTCCCGGAAATGGGCCATGCTACCGCTGCATCTTTGATTCGCCCCCTCCTCCGGATGCCGTGCCCACTTGCAGCCAGGCCGGGGTCATTGGGGCTATGGGCGGAGTGATTGGCAGCCTCCAGGCGATGGAAGCGGTTAAATTCATAACAGGCGCGGGAAATTTGCTAACCGGCTCGCTCCTCACCTGTGACGCGCTCCGGATGGAGTTCAGGAAAGTGCGGCTCCATAGGAGAAGGGAATGTCAAGTCTGCGGAGACCGCCCATCCATAACGGCGCCTTTCGACTACGCCGCGCCCGTGTGCGATATAGCGCCGTGAGCGGCACGAACAGCGGCTACAGGCTGCGGATCGCAAGGCGTGATTACGGCGTTATTGAGGGCCACGCGAGGTCGGGATTGCCCAACGAATCCTGCGGCTTGATAGCAGGGCGGGTAGAGGGCTTCGTGAAAATTGTCGAACGCGTGTACCCGCTTACCAACATCGACTCCAGTGAAGAACACTTTACCATCGAGCCGCATGAACAGCTCCGCGCTATCCTGGATATGCGCAAGAGCGGTCTTGTCCCGCTCGGCAACTTCCACTCTCATCCCAATACCCCTGCCCGCCCCTCCGATGAGGACATCCGCCTAGCCCTCGACCCGTCCGCGAGTTACCTTATTATATCGCTGGCTTCCGAGACGCCGGTGATGAGGGCCTTTCACATAGAGTCAGGCATCGCCGCGGCCGAAGAAATAGAGATAGTGTGAGCTGAACGATGAAAGTTTAAGGAAAGGCTGATTTATCGTTAGGGGCCTAAAGGGTGAAGATTTCAACCCTTGCAACAACTGGGCTCTTAAACGTTGAATGTCATTTAGGCGAATTAATCAGCGTTTCCTTAACTTCAAGATGCAGCCGTTTCAGGCGGCGGAGAGCGTTATCCACGTGTTTGGCGGCTGGCTGTTTCGCGTCATGGCTGCCTGAGAGGCATATCATGTTATAATTGGGACAAGCCGAAACACAGGAGCGTGAGTGCCTACGAAACTGGAAATGAAGGGCATAAACAAGGCCTTTGGCCCGAATATGGCATTGAAGGACGTCGATTTTGCGCTATCAGGCGGTGAGATCTGCGCTCTTTTGGGGGAAAACGGCGCCGGAAAGTCGACATTGATGAACGTCCTGGGAGGCGTGTTTCCTGCTGACTCGGGCGAGATATATATCAACGGGGAAAGACGTAAGTTTTCTAAGCCTGCCGACTCGCTCAACGCGGGCATAGCCTTCATTCATCAGGAGCTGAACCTCATAAACGACCTTCCCGTTTATGAAAATATGTTCATAGGCAGAGAGCAGCGCGTCGGCGGGAAAAGCGCTCGGAACGGAGGAATGTTCGGCCTGCTCGATCTGGAGCGCATGAGGCGCGAGACGGAGGAAATGTTTCAGAGGATGGGGATGGATCTCGACCCGTCCGTCATGGTCAGAAGCCTTGACGCGTCGTACAAGCAGATCGTTGAAATAACCAGGGCTGTCATGATGAACGCGTCTTTAATAATAATGGACGAACCGACGACATCGCTCACGGACACTGAGATAGAGCGGGTGTTCCGGATGATGCGGACATTGAGCGGGCAGGGCGTAGGCATCGTCTTCATCTCGCACAAGCTCCGCGAGGTCATGCAGCTATGCACGCGCTACGCCGTGCTGAGGGACGGAAGGATGGTCGCTGAGGGCGCGGTTTCGGATGTGACGACGGACGATCTCGCCCGCTATATGGTGGGGCATGATGTCCGCACGGAAACGTTGCAGCATAAACGCGGCCTTGGGAAGAGCGTGCTTAGGGGGGAGTGCCTTTCCGACTCCGTTCACTTTTCCGGCGTCAGCTTCGATGTCCGAGCGGGCGAGGTTCTGGGGGTGACGGGCCTTCTGGGCGACGGGCGCAGCGAGCTTTTCCTTTCTATTTTTGGCGCCGGCAGCGACTATACGGGGCAGATATACATCGAGGACATGCCGGTAAAGCTCCGCGGCACGACTCAGGCCCTTGGCTACGGCATAGCCTATTTGCCGCGCAACCGCAAGGAAAACGGGATCATAAAGGACATGGACATACTCGAAAACGCGTCGATCACGATATGGCCGATCATATCGAGGCTCGGCTTCATTGACAGGGCGCGTCAGGACAGTCTCTTCGAGGAGCAGGCGCGCAGGCTCCGCATAAAGATGGGGCGGAAGACCGACATCGTGACGAGCCTCTCTGGCGGCAATCAGCAGAAAGTCGTGCTTTCGAAGTGGCTCTCCTCCAACCCGAAAGTGCTTATTCTCGACAACCCGACTCAGGGCGTGGACGTAGGCGCGAAGGAAGAGATATACGATATCATCATGAGCCTCGCGGACGAGGGGGTAGCCGTCATAGTGCTGTCGAGCGAGGCGCAGGAGGTTATCCGCGTCTGCGACAGGGCGATTGTCATGTATCATGGCACTGTGATGGGGGAAACGTCCGGCAGCGAGATGAACGAGCACAACATAATGAGGTTAGCGACTGGAGGGCTTCCATGAATCTTGATGCGGAAACTGAAAAACAAAATTTTGTCTCCTGGTTTGTGCAAAGCTGGAGCGGCCGCCCGCTTTTCAGCACCGGCGTCGTTCTGGCGGTTATGGTGGTTCTCCAGACGCTGGCGCTTGGGTTTGACTTCCCGTCATTCGGCGACTGGCTGCTCAGATGGTTCATGAACTGGAACAACATACTGCGGAACAACGCCGGGATCGGTATAATATCGCTCGGCATGACGTTCGTCATAATTTCAGGCGGCATAGATCTTGCTGTGGGCTCGACGCTCGTGGCTATAGGCGCTGTCGTCATGGTCCTGATAGACACAGGGCCGAACGGAGTCCTTCTCAAGATCGGCATAGCCGGCATACCGGCCTATATCGTAGCCATAGCGGCCGGAGTCGCTTTCGGCGCCCTCTTGGGCGAGATAACCGGGCTGCTCGTCACGAAAGGCAAGCTGCCGCCGTTCATAGCCACGCTTGGCACGATGAAGATCTGCCGCAGCGTCACGCAGCACTTCATGCAGGGCTACACCCCGCAGGTGCCGAGGGGCTTCCTGCAGATAGCGAGCTTCCCTGTAGCGGGGCAGCTCGTCATGCCCATTTTGTACTGGCTTTTCTTCGCGGTGATATTTTATATAATCTCAAAGCGCACCGCGTTCGGCCGCCAAGTGATCGCTGTCGGCTCTAACGAACGGGCCGCGCGGCTTTCCGGCGTGAACGTGCAGAGGGTGAAGCGCATGGTCTACACGCTCATAGGGGTAATGGTCGCGTTTTCCGCGATACTGCAGGTTGCGCGCATAGGCTCGATGGACTACGCGAACGCCGGAAGCGGCAACGAGATGGACGCCATCTCAGCCGTCATAGTCGGCGGCACAAGCATGATGGGCGGCAGGGGCTTTATCCTAGGAACCGTCTTCGGGACGCTCATCATAGCCGTCATGAACAATCTGCTCAATCTTCTGGGCGTCCCGCCATTCCTGAGGGAAGCGTTCAAGGGCTTCATAGTGATAGGCGCGGTGCTTCTTCAGAAGCGCGAAAGCGCGTCATAGGTCGGATTTATTGATGGATGGTTTATGTCCTCGGTCGATGGGGTGTTTTTGACGCGCATTTATGAAAACGCGGCTTGGCTTTGTTATAGCGCGTTAACAAAAGAACGCTACGTGGCAAATGTTCCGCGTCCTTGCAATAAGCGCTTTCAACGGTTTTAACTTCAGGCCTTTTATTTAAATATCGCTATACGACCAGCCCTTTTGAATGTCTTCCATTATCTCTATGGCGCTTACCGTCGCGGCTTCGTCCATTATAGGGCTTTGCGGGAGGCCGTCCCTGATGCAGCGGTTGAAGTGTTCTATCTCGTAGATAAGCTCGTGATCGCACGGTTCCCCCAGCGTCTGGATATCTCCGGAATTGAAGCGGACCGTCGCGTATCGCGCCTTCCAGTAGTCCGCTATCTCTATGCGGCCCTTGTCGCAATATATTACGGCTTTATTCTCCGCCATGACGTTCGTTGATATCTTGCTTATAGCCATTATGCCATTGCCGAGGCGCAGGCACAGGGCGCACTGCTCGTCAACGGCGGAGTCGCCCTTCGTGCAGAGCCCTGAATATGCCGTGATGCCGGCGCCAAATATGAATTTAGCGATGTGGATCGCGTAGCCGGCGTTGCCGTAAAGAGCGCCGCCCCCGGCCTCACGCGAGTGAAGCCATTCGTTGTAGGACGGGCTGCAGGAACTTGTCATGTCCATGAAGTGCGCGCGGCCGAGGCGTTCAGAGGCGAGAAGGCGCTTTATGTCGCTCATTACCGGAAGGAATACCGCTTTCTGGGCTTCCGCGATAAAAAGCCCGCGTTCCCTGGCGATCGCGAAAAGCTCCCTCGCTTCGGAACTTCTCAGCGTGAAGGGCTTTTCGCACACGACATGCCGCCCGTGCTCCAGCGCCATCTTCGCGCATCTGTAATGCTCGCTGTTTATCGGTGCTACATAGACGACGTCGATGCTGTCGTCCGCCGCCAGCTCGTCGTAGCTCCCGTAGCTTCTTGCGATGTCCCACTCGGCGGCATTGAGGGCGGCTTTATCGGCGCTGCGCGACGCGATCGCGACGGCATCCCCGCTGCCGCTCTCGCGCAGGGCGGCTATGAATCGCGGCACGATGGACGCTGTGCTGATAATCCCGTATCGCAGCGGCTTCACATAGGCGCCGCCCACGTCAGGCTTCTCTCTCTATCATGACTTTCGTCCCCGTTTCAAGGCTCTTATGCACTGCCTCCGCGATCTTTTCCGCCTCCAGGCCGTCACGCGCGTCGGCGATAAACGGTTTGTTATCCAGCAGGCAGCGGATGAAGTCGTTGATAGGCTCTATGCCGAATCCGAATGGATGTCCGTCCGACTCACGCATGAAATACGGGTTCGGCGTGCCGTACTTTGTGCCGTCAAAGATCTCGACACCCCTGTTCTGGCTGTCCGACCGAAGCAGCGCGTTCTCGCAGAGAATCTGCGTGCGCCCGTCGTTGTTCTTCGCGAAACCGGAAGGATATATCCAGCCTGTCTCGACCGTCCACCAGCAGCCGTTCTCCATCTTGAGGAACGCCTGTACCGTGTCGTAGGTGTCTATGCCCTTGGACTTGAGCAGTTCCTTCGTGCCCACGGCGTAAACCTCCGTGACCTCGCAGCCCATGAACCAGCGGATCTGGTCGTAGCAGTGAGTGCCGAGGAAGTGCGCGGGGGATGAGTTCCTTGACCAGCTGAACCATTTCGTGGGCACGTCTATTATGTCGTCCATGTTCATGTACCCGCGAATGGGCTTCCCGGCCGAAGGCTTTGACAGCTCGTTGCGTATCTGGATCGCTGCTGGATCCCAGCGTTTGTGATAGTCGACCGCGACTCTGGCGCCGAATTCCCTTGCGGCGCTTATTATGGCGCGGGCGTCCGAGAGAGTCGTCGCGAGCGGTTTTTCTATCAGGATGTCCTTGCCGCTCATGATGGCCGCTATCGCCGGTGCCGCGTGAAAGCAGTCCGGCGTCGCTATGGAGACCGCGTCGATATCCTCGCGCTCAAGCATGTCCTCCACGCGGGAATACGTCCTTATGCCATACTCCGCGCCCACCCGCTCGCGGATTTGCGGGTTGATGTCGCATACCGCCGTGAGTTCCGCGTCGGCGCTGTGTTTGTACGCTTGCAGGTGATTTATCCCGTAAATTCCCGCTCCGACTACCGCGGTTTTCAGGCGCTTCATCGCACGGCCTCGCTTGCCGGCAGGGTTTCGTTCATGCTTCCCGTTCTGTATCCGAGAAGATCGAGCGCGACATAAGCGAAGCCTATTTCGCGGAACTCGCTGTAAATCCGCTCACGGACGGTTTGATCGAAAAGCGCGTTAAAGCCGTCCTCGTCCGTCTCTATCCTGGCGATCGTGCCGTGATGCCTTACCCGGAGCTGACGCAGCCCCATATCCAGAAGGAACTGCTCGGCGCGGTCAATCATCGCGAGCCGTTCCGGCGTGATGCTCTCGCCGTATGGGAAGCGCGACGAAAGGCAGGCGAACGGCTGTTTGTCCCATGTCGGCAATCCGAGTTCTTTCGACAGGCCGCGTATCTCTTTTTTGCATAGCCCGGCGTGGCGCAGAGGGCTTTTGACCCCCTGCTCGCGGACAGCGGCAAGGCCGGGGCGGTAATCGCCGTCGTCGTCCGTATTGGAGCCTTCCGCGACGTATGCAATTCCATTTTCCCGAGCTACAGCCCAGATTTTTTCGAACAGCTCGTTCTTGCACAGATAACACCTGTTCGCCGGGTTTTGCGAGAAGCCGTCTATTTCCAGCTCCTCGGAGTCGCAGATGACGTGAGTTATGCCCTCGCTTTCGCAAAAGGCCCTCGCTTCGTTCAGCTCGCGCTCTGGAAATGAGCGGGAGCGGGCCGTGACGGCTATGGCTTTATCGCCCAGCACGTCGTGAGCCGTTTTGAGAAGGAATGTCGAGTCAACGCCGCCGGAAAAGGCGATAGCCACGCTTCCGAGTTCGGCCAGATATCGCTTGAGATCATCGTATTTATCCACTGATGCCCCTCCTATTCGCCAATCGCGGCCAATACTTCCTGTTGCGCGTCTTTTACGTCCCCTCTGTGAACGGCTATGGCGTAGCCTGTGCTGGCAACGCGCCTGTCCAGGCAGAAACGGCACTCCGCCGCCTCCTCGCCTGTGCATATTTTGTCCTCGTAAAGCTCGTAGAGCTTTCTGACGCCGACGGGCGACAGATTGGGCATGACGACGTTTGCCCCGTGCGTCAGGCCAAGTTCCCTGCCGTTGGGCGCTATGGTGCCGAGCGCGGTCGTGGCCGGCAGGAGCGCGTAAGGGAACATCAGCCTGATGATGGATAACAGCCTGAGCGACAGTTCGAGCGAGCCGCTCTTGAAGTCCTTAAACGGCGTCTCTTTGTGCGTGATGTATGGCCCTATGCCTATCATTGCCGGGCGCAGCTCCTGCAGGAAGCGGATATCGGCAATGATGCTGGAGACCGTCTGATAGGGCGAGCCGACCATAAACCCGGCGCCTACCTGGTATCCGATCTCTTTTAAATTCCAAAGGCACTCCTTGCGATTCGCCAGGCTCATGGACTCCGGGTGAAGCATCCGGTAGTGCGTCTCATCCGCCGTCTCATGCCGGAGCAGATAGCGATCCGCCCCCGCGTCGAAGATCGCCTGATAGCTCGCCTTGGGCCTCTCGCCGAGCGACAGCGTGATGGCGCAGTCGCCATGACGCGCTTTTATGAGGGACACTATTTCGCACATCAATTCGTCCGTGTAATAAGGATCTTCCCCGCCTTGCAGGACGAATGTCCGGAATCCCAGCCCGTAGCCCTCGTCGCAGCAGGAAAGTATCTGCTCCTTGCTCAGCCTGTAGCGTTTTACGGCCTCGTTGCTCTGCCTGATGCCGCAGTAGAAGCAGTTGTTTTTGCAGTAGTTGGAAAATTCGATGAGGCCGCGTATGTAGACGTCCTTCCCGTAGACGCTCTGACGCACCCTGTCGGCATTTCGCGCCAATTCCGCGTCATGCCTGTCCGTGGCGATAAGCTCCGCAAGCTCCCCGTCGCTCAGATTCATTTCGCGCGTTAATTTATCTATCATGTTTTGTCACCTCTATGGCACACGTTAAACTATCGTGCCTCCTCCGAGAACGGTATCCCCGTCGAGGAGCTCATACAGCACTATCGCCTGACCAGGCGCTGCCGCCCGCTGAGGCTCGTCGAACGTCACCTTCACTCTGTCAGCGTCCGTCCACTCGACCGTGGCCGCGCATTCCTTCTGACGGTATCGCGTCATCGCCAGAACCCTGACTGGCCCGTGTGGCGCGGCGCGCGATATCAGGTTGAAATTGTCGGCGAAGACGGCGTTAGCGTAAAGCGATGCCTCTTCGCACAGCGTAATGGTATTGTCCCGGACGTTCTTTTTCCGCACGAAAAACCTTTCGGGATTCGGGATCCCCAACCCTCGGCGCTGGCCGATTGTGTAGCGGATAAGCCCTCTGTGACGTCCTATAATCTTGCCGGATTCGTCGATGAAATCTCCAGGCTCGCTCTTCCGTCCTGTCCGCCTCTCGATAAAGTCGGCGTATTTCCCCTCCGGGACAAAGCATATATCCTGGCTCTCCGGCTTCCGCGAGTTAATGAAGCCACGATCCTCCGCTATCCGGCGGACTTCGCTTTTCCTGAGGCCGCCCAGCGGGAAAAGCGTCCGAGAGAGCTGTTCCTGGGATAGCATGTATAAAACATAGCTCTGATCCTTTGTCCTGTCCAGGGCTTTTTTCAGCAGATATCTCCCGCTATGCCCGTCCCGCTCTATCCTCGCGTAATGCCCTGTGGCTATGTAATCGCATCCCGTCTGCCTTGCCGTTTGAAACAATTTTTCGAATTTTAAAAAGCGGTTGCAGTCTATGCAAGGGTTTGGAGTGCGCCCGTTTTCATATTCGCCGATGAACCTGCCTATAACGTGTTCGTCGAATTCGCGCGAAAAGTTGAATACATAGTGAGGAAACCCGACCTTAGCGGCCACGCTTCGCGCGTCCAGCGAACCGCTTAAAGAACAACAGACATCGTCGCCCGAAGCGCCGATGTCCTCATTTGCGAAGAGCTTCATCGTCACGCCTGTGCATGAGTGCCCGCTCTCTTTAAGCAGACAAGCGGCGACGGAACTGTCCACGCCGCCGCTCATCGCAATCATAACACGTCTATCCGTCATTTGCCACTTCTTTCTTGCTTTTACGCTTTGCCCTTCAGGCCCTTTGTTTCCGAATATTACAAATATAAGCGGCGACGGAACTGTCCGCGCCGCCGCTTGCCGCAATCATAACACTTCCATCCGCCGTTTGCCACTTCTATCTTACGCGAATGCCTGCTCCAGATCAGCAATGATGTCTTTTATGTTCTCGGTACCGATGGACAGGCGGACTGTATTTGGCTTGATGCCCTGTTCCAGCAGCTCTTCCGGGCTCAACTGGGAATGCGTCGTCGTTGCCGGGTGAATGACGAGCGACTTCATGTCGGCTACGTTTGCCAGAAGCGAGAATATTTCCAGTCTGTCTATGAATTCCTGCGCCTCCGTGACTCCCCCCTTGATCTCGAAGGTGAAAATCGAGCCGGCGCCATTCGGGAAATATTTCTTGTACAGGCCGTGGCTGGGATCATCTGGGAGTGAGGGGTGGTGAAGCTTCTCTACCTTTGGATGGTTCTTAAGGTAGTCCAAGACGGCAAGCGTGTTTTGGACGTGCCTTTCTACTCGGAGAGAAAGGGTCTCCACCCCTTGCAGCAGCAAGAACGCGTTGAATGGGGAGATAGCCGCGCCGGTATCGCGCAGCAGGATGGCTCGCACCTTCACGACGAACGCGGCGGAACCGACGGCCTTCGTGAACGAAAGCCCATGATAGCTTGGGTTGGGCTCCGTTATGGAAGGGAACTTTCCTGATCCCTCCCAGTCGAACTTTCCGCTGTCGATGATCGCGCCGCCTAAGGTAGTTCCGTGCCCGCCGATGAATTTCGTCGCGGAGTGTATTATTATGTCCGCGCCGTATTCGATGGGACGCAGGATGCAAGGCGGCGTAAAAGTGCTGTCCACGACGAGCGGGATCTTGTTTTTGTGGGCAAGCGCCGCAAGCTCCTCTATGTCCACTATATTCGAGTGAGGATTGCCGAGGGTTTCTATAAAAATCGCCTTTGTGTTCGGACGGATCGCCTTTTCGAAAGAGCCTTTCTCGTCAGGGTCGACGAAGGTCGTCTCTATGCCGTATAGCGGCAGAGTATGGGCCAGCAGGTTGAACGTGCCGCCGTATATCGTCTTCTCCGAGACGATATGATCTCCAGCTTGCGCGAGGTTCAGGAAGGCGTATGTCACCGCGGCGGCACCTGATGCCAGAGCCAGCGCGGCAACCCCGCCCTCAAGGGAGGCAAGGCGCTTTTCGAGGACGTCCTGAGTCGAATTCGTCAGCCTCGCGTAAATATTCCCAGCGTCCGTGAGATTAAATCGGGCGGCGGCATGTGCTGAGTCGTGGAAAACATACGACGTCGTCTGATAAATGGGGACGGCGCGGGCGTCAGACGCCGGATCCGGCGTTTCCTGCCCTATGTGGAGCTGTTTCGTCTCGAATGCCCATGAATCTGTGTTCTTAGCGATTGCCATCTCGAAACCCCTCTTTAGTGACGTATTTTATTCGGCTGAGAAGAGCGGCGTGGAAAGATAGCGCTCTCCGGTATCGGGCAGGATCGCCACGATGACCTTTCCCGCGTTTTCCGGGCGATTCGCGAGCTGCGTCGCCGCCCAGGCCGCCGCGCCGGAAGAAATGCCCACTAGCACGCCTTCAGCCCTTGCTATGGCGCGTCCGATCGCGAACGCGTCTGTATCCTGCACCGTTATCACCTCGTCATACAAAGACTTATCCAGCACGTCTGGGACAAACCCCGCGCCGATTCCTTGGATCTTGTGCGCTCCGGATCTGCCCTCCGAGAGGACAGGAGAATTTGCAGGCTCTACAGCCACGATCTTTATCGCGGGGTTTTTCGATTTCAGGAAGCCGCCCGCGCCAGTCAAAGTTCCTCCGGTGCCGACGCCTGACACGAATATGTCGACATTGCCCTCCGTGTCGTCCCATATCTCAGGGCCAGTGGTGGCACGATGAATCGCCGGGTTTGCCGGGTTCACGAACTGCCCCGGTATGAAGCTGTTCGGCGTCTCCTGCGCCAGCTCGTCCGCTTTCGCGATTGCGCCCTTCATTCCCTTAGCGCCCTCCGTCAGGACGAGCTCGGCGCCGTATGCTTTCAGGAGGTTGCGGCGCTCTATGCTCATAGTCTCCGGCATTGTCAGGATGATCCTGTATCCGCGGGAGGCTGCGACAGCGGCAAGCCCGATGCCCGTATTTCCGCTCGTCGGCTCTATTATGACCGAGCCTGGGCCAAGCAGGCCTTTTTCCTCCGCGTCCTCTATCATGGACTTCGCGATACGGTCCTTCACGCTTCCGGCCGGGTTGTAATATTCCAGCTTGCCCAGGATTTTCGCCTTGATTCCGTTTTGCGCCACGTAGTTCGCCAGCTCCAGGAGCGGCGTTTTCCCGATAAGGTCCGTGAATTTCGCGTATATTGCCATTTTTATCGTCTCCTCCGTCGAATTTTAAGTAACAAACAACTTTTGCCAGCAACAGGAGGGGTAAAGAGTAAAACCCCGAGGACTCCCGCATTTCAAAATTTCAAAATGGCTATTTTGGATTTGGCAATGCCGTCAGCGCTCTCCAAGCGCAACCGAAAAATTTACCACACGCCAGCGCGTGTTTTTTGTTTTGCCCTCCCCTCCGTTGAATAATCGAGGCTCCAGATGCTCTTTGCCGTCTTTTACTTCCCTTTGCGCGTCCGCTCAGATTGAATAATCGAAGCCGTCTATATTCTTCTCCCGTTCGGCGAGATCATCCAGCCGGATTCCGTCGAGATAATCGTTTATTACCTTGTCAAGCCCTGCCCAGACGTTAAGCGTCGAGCAGTCGGCACGGCGGGGACATCGGTTCGGCTTGTCCTCGAGGCAGGCGACGGGCGCAAGATTGCCCTCTACTGCCCTGAGTATTCCTCCGACTGTGTAATTCCTGGACGGCTTAGCGAGGCGATACCCGCCATCCTTGCCCCTGGTGCTTTTCAGGAAGCCGGCCCTGTTTAAAAGCGGTATGATCTGCTCAAGATACTTTATCGTTATCTCCTGCCGCGTGGAGACATTGCGAAGGGATATGAATTCCCCCGTGTCGTTTGCCGCTAAGTCGACCATAACGCGCAGCGCGTATCTTCCCTTTGTCGATATCTTCATAGATGTTACCTCCGGTTTCTATTTCTACAGTTATCATACATATTTAGTAGGTGAATGTCAAGGACAAAAATCCAACCGGAATAATGCCGCCGCAACGCTGTCCGCAGGCAATTCCCAGTATTATTTTACAACAATTATCATATTATTTCCCAGGGCTTTTGGAAAACGCACGTATTGACAAAATAAAAAAACAATATATTATATATTCCTAGTAAACACATATGTATATAAAATATAGACGGCGAGGTGGATCTTAAGCCAAATCTGCCGTGAATTGTTTGCATTTTGACTTTTGCCATGCGACTTATAGGAAAAATGATGACATGCGTAATTATCTCAGAACAAGGATGGATAATATGATCGAACTGAAAAATGTCCACAAGTCTTTTGGTAAAAACAAGGTTTTGAAAGGCGTAACGGTTCGTGTTGAAAACGGGGAAGTCATCGTCATTTTGGGAGCGAGCGGCTCCGGCAAAACGACACTTTTGCGTTGCCTCAACTTTTTGGAGAGAGCCGACGAAGGTGAACTGACGATTCACGATTTTCACGTGAATTTTCACCAGGCGACGCGTAAAGACATACTTGCCGTCCGCCGGCGCACGGCGTTTGTCTTTCAGAATTACAACCTTTTTTTGAATCAGACCGCGTTGAAAAATGTTATGGAGGGACTCGTGACGGCGCGCAAAATGCCGAAAGTCGAAGCCGAGAAAATAGCTGGTGCCGCTCTTGGCAAAGTTGGCTTGAGCGGCAAATATGACGCTTATCCGCACCAGCTTTCCGGCGGCCAGCAGCAGCGTGTGGCAATAGCGCGCGCTATCGCCCTCAAGCCGGACGCCATCTTGTTCGACGAACCCACTTCCGCGCTGGATCCTGAATTGGTAGGAGAGACGCTCAACGTCATCAAGCGTGTCGTTTGTGACGAGAATATCGCTTCGATTGTCGTTACGCACGAAATGTCATTTGCTTCTGAAGTCGCGAGTCAAGTGTTTTTTATGGACGATGGAGTGATCGCTGAACAGGGGACTCCCCGCGAGATTTTCACGCGGCCGAAAGAGGAGCGGACTAAACAGTTTTTGCGGCGTATTCTTCCGGATACGGACTATCAAATATGAAGGGGATGGTAATGTGATGGCCTATACGGGCTGGAGAGCGAAGATCGGCGTTTTGGCGCCGACGACTGGAGCGGCGGTGGAAAACGATTTCCACCGTTACGCGCCGGACGGAGTCGACATAATCACGACGCGGATACCTTTCGACGGGCCAACGCCGAAAGGTCTGCGCGATCAGGCAGATCGTCTCGAACAGGTTTCAGAGGTGTTTCGGGGCAGGGAAATCGATTTGATCGTTTTCGCCTGTACGTCCGGAAGCCTTATCGGCGGGCCCGATTTTGACAAGGAGTGTGCCCTCCGCATACAAAAGGGCGCTGGCGACATTCCGGTTGTAACGACTGCCGGGTTGCTCGTGGACGCTTTCAGAACCGCCGGGGCCTCGAAGTTGACCGTATTTACGCCGTATCCGGCGGATACGACGGAAGCCGTTAAGATATTCCTCGAGGCGAACGGCGTTTCAGTGCCGCACATAGAGATCATTCCGGGGGCTTTTGAACAGACTGCCCATCATATTTTCCGATATTTGAGGAAAAGGAGCGGGTTGTTTGACGGTGACGCGGTATTCCTGAGCTGTACGGGGTTGGACGTACTTGAGATTATCGAACCTGCTGAGACAGATTTCGGGCTGCCGGTTTTCACAAGCAACCAGATTACCTTATGGGGTAGCCTGCGCAAAGCCGGAGTAAAGGAGAAAATAAGCGGCATAGGCTCGCTGTTGCTTCGGCATTGATTTAGCGTAGCGTAATGAGTTTAAGCATACATATTCAAAAAAAGGGGTGTTGGTTTATGAAGCGGAAGTTTTTCCAAGTAACCGCGATTTTCGCGGCAGCGTTAATATTATCAGTGCCGTACTCTTCGCGCGGCGAGGCGGGCCAAAGTGCGCGCGAGATTATAGTCGCTGTCGGAAGCGCTTCGAATCCGATAGGTTACATAGACGTTAAAGGAGAAATCAAGGGTTATGACCCCGCGGTACTGAGAGCGGTTGACGATCTGCTCCAGCAATATACGTTCAAGTTCGAGGCGACCGAAATGAAGAATATCTTAGTCGGGCTGGAGGTGGGACAATACGATATTGGCGCTCACATATTCACGTGGACTCAGGAACGCGCGAATACGTTCGTCGTTGGCTCACGGCCTTACGGTTCGCATAATTACGGCCTTGCCGTAGTGAAGGGCAGGAAGGACATACAATCTTTCCGTGACCTCGAGGGTAAAAAAGTCATAACCGATACCGGCAGCGCCGAATCATTTTATTTGAACAAATATAATGAGGAAGCGGCAAAGACCCCGATCGAGATCGTGTTCGGGGAAGTCACGACGGACGCAGTAGTTAAGGGGCTGCTCGAAGGGCGCTATGACGTGAAAATAGCGCAGATGTCCACATTCAAGAGATATCTTTCAGCTTATCCTGATTCGCTTGAGCGCGTTGGGAAAGATAACATTATACCCGGGTATTATTACCACTACTTTGCGAAAGGCCAGGAGCAACTGCGCGACGACGTGGACGCGGCTATCCAGCAGTTGAAGGACAGCGGACGTCTCCGCGAACTCAGCATTGAGTACCTGGGCGACGATTACACTCTGAACGAGGATATAAAAGATCCAGGTCATTGGGAGTATTAAACATGTATAAGACGATCGATCTTGTACGCGTTTTGGAAGACTTGCCAATCGTCGCGCCTGGGATACTCAATACGATGTTTATTGTGATCCTGGCAAGCGCGCTTGGCATTGCTGTCGGCCTGTTGCTGGCTGTGGCGCGGGTCAACCGCGTGCCCGTACTGAACCAGCTTGCGGTCGTTTACGGTTCTTTCATGCGCGGCACGCCGGTGATCGTCCAGCTTTTCATAGTTTATTACGGTTTGCCGATGCTTTTTAAGCAATTCTTCAATATTAACCTGGCGCGTATGGCGAAGATAAACTTTGTTATCGTCGCGTATGGATTGAACACATCAGCGGTGTACAGCGAGATTTTCCGGGGGGCGCTGTCGGGCGTTCCAATCGGTCAGCTTGAGGCGGCATTCTCCGTCGGGTTGACCAGATGGCAAGCGTTTCGGCGGATTATAGCGCCGCAGGCGTTTTTGTCGGCGCTCCCCGGCATATCTTCGTGCGTTATCGGTCTTATCGAAAATACATCGTTAGCGTTTACCATCGGCGTGGTGGACATTATGGGCAAGGTCAAGGTAATCGGCTCGGCCACAGAGCATTACATGGAGGCTTACATATGCGCTGCTATATACTTCATAGCCATGAGCCTTATCTTGAGACGCATATTCTCGGCTGTAGAAAAAGTGCTGCAATCAAGAGTAGCCGGGATAGGTAGTGCCGCGTGAAAGTTCAGAATTTTATAAACGCATTGCTGAGCGGGCTCAATTATATGCCGGCGACATTGTGGCTCACGTTTTTGCCATGCGTGGTCGGAGTAGCTGCTGGGTTGCTTATAGCAGCGCTCCGCGTATATAAAATCCGTTTCTGGGCTCGTCTATTCGGCGTCGTAATACCGATTATTAAGGCGATCCCGTCGATTCTAGTCATGTACATGACTTGGTTTCTGTTTTCGGACACGTTCAATATCGTTGCGGAACGCGCTGGCTGGGCAATCCGATCGAAAGATATAGATATTATCTGGGTCGGCATTATATCTTTGACGCTGACAGCGATCTCTATAATTTCGGAGACCTTTCGCGGGGCGTTCCTGTCAATCGGAAGCGGTCAGTACGAAGCTGCCTTTTCGGTTGGCCTGACGCGTACCCAAACAATGCGGCGAGTGATCATTCCGCAGATGCTGCCGGTTGCATGGCCTCTATTATGCTCGAATATCATAACGATATTGAAAGCGTCGTCGCTAGTATACCTGATCGGCGTGATGGAAATGTTGAACGGAAGCCTGCTGTCAGCTACCTCTAACTATAGCTATCTGCCCGCGTATTTAGGGGCTGCCGCGCTCTATTGGGTGTTGAGCATCATCATCGAGCAGTGTTTCAGACTGACAGGCAAGCGGTTCCGGGCGTTCCACCGAGGCGCGGCCTAGCTTTTGAACGCGCGGTATTTCAGGTGGCAAAGACTGGCATCAAACAAATCGGTTTTGGAGTAGGGTGATTATTATGAGTAAACGAATATTGATTATCGGATATGGCGCGACGGCCCAATCTCTGGCGGCTATCTATACGTTGCGCGGGTTTGACGTCACGCTGGCATTCGGATCGAAGGAATCCGAAAAGCATTTCAACGTCATTTGTGATAAGGGCGGAATATTATTGCGCGGGAATGGGCTTCGCGGCCTGGCCCTGCCCAAACTCACGTCCGACGTTGCTGATGCTTTGAAAAACTCCGATATTATTTTTGTTAGCGTCATAGCTAATTTTCACGAAGAAATCGCCAGGATCATCTCGAACGGACTCAGAGACGGGCAGTTGATATTAATAGGCCCGGGGAATGCCGGAGCGCTTGTGTTCAGCAAGGTTTTCAGGGAATTGAGCGTAAGGGCGCGGGTTATTATCGCGGAAACGCAGGGCAATTTCCTCCCTGCCAGAATTACGGGGCCTGCTGAAGTCATCGCGGCGGCGGCGCTTCGCTCGAAAAAAATAGCCGCTTTCCCGTCCTCCGATACGCCTGAGGCAATAGCCGCGCTCGACGGCATCCTCGAAACAGATCCGCTTGCGCACGTTTTTGAAACGACGCTGAACAGTCCTAATGTCATTAACCATCTCGTTTCAACTGTCCTCAACGCTTCAAAAATTGACGATAAAGGCAAGGATTTTCGTCTGTTTATCGACGGCCTGACCGACAGCGTGTTAAAAGGCCTTGAAGCGGCAGAGGCGGAATGGGCGAACGTCTTGAGCGCGCTTGGCTATTGGCGTATGCCGTCATCGGTAGATCATCTGAGGATCGTGGCCGAACGCGGGAAATATCCCGAATTTGACGCGTTCCGTGGCCTGGACGGGCCGGATTCAATTCGTCACCGCTACGTGACTGAAGACGCGAGCGGCGCGGTTACCTTGCTTGTGTCGCTGGCACGGCTCGCCCGCGTCCCAGTCCCGTTTACGGAAGGGCTGATAGCACTCGTTTCCGCTCTGAACAGCGATGATTATTACGGTAAGGGAAGAAATCTCGACAATCTTGGTCTGGGCGGCAAAACGTTGCCGCAGATTCATGAAATTTTAGCGAAGGGGCGAGGTGCAATAACTGATGTCATTTAATTCTCATCAAATTACAACGGATATAACGAGGACGCTTGCCCGCTACATAAAAGGAGCGAAATTCGAAGACTTCCCGCCTGCCGTCGTCGAACGGGTAAAGCTCATGCTGTTGCATACGATCGGATCAGCGTTGTGCGGGACTGCGCTGTGGCAATATCACGATGCCGCTGCCATAGCGAAAGAGTCGAGCTCTGGCGATGCCACGGGAGGCGCGACGCTCTGGGGGGATGGCAAAAAGGTAAGCGCTGAGGCTGCCGCTTTTGTCGCGGGGCTTTTGAGCGACCTGCTGGATTGGGAGGACTGCTCGTGGGGCGGCCATCCTTCGGCTGGCGTTGTCCCGGCGTCGGTAATCGGCGCTGAGATATATAAGAAAAGCGGCAAGGAACTCCTTACGGCCGCGATCCTTGGCTACGAGATCTATCAGCGCTCGTCGCGCGCGGCACCGGGTAATATCGTGGGGAACAACTCCTTTGCCGCCATTGTGCCGCTCATTAAATATTTGGATTTAGACGAAAGAGAGATCAACCGCGCTTTCGGCATAGCGACGGCTTGCGCTATTCTCCCAGTCAACTGCCATGAGGAAACAATGTCCGACGCGCTGAACTATCTCTACGGGCTTCGCGCTGAAAGCGCGTTTCTTCAGGCAAAGACGGCGCTTTACGGAATTGAGAACATGGAGGACGCGCTTGACGACCCAACGGCTTTTACCGCGCACATGCGCAGCCAGAACCCCGAGTTTTTCACAAAAGACCTGGGCGTCGAGTATTACTTAATGGACATACTGATTAAACACTGGCCGGCAAATATGTATGTGCAGACTTACGCTGAGCTTGCGGATAGGCTGCGCCGCAAATACGGTTTCGCTCCCGATGACATCGAGGAGATACTTATAGATCCTGTGGTCGAATATCGTTACTGGTTCTCGGAAACGGGCTTCCTGTCGCTTACGCAAGCGCAGTTCAGCATACCTTACGTTATATCGGCCGTTCTTCACCATCCTGAACCCGGCGCTGTCTGGTATGAGGAAAAAACTCTGACAGACTCGGGCGTCGTCGCGCTTATGAACAAAGTCCGGGCGGTTTCTTTTATCAAGAACACGCCGGGGCACCTGTACCATTTGATAAAGGGCTATCACCCCAAGAAGTTTATGACAGTGCGGCTCAAGGATGGCACTGAGTACCGAGATGGCATTTTCACTCAACCAGGCCACCCCTCTTACATGTTGACGCGCGATGAATTCGAGGAGCGGTTTCGTATAATGGCAAAAAAAGCGTTAACCCCCGAAAAAATTGAGTGGATAATAGATTTTCTCTCGGATCTCGAAAACCAACCAGACGCTTCTCTTCTGGCCGGGTTTCTTTATTAAATTCATTAACCTTACTAAGGAGAATAGCCGCTATGCGATATAACCGCTTGTTGAAAGATAACGATTTTTTGGTTGAGACGGAATACACAAAAACTTTGAGCGAATTTGCCGCGAGCCTGCGTTACGAGGATATTCCCACGACCGTCCTTGAACGGGCGAAAATGATACTGTTGCAAACGATAGGCGTTTCATTGGCGGCAAAGGATTGCGATATTGCCCGAAAGATAAGAAAAATCGCTCTGGAAGCCAATAACGGTAACGGCGGCCCCGCGACAGCCTGGATAACCGGCGAAAAAATCTCGGCGGCTTCCGCAGCCCTGATTGCCGGCACAGTCTCAGATTTGCTTGATTGGGAGGATTGCTCGTGGACAGGGCACCCGTCCGCCGGAATTATTCCGGCCGCGTGGATAACGGCAGAAGAGCGCGGCAAGAGCGGGAAAGATCTCTTAACGGCGATCGTGACCGCATACGAGGTTTACCAGCGTATCGCTAATGCCGCGCAGCCCGGCCCAAGACGGAATGAACTTGGCTGGGGACTTACAAGCTGGCAAATATTTGGCGTTTCGGCAGCCGCGGCCAAAATTTACGGATTTGACCCTCGCCGCGTCGATCAGACAATCGGCATGTCTGTCGAGAGCAGCACGATCCCAGCTTGCTATCACAATACTACAATGTCCGATTTCTACCATTACGAACACGGTTACCGTGCGAGAACCGGCGTGCTCATTGTCAAAGCGGTAGAAAAAGGCGTACATAACCAGCGCGATACGCTGGATGCCCCGAATGGTTATTGGGACATGATAACCGACGAGCCAAAGCTGGAATGGCTTCTGAAGGACTTGGGCAAGCAATGGCTGATAATGGAGACCCTGCTTAAACATTGGCCGGCGAATATGTGGGTTCAAGCGCCAGCGGAGGCACTTTCTGAAATCGTCGCCAATAACCGGATAATCCCGGAAGAGATAGAGGAAATAGTCGTAGATCCCGGTATTGAAGACCGCATGTGGATTCCTGAAGAGGGATTCCGATCAGTGACGCAGGCAGAATTCAGCGTGCCGTTTGTGTTGTCCGCCCTTGTTCACGATCCTGTCCCTGGCGCGGCGTGGTATTCCAAGGCGAATCTATCGAATCCATCCGTAATACGGCTCGCTCAACGCGTCAAAGAGGGTGCTTCGAGACAGATTTCGCCGGGCGGAGGCTTCGCGAAATTCCGCCTGGGCGATTATCCAGCTCATACTGTTACAGTAAAAACGACCGACGGGCGCGTATTAACCGCGAAGGCCGGAAAACATCCAGGTCACCCGCATAATATGCTGACCACACGTCAATTTGTCGAACGATTCGAATTGCAAGCGTCGCCGGTTTTGCGAGGCGAGCGGCTTAAGAGTGCGGTCGATATACTGCTGAATATCGAGGGACAAGCAAATATCGCTGAATTAAGCCGCGTTGTGAGCTAAGAATTTATCAGCGCAGAGAATAAAGGACGGCGCGATATGTCCCGGCAAGGCGTCTTTGCAAAAGTGTTCGGCTATATCGCTGAAGGAGTTGGGGTTGACGCGCCTTTATACGATAGGACGCTCATAAAAGCGGAAGCGGCGGAATATTTACGCAGAATAGGCTTGGATCGTTTTGCCCGTCGTCTTTCTGGCGAATCCGGCGTATGTTGGGGACTTGCGGAATTAAATGCCATGATTCTGGCCCATCAACACTGTGTGCCGTTTGAGAATCTCGATACGTTTTTGTATAATCGCGTTCCAAGTCTGCGAACTGACGACCTTTTCGATAAAATTGTCATGCGTCGTCGCGGAGGGTGGTGTTTTGAGTTAAACAGCCTGTTTTTTTCGCTTATTTCAGCGACAGGTTATTCCGTGACCGCTCATACCGCCGACGTTTGCCGGAGCGGCGCGTTTGCGTCAGTGAATAATTTGTCCGCTCATCGCGTAAACCTTGTCCGTATTGACGACAAGGCGTATTTTTGCGATGTCGGCTTTGGCGGTACAATGCCGGGGTTCGCGGTCGAGTGGAGAGATTACATGCCGGAATCTGGCGCGGGCGGAGTTTTTTTCTTTGAGCCGGGCATCGACGGACACAAGACACTTGTCCACATGAGCGGGAAAACGAATAAAGCGTTGCTCCGCGTAGGCCCGAAACCTTTTCGCGGCGAGGACTTTCTTGAAGCTAACAGATATACCGCACTTTCCGGAGAATCGCGGTTTAACAAATTTCGCCTTGCTTATTTGAAGAAAGCTGACGGACTCCTGCGTCTCAAGGGAGACGAATTGATACTCGAAAGGGACGGCGCGGAGGAGAAAGTCGCGGTTGACGAATCAAAAATCAGGTATGTCCTTGGTCATAAGTTTGGAATAAGGCTTGATTGATCTCGTTTCAAACTGGTATTAACGGGTTTGAGCGTCCTTTAACGCTGTTCGCGAGACGTACGGGAAGATACCGCGTTGTCGCTTGCGGGGGCGTTTTTGAGGCGCGCGGCGATGTCCGTCAGGAACCATGCGAACGTGCACAGGCCGCGCAGCGACGCGCTGACAGTTATGGCGATCCAGACGCCGTCGATGCCAAGCCTCCCTGAAAGGGCGTAGGCTAGCGGGATGCGGAGCGTGTTGCTTGTAATGCTTACGGCAGACGGGGGGAGCGTCCGGCCGAAACCCCTGAAGGCGCCGGATGAGGCTGCTTCCAGGCACCCGAAAATCTGGCAGGCCGCCAGGATACGCAAAAAAGACCTGCCCATGCCCAAAAGCGCCGGATCGGGGAGAAAGAACCAAAAGAGAGGCCCCCCGGCAAAAAAGAGCAGCGCTGTCACTATCGCGCCCCACGCGAAGGATGACGAGGCTGATATGCGGACGCCGCGCCTTATCCTCTCCCATGCCCCCGCTCCGTAGTTCTGCCCGACGAAGGCGGTGACGGCAGTCGAGATGCCCATCCCCACGAGCCAGCCAAGGGATTCTATCTGAGTGCCGACCCTGTAAACGGCCATCGCGCCGGGTCCAAAACCTGCGACTATGCGCGAGACGATTATGGTGAAAACCGTGAATAACATGCTCTCGATCGTCATCGGAAAGCTCCAGCGCAAGATGTCCGCGAAGAACCGTGCTTCAGGCTTCATTAAAAAGACAAAGCGCTCGAACGGTCGTCCGTTTTTTAACGCGAGCGAGGCAAGCGCCAGTCCTGCCGCCGCCACTTGGGCCAGGACGGTGGCTATCGCGGCGCCCCCGACGCCAAGGCCAAACGTGAATATGAAAATCGGATCCAGGACGGCGTTCGTCAGAAGCCCGGCAGCGTTGATCATAAATGGAACGCGAGAGTTGCCTGAGCCGTTAAATGTCCCGGCCACCGCCGCGCTGGCGAATAGAGCGGGCATCCCGACCGCGACGATCGAGAGATAGTTCATGGCGCTTTTTGCGACGGCCGCGTCGCTCATGCGGAAAAATCCGATCATGGGGCGCGCGAAAATGAGGCAGACCGCGCCGAAAGCCAGCCCCAGCCCCAGGTTCAGGTATATCGAGCATAGCGCGAATTTCCGCGCCGACTCCGCGTCGCGCCTGCCCAGGTTCTGGGCGACGCCGATCTCCGCGCCCGTCCTGCCTATCAGCATGACTCCGGCGGAGAGCCACGTGTACATCCCGGCCATCCCTGATGCCGCGACGGCCTCGTGTCCGACCCTGCCAAGCAGGAACACGTCCACCATGTTATAGCTCATCATCATGAGCTGGGTGCCGATTATCGGCAGCGCCACGAGGAGCAGCCTGTCTAATATCCCGCCTTCCGTGAGGTCGTATTTGCCATTCGTTCCTGTGCCTGTCTCAGCCGTTTTCACATCGCTGGCTCCTCGCTAAAAATAATCCGGCCCAGCGCCGCATGGTTAGGCGGCGATGACGGTTGCGGTTGCCTGATTTTTGAAGGATAATACCAAAGTGGTATGTTACATGGACTTTTGCCGCTCCGGCGGCCGCTCCCGATGATTGAAGAATACCACATGATAAGGGACTTTGGGGGATGCCTATGGCAGACAGAAAGCTGATCCGTAAATTCGCGATACTTGCGGCATCGTCATTGATATGGCTCTTTTCTTATTTTATGAATAATTATTATCTGGCGGCCATGCAGGGCGTCGCGGTGCCGAAGATATCCATATTCATCAGTTTTTTTAACTGGCTCGCTTATTTTTCGCTCTCAGCCGTCTGCCTTCTCCCCCCAGCCATAGTGCGCTACTTCTTTCCGGGGCGTGAGCTGGAGGGAGGGGGGGCTATATTTGGCGCGTTCGTCAATGGCGGCACAGTGATCATGATAATGGCCTTCCCCTGGCGGCTTTTTACGGGCGGCCCTGAAAGCGGCGTTTTCTATTACCTTATCTCGCGGCTTGCGAGAATAATCGTCTCCTCGATAATTATTTATTGCGGTTACGTGATCGTGACGGCCCCGGACGCGGAAGAGGGCCTGTCAGTGCCCGCGGACGACGTGACGAAATGCATGCTTAAGCTCACGGAATTCATGGATTCCGCGAAGGCAAGCCTTGGCCGGCAGGCGAATGCCGAAATGCTGTGGCAGACAGTTTTTTCTTATCTGAAAAATGACGCGCTCATCTCGGATGCCGTAAAAAAAGGGATACCTATAGACTCGATCGTGATGAACGCGGTCGGGGCGGTAGCGTACAAACTTATCGAAAGCGGCATGTTTCACGCCGCGAAGGGCGTGCTGTCGCGGGACGGCAAATATATCGCCGACGTGTGGAAGATGGCGGCCCGCGAGCTTGTAAACCGCTCCTACAACACGGCGGACGATATGGCCAGGGGAGTCGCCGCGCTCAATGAGGCGATCGAGCGCGCGGGCGCTTGACGGCTGGGCCTAATAGCACTATAGTTTATGCGTTAACGGATTTAAAGAATATCTTGACGAATTTCGCGCTAGGCTATTGACAACGTAAATTTTTGTAGTAAACTATCTTCTAGTTAGAGGCATCAAACTTAACGGGGCGGTGCCGAAGGAGCCGGGATGGATTTAACCGCAAGGGTCGAGGATTACCTTGAGGCCGTTTTAGAAATTGAGATGACGGGCGAGATTGCTACCGTGACGCAAATTGCGGCTAATCTCGGGGTCACGAAAGCCACAGTCACCGCGGCGCTTAAAAGGCTGAAGCAGGAAAAGCTTCTTGAGCATGAGCGGTACGGGGATGTGTTGTTGACGGAAGACGGGCGGGCTAAGGCTCTTGCTGTATACCGTAGGCATGAATTTCTGTCGGATTTTTTCGTGAGGATACTGGGATTCTCTCGTGAGAGGGCTCAAAGGGTTTCATGTGTTATGGAGCATGAGATCGACGAGCAGACCGAGCGGAGGCTGGCCGCTTTTACCGATGCTCTGGCACACGCCGAAAGAGGAAACGAGGAGTGGCTGAGAAAGCTGCAGGAGGCCCTCGAATCCCCAAAGGCTTTGCCGATGCCGCTTTGCATGATGCCGGATGGATCAGGCGGTGCGATAGCGCGCATTACGGCGCAGTATGAGTTGCGCAAGAGGCTCAATTCCGCTGGTTTTGTCCCCGACGCGCTCATAACGGACATCAGGAAATTTGACGGGGCGCCGGGGGGGCTTTTTACCTTCACCATGAACGCGATACAGATCAGGATCGGCATAACGGAGGCATCTGCTATTTGGCTTTATCAGCCATCCATAGCCTGAGCGCGAGGGGTTTTTTATTTGCGCTTTGGTTAGTTAGTAGTTACAAACTTACGTTGATGTGTAATGCCATGTCGATATGATAATGGCTTTGCGCTATAAAGGGTTTGGGCTGCTTTAAGCCCTGCCAATTCCTCCCATTCTTCCTCGTATTAACGCCGAAGGGACCGCGAACCCTTCGGCGTTAAATTTCTAATGTCTACAGGAGCAGTTCCTTTGCCAGGAAGAGCGCGCCCAAGGCGAACACGATCGGGCTTACGCTCCTTGCGCGGCCTGTCGTTATCTTGACTGCGACGTAGGAGATGAAGCCGTACTCTATGCCGGTCGCGATGCTGTAGGTGAACGGCATGGCGAAAATCGCTATCATGGCCGGCATTGCCTCAGTCCAGTCGGAAAAGTCCAAATTCCCGATATTCATCAGCATATACACCCCGACGAATATGAGAGCCGGAGCGGTGGCGCAGGAGGGGACGACGCTTATGACAGGGTTGAAGAAGACGGCGAGCAGGAAAAGCGTTCCAGTGACAAGCGCGGTAAGGCCCGTCCTGCCTCCCACTCCTATCCCGCTCGCGCTCTCGACGAAGCTCGTTACGGTGGAGACGCCCAGCAGCGCACCCGCTGACGTTCCGACCGCGTCGGCGAGAAGGGCTTCCCTGGCCTTCGGGAGATTGCCGTTTTCATCTAGCAGACTCGCCCTGTTCGCGACCCCTACCAACGTTCCGACGGTGTCGAAGAAGTCGACGAAGAAGAACGTGAACACGATGACCCAGAAATTAGCGATGGCCGGATCGCTCAGATTTAAACTGATCATGGAAAAATCGAGCTTTGCGAAGATCGGGGCGATGGAGGGCGGCATGGAGACTATTGCCGTAGGGAGCTTAGCGGCCCCGGAAGGTATCGCGATGGCCGTCGTGGCGATTATGCCCCACAGTATGGCGCCCCGCACCTTGAGCGCTTCAAGAGAGCAGATGATTACGAGGCCCAAAAGCGTCAGGATTGCCGGAATATTGCCCCGGAGCCCGGCACCGCCCACGAGCGTCGCGGCGTTGGAGGTGACGAGGCCGCTGCCCTGAAAGCCGATAAAAGCGATAAAAAGGCCTATGCCGGCGGATATGCCGTGCTTTAGGGACATCGGTATGCCGTTCACGACCGTCTCGCGGACTTTAGCGAATGTCAGCATGATGAATATTATGCCCTCGACGAACACGGCGGCTAGCGCCGTTTGCCACGCCACCCCCATGCCAAGCACGACGGTGAATGCGAAAAACGCGTTCAGCCCCATGCCGGACGCGAGCGCGACCGGATAGTTGGCCAGAAACGCCATCAGGAATGTGCCCAGTGCCGCCGCGAGACAGGTGGACACCATCAGAGCGCCGAAAGGCATGCCTGCTTTGGAGAGAATGTCCGGGTTGACGAATATGATATAAGCCATGGTCATGAAAGTCGTTACCCCCGCCGTAATTTCCGTCCGCACATCCGTTCCGCGTTCTTTGAGCTTGAATTGCCTTTCGATCCAATCGTTCATGTCAGAACCTCCATAATGTTATTTGAAAAGTAAGAATATATTAAAGATAAAAAGGTCGGTTTATTCGACGAAAAGATCGAGCAGCTCGCCTCGCGCCGGATCGACATACCCCTGATCGGTCAGTTTCAGTTCCGGTATCACTGAGAGCGACAGGAAGCTCAGCGCCATGAAAGGCTGGGGCAGCACGGTCCCAAGAGCTTCAGCGGCCCTTGAGATCATGGAATATTCAGCGGCAAGCGCCTTGGGATCAAGGACGCTCATCAGCCCTCCTATCGGAAGAGGAAGGCACGAGGTCAGATCATCCCCGTCCGCCGTCGCAAGCCCGCCGTTTCGCTCAACGCAGGCGAGCGCCGTCAGCATCGAGCGGTCGTCCGCGCCGATTACGACGTAGTTGTGGGCGTCGTGAGCCACGGACGACGCGAGCGCGCCCCTCTTGAGGCCGAATCCCCTGACGAACCCGAGCGCGGCGCGTCCGGTTCCCCTGTTTTTCTCGACTACCGCTATTTTGATGATGTCCCGCTCCGTGTCCGGCACCGCGTATCCGTCTGAAACCTTCGGCAAAAGAGTCAGGCTCTTCGTGATGACGAGCCCAGGCAGGGCTTCCATCACGCGTATCATGCGGCCTTTAACGGGAATTTTGAACGTTTCTTCGCTTGGGGTTATTTCCAGCTTCGGCGTTTTGGGCAGAGCGGCAACGGCCGAGGAGGCGGAAAACAGCGCTTTCCCGGACTCCGCGACGAGCTGTCCGCGTTTCCACACGCGCAAGGCGCGGCACTCTTCCGCCGAATCCACCATTACGATGTCGGCGATCCTTCCCGGAGCTATCGCGCCCCTGTCGCGCATCCTGAAATAGTCAGCGGGGTTTTTTGTGACCATGGCGAGCGCTATGATCGGCCTTATGCCTGAGGCGACAAGCAGGCGCACTTTATGATCCATGTGGCCGTCAGAGAGTATACAGGCCGCGGTGAGGTCGTCGCTCACCGCCATGCACCTCGCGTACCTGGATTCGTCCTCTAGGATTATCCGTGCCGTCTCGATAAGATTGTGTTCCGCCGCGCCCTCCCTCATCATGACCCATACGCCGCGCCGCAGTTTCTCTAGCGCCTCGTCGGCGAAGCTGCTCTCGTGATCCCCGTCGCAGCCCGATAACAGATAGGCGCAAAGCTCATGTCCCCTGACTCCCGGAAGGTGAGCCGTCTTCACCCTGTCGCGAGAGGCGATTATTTTGCTCCATGCCAGATCGTCTCCCCTGATGATGCCCGGGTAGTTCATCATCTCCCCAAGATGCGAGCACCAGTTTTTGGAATAACACTCGGCAATCCCGCGGGCGCTTATCTCCCGGTAAGGCGTTTCGAAGGGGGAGGCAGGAACGCAGGACGGAGCGCCGAAAAACATGTCGAGCGGCGTGGAGCGCGACTCGTTCCACATAAATTCTATGCCGCTCAGGCCGCATGTATTGGCTATTTCATGCGGATCCGGGAATACGGACGTCGTTCCTAGCGGCACGACGGCTTCCGCAAAGGCGGAGGGGCGGAGCATCGTGCTTTCGATGTGGAGATGCGCGTCTATGAGCCCCGGAATGAGTATCTTCCCTGAAGCGTCCTCCACGCGGGCACCGCTGTACCCTTTACCTACGCCCACGATAATGCCGTCCTGTATCGCTATGTCGGCGTCTTCGTATTCGAGAGACAGGACGTTAGCGACCTTCCCGCCTTTTATGAGCAGGTCGCACGCTGCCTCGCCCCTTGCGGCGGCAAGAAGCTTTTGATGCTTAATATCTTTAATGTTTTTCATGCCATGAATCAGTAGCCAAGATCTTCGCCCACGATTATGACATGAGTGTCGCGCCCGAACGTCGCCCTTTCAAGTATTAAAACGGCACGGCACATTCTGTCAGGGGCCTTGCAGTCCACGCAGTGTCCCATCTTGACGCATGGCTCTTCCGTCCCGACGCGCAGCGCGTTTGCCGGAGTCGCGACGTTCCGCGCCCTGGCCAAAGCGGCCGTCAGGTCCGGAGCGGCTTTGTTCACGCTAACGATGTAAAGCACGCTGCCTGTCCCCCATGACATTGCCGCGACCCGGTTTCCTGTGCCGTCGATGTTTATCATCTTTCCGTCGTAGGTCATGGCGTTGCTGCTCGTGACGAGCCAGTCGGATGAGTTTTCCGCTTGCAGGCGTTCGGCTTTCTTCTCTGGCGCGAGATCGGGATCCCAGTGATGCCAGACGAGGCACTGTTTTGCCTCCAGCTTCTCTATCAGTCCTAACTGCCGGACTGTCACGCTCCCCGGGATCCCGACGGAAGCGCCGTCAGGGATTAGCTCCAGGGCAAGTTTTGCCGCGTCCGCCGCGAACGGAGCGTAAACCGCCGACTTGTAGCCATTGGCCAGAAAAGAAGCGCACATCCTTTTGCCCAGCGTTTCCTTGACCTCGCGCGTGAACACCGTTAAATCTCCCATCCCAAACCCCTCCTGTGCAAACGATTAAAGAGCTTCTATGAATTCCTTTATGCGCGAAACGCCTTCCCTGATGTCCGCCTCCGAGCAGGCGTATGATATGCGCACGTAGCCTGGGGCAAAGAACGCGGCGCCAGGCACCAGCGCGACGTACTTTTCTTCGAGCAGCCTGCGGCAGAACTCCATGTCATCCGGCAGGGGAGTGTTCCTGATGTCCAGCAAAACGTAAAACGCCCCATCCGGCAGGCCGGCCTTGATGCCCTTTATCCCGGACAAGAGCCCGCAGATGATGTCCCTCCGCGTTTCAAATTCCGCGCGGTTCTTCAGCACCTCATCCTCCGACTCCTGTATCGCCGCCGCCGCGGCCCACTGGGCTATGGATGACGCGTTGGATGTCAGGTGGCTCTGGATGTCGTCGATCTTTTTTATCACGTCGCCGGGGCCGAGCGCGTATCCTATCCTCCAGCCCGTCATGCAGTACGCCTTGCTGACGCCGTTGGCGATTATCGTCCTGTCTTTGATCTCAGGCGCTGCTTGCAGGATGTTAACGTGCTTGGCGTTCCCGTATACAAGCCGCTCGTATACCTCGTCGAATATAACCCACAGGTCATGTTTTATGGCAACGTCCGCGAGCATCCTGAGCGTTTCTTCGGAATATACGGCACCGGTCGGGTTGTTGGGGGTGTTTATTATCATGCCCCTCGTGCTGCCCGTGATCTTCTTCGCGATCTCGCCCGCCGTCGGGGAGAAACCCGTCGCCGCCGTCTCTACCGACACGGCTTTGCCGCCCGCGAGGCTTACCTGCTCCACGTAGCTCACCCATGCGGGCGCGAACAGCAGAACCTCGTCGCCCGGATCGACGAGCGCCTGAATCGTCTCGTAGAGCATGGCTTTCACGCCGCACGTGACGACGACGTCCCTAGGCTGGTATTCGAGCCCGAACCTTTCTTTGTAGTAAAGGGCGACGTTTTTTTTAAGTTCCGCTATGCCGGAGTTCGGCGTATAGTGAGTCTCCCCGCGCTCAATGGCCTTAGCGGCGGCGTCCCCGGCTGCCTTCGGGGTATTGAAATCCGGCTCGCCGGCGCTGAAGGACAGGATGGGCTTCCCCTGGGCTTTGATCTCTTTCGCTTTGTCGGAGATAGCGAGGGTGGCGGATGGTTTTATATTTATTGCCCGCTGTGAAAGTTTCAAGACATACAACTCCTCATGTAATGTAATGACGCGATTATAAAAAATAAAACGGGAGGTGTCTATAACGCGGGGGCAGTAATTTGCGGCATACATCCATTGCGGGCGGGGGGATGTGATGCTACAATCGAATCGCGATGGGCATCGGCACGGAAAAAAACATACTAGGAGGGGTGGCTATGGATGTTCGTTTCGTCACTCGCAACGCTGAGACTTCCGAAGAGCTGAAAGATTTTATGGAAAAGAAACTTTCCAAAATCGAGAAGTTTTTCAACAAAATTTCAGATGTTCAGATAGTCCTCGATTACAAACGGGGAATGAATATCATTGAGATCACGGCGAACGTAAATGGCCTTGTCATGAGGGGAGAGGATTATTCCCCGGACATCAGGAAAGCTTTCGACAAGGCGCTCAAAAATATAGAGAGGCAGGTAAAGCGCCACAAGGATTACCTGAAAGATCGCTCGCACATCAAGAGCCCGGAGATCTCGTTCGGGCTCCCTGCCGATACGTTTGGCGACAACAGGGATCAGGACGACGTCTCGCCGAAGGACATCGTGAAGATAAAGCGTTTCCCCTTAACGGTCATGCTGCCCGCGGAAGCCACGAGGCAGATGGATCTTCTGGGGCACAGCTTCTTTGCGTTCCGCAACGGCGAGACCGGCGAGTTCAACGTAGTCTATAGACGCAATGACGGCGCTTACGGCCTCCTGGAGCCGCAGGAGTGACGCGAGTGTTTCCGAATGGCGGGGGAAGGCGGCTTCGGCCCCTTCCCTTTTTTACTGCTTTTACTGCCGCCCTTAGGCGTTCAGGCTGTCATGGCTGCGAAAACAAGCGCCCTTAATCAGAAGCAAAAAGAGGCGGTCGAGTGGTGCGACGGGCCGCAGCTCGTCCTGGCCGGCGCCGGGAGCGGCAAGACGAGGGTGCTTGCCGCTAAGATCGCGCATCTCGTGAAGGAGAAATCGGTGAGGCCGCATAAGATACTCGCCCTCACGTTCACGAACAAAGCGGCCCGCGAAATGCTCGAGCGAGTCCAGTCGCTCGTCGGGCAAGATCTGCACGGTATGCAGGTCTCGACGTTTCACTCCTGGGGCTTGAGGTTTCTGTACCGCAACACGGCTTGCCTGCGCGAGATGGGATACTCCCTGCCGTTCGTGATTTTCGATCGGGGAGACTGCCGCAGCCTAGTAAAGCGCGTCGCGAAGGAGCTTGGGCACGACGCCAAGTCCTATGACCCCGGTTATTTTATGGACGTCATATCAAAAGCGAAGACCGGGTGCGACCCCGCATCCCTTGAACCGGACATAGACGAGCGTTGGCGGCCCCTCTATGAAAAATACTGCGCGGAACTGAAACGTCAGGGTGCCCTGGACTTCGACGACTTAATCGCGCTTCCGCTTCACATGCTCTGCGTGAAGCGGGACGTGCTTGAGCGCGAGCAGGCCAGCACGCAGTGGATTTTGGTGGACGAATATCAGGACGTGAACGCGCAGCAATACATGCTCTTAAAGCTTCTGTCCGGGCAGTCGGGGCGCGTGATGGTCGTGGGCGACCCCGATCAGTCGATATACGGCTGGCGCGGGGCGGACATGTCCATAATTTTGCGCTTCGCGGAGCATTTCCCGGGCGCTCAGGTCGCGGTGCTGGATCAGAACTACAGGTCGACTGGGAACATCCTTGGCGCCGCGAACTATGTGATAAAAAACAACGCCGAAAGGCCGGAGAAAAAACTATGGACCGCGTCCGGCGAGGGCGCGCCCGTTCAGGTTCTTCTGTCGCTCAACGACTACGACGAGACCGCTTTCATAGCGGGCGAGATAGAGCGCCTGTCCGTCGATCATGGCTACCGTTACGGAGAGATGTCCATTTTGTACAGGATGAACGCCCTCTCCCGGGGATACGAGCAGTCCCTTTTGGAGAACGGGATCCCGTACAGGATCGTGCGCGGCGTGTCTTTTTACGAGCGGCGCGAGGTCAAGGATGTCCTCTCCATGCTGCGCCTTGCGGTAAACCCGCGCGACGCCGCGGCGCTTGAGCGGATAGCGAACGTGCCTCCCCGCGGGCTTGGCAAAAAGGGCGCCGCCGGTCTTGAGGCGTACCTGGCGCTTGCGGCGGGAGAGCCGGATAGCCTATGGGGCGAGATGCGTGACGCCCCGCCATTTAAAGGGAAAGCGCAGTCCGGGGCTAAGGAGCTTGCCCAGATGATGCTTGGGATTTTAACGGCCGGCACGATGGAGGGCGCGATCAATTTTATCCTGTATAATTGCGGATATGAGGACTATCTTCGCGAGGAATTCGCGGAGGACTGGGAGGACAGGGCGGAAAACATCCGCGAGCTGCTTTCCATAATGCCGGAGGGGGATATCGCGGAGGCTCTTGCGCAGGCCGCGCTCTTTACGGATCAGGAGACGGGCCAGGAGAGTGAGGATAAGGTGAATCTTCTCACGATGCATGCCGCAAAGGGGCTGGAATACCCCGTTGTGTTCATTGCCGGCTTAGAGGAGGGCGTTTTCCCTGGAGCGAGATCTGTCCTCTCGCGTGACGGCGTAGAAGAGGAACGCAGACTGTGCTACGTCGGCATGACGAGGGCCCGTGAGCGGCTTTATATGTCCGGCGCCAGGAGCAGGCTGTTATTCGGGCACTTTCAGCGCGCGCCTTTTTCGAGGTTCATAGACGAGCTTCCGGATGACGGCGTTGCGGTTCTCGACAGGACGAAAGGAAGCGGCAATGCTTACGGTAGCGGTAACAGGCGACGTTGGAGCTGGTAAAAGCACGCTAGCCACGATATGGGCCTCGCTTGGCGCGAACGTGGTCGACGCGGATGCGCTGGCGAAGGCGCAGTGGCAAAAGCCGGAAGTGTTAAGCCAGGCCGTCGGGCGGTGGGGCGGCGCAGTGTCCCGGGACGGCGCGCCTGTCCCGGCGGAGATAGCAAAGAGGGCTTTTGCCAGCGAGGAAGAGTATAGATTCATGAATTCGCTCATACATCCCGGCGTCAGGGCCGACATGCGCAGGAAAGCCGCGTCGTTCCGGGGGCTGTCCGCGGTCGAGATACCGCTTCTGTTCGAGGCCGGGGGCTTCGACTGGATAGACTATATCGTTTACGTGAGCGCGCCCTGCGATCTGCGGGGCCAGAGGAACGCCTCAAGGGGGCTGGACGGCGCTGAGATAGCGCGGCGCGAGCGCTTTATGGCAAGCAGGGACGAAAAGAAGGCGAAATCCGACCTTGTGCTGGTCAATGACGGGGATGCCGAAAGATGGAAGGCAGTCGCCCGAAGCCAGGGGGAAAGGCTCATCGAAATGGCCTCCGTCCGCGAGCTTACGACATTCTGCGGCTCGCTGGAGGACGCTCAAAGGATAGCGTCGCTCCTCGTGCGGGAACATCTTGCCGCCTGCGCCAATATCTCTCCCGTGAATAGCTGCTATTACTGGAATGGCAGCATATGCAACGAGCAAGAGTGGAGGATGTCGTGCAAAACGACGGAGCGGGCGCTTGTTCCCGCGATGGAGTGCATCAGGGCAAATCACCCCTATGAGCTTCCCGCGATAACGTCGGCGGAGCTGTCGCGCTCCGATATCCGCACCTTGGCGTGGATAGCTGACGCGGTTTCTAGGTCAATAGAAAGGATGTGATGGATGGATGGGATTACTGTCGAATTTCGGCGATCCGAACTGGATAGCCGATTTCCTTCTCAGGCTTCCGGCTGTTCTGTGGGCGCTCTCTTTCCATGAATTCTGCCACGGATGGGTCGCGTACAAACTAGGCGACAGGACGGCCGCGTTCCAGGGGCGCCTCTCGCTCAACCCGCTGGAGCACCTCGACCTGGTAGGCACGATCATGCTCGTCGTCCTTGGGTTCGGCTGGGCAAAGCCGGTTCCGGTAAATTCGAGATACTTTAAAAACCCGCGCAGGGACATCGCGCTCGTCAGCGCGGCTGGCGCGGCAGGGAATTTTCTGACGGCCATAGCCTGCGGGCTCGTTGCGGGCGCGATGCCGTTTTTGATGCACGGCACGATGGGGCGCTTTTTGGCGCATCTTCTATTTATTAATATAGGCCTGGGCGTTTTCAACCTGATCCCCGTACCGCCGCTGGACGGATCGAAGATTTTGGGCGTCATGCTTCCTCCGTCCGCCATGAGGTCGTTTTTTTTCCTGGAACGCTACGGCATGATAATCATCCTCGTCCTTGCCTTCACCGGGATCCTTCAAGTGATAATGGGCCCGATAGTGATACTGATGGCAAGGCTTCTCGCAAGATCATTCTTTTATTAGGGAGGCAATATCTTATAATGAAAATTCTTCTCACGAACGATGACGGCGTGATCTCGCAGGGAATCCAGATGATCTCAAAACTCCTGGCGGACAAGGGGTGGCTCTCCGCCGTCGTGGCGCCGGATCGCGATCGCAGCGGCGCGGGGCATTCGCTCACCGTCGAGCAGCCTGTGCGAGTGCGCCCGCTCGACCCGGGGATGTACCCCGGCGGAGTTTTGGCCTATGCCTGCGACGGCACCCCGACGGACTGCGTGAGCATAGGGCTTGACGCGCTCTTCCCTCAGGCGGATTTCGTCGTGTCGGGGATAAACCATGGGCCAAACTTAGGCGACGACGTGACGTACTCCGGCACAGTCTGCGCGGCGCTAGAGGGCGTGATATTAGGCAGGCCCGCCGTCGCGGTGTCGCTCTGCACGAAGCCCGGCGACACGTTCGGGCATAACATGACGGCCGCCATAACCGCGATGATGGTTCTGGAGTACGTCGAAAAGGAAAGGCTTCCGGAGGGCGTATTGCTGAACGTAAACGTCCCGAACGTCATGATACGCGACATAAAGGGATTCATGCTCACGAGCAGGGGGAAGAGGAGATACATGGATAAATTCACCTGCGTAAAGGATCCGAGAGGCAAGGACTGCTACTGGCTGGCCGGAGACGTGGAAGAAGACCATGCCCCAGGCACGGACGTCACCGCCGTCGCGGAGGGCTACGTGTCCGTAACGCCGATATATCTTGACATGACAAACTATTCGCTCCTATACGACATGAAATCTGCCGGAGTGGAGGAGAACCTGACGAAATTACTCAAGAAAAATTCAAAATAACCTCATTCGTCCTTATTCGTCCGTCAATATTATATGCCCGTTGCGTTGCCGTCGCTGTGACGGCAACAGTGCTGGCCCCCGCCTCCACGCGACGAGGGCCTAAAAATCTTTTCAATGATCTATTGCTTTGCGCACTCCAACTCTATGGATTGACACGGCAGCCCCTGTTGCTGGGAGGCCCGTCATCATAGCCTATCCCGTATTCCACCAACGTGCCGCTCTGGCTGAACTCGTTGTCAGACACCGACGCATCTCTGTCATAGTTATAAGCGATTATACCGCCCTTATGTACCAGTCCGCTGGCAGTTGTGCCAGTGCTATTCCCGCCGACGATAAAACCGCTGTTTTTTTCGCAGCCGGATACTTCGCCGACACCATCCATAAACCCGACGATGCCACCAGCCATTACATCGCTAGAATCGGCGTAAGCAGAAATATTGGCGGACGAACGGGAGTTCGTCACTATGCCGTTTGCATAGCCAGCAACACCGCCTGCTGTGCTCATTCTGATGCTAGAAGAGTAAGAGTTCGATTCATGCGATTCAGCGAACACATAACCGCTGAAAGTGCATTCTTCTATCTTTCCATAACCCATCCCAGCGATCCCGCCGGCAAACGCCGACGGCCCCAAAGAGGGAAAATTCACTTCAGGTAATGAAAGATATACAGTACTCCCTCTGTCGTTTGCGGCGAAGACCGCGCCATTGACCCTGCATCCGGATATTACTGTACCGCCCCCATCCAAGCCGACAATGCCTCCCGCAATAATGGCGGAGACGGAAACGCTGTCGATGTGCCTGTCAAATGTAGAGCAGCTCGCCACAAAGCCGCCCTTAGTCGCTCCCGCTATCCCCCCCGCAAGCAGGGCAGCGGAAACACTGCCGTCGAACGCACAGGCATTTATACTGCCTTCGCTGTACCCGGCGATGCTTCCCGCGCGGCTCCCTGAAACGGATGAGACGTTGATGTTGACGCCCGCCATGTTGAGGCTGGTGATAAACCCTTCAGCCCCCACAGCTCCGAACAATCCGGCATAGTTGTCGCTATTTGTTCTGGTTATCGTCATGTCCCATATAGTGTGCCCATTGCCGTCGAATGTGCCCCGGAAAAGACGTTGGTATGTCCCAATCGGCGTCCACTCTTTCCCGGTAAGATAAATGTCCCTATCGATATAAACAGTCTTATTCCGAAAATCAGTTCCGTTATTTACCAGATACGCCAGTCCGGCGAGCTGATCGGCGTTGGCAATCGTGAAAGTTTCCGCAGACGTGTTGTTGTAATACCACTGAGTGCTGTTGTTGGCTGGCGTTGTCCCGCCGCTGTTGGTGCTGTCCAGGAATATAGGTATCACACTCGTCTCGGATGTAATAGTGATCTGCCGGAGGGTGGAGGACGCTGTGTTGTCGGAATTATGCGCCTCGACGAAATAAGTGCCGGGCATATACGCGTACATGGACTTATATTCCCCGTTGGCGTCGGTTTTGCCTGATCGGATGAGCTGGGTTGCTGCGCTGTCAGAGTAAATTCTCACACCCGCGTTATTCACCGGGGCACCGTGATGGAATACCTGGAAAGTGATTGTGGGATAATTCGGATCAGGGTTGTCAGGGGTAGATGCGGCAGTGTTCAGTATCCTGTAATATTTAGCCGGTGTCAATGCCTCCCCTAAATCAGCCTCATGAGCATACAAGTTCTCCGCCGTATCGGGATCAGCAGAAGGTGTTAAGAATGCAGTCCAATACTGTTGAAGTTCATTTTTTCCAATTTCAGAAAGTAAATCACGGTATTTCTTGCTGCCAATCACTTCGGAAAGAGGAACCATGCCTTCACCTGGAATATTAACCCATATTTGACTGGTTGGAGTGGATTTTACAATATCAATTCCAGCACCGTATTCGTATGCCGCCTCTACAAGCCCGGTGCAATTAAAGGCACCCTCAACATTACCTTTAACGAAGTCCTCGTGCATCATTCCGTATCTGGTACCAGCAAAATACCATATATTTACATATTTTTTGCCTACCTGATCACTTGCCCACTGGACTGCTTTTTGGCGTTGAGCATCAGTAACTCCAGCCGGGTAAAATGCTCCCATATATGTATTGTCTCCAAAGGTCCCCAATATACCGCCGTAAACATGTATACTCACTTTACCGTCGCCGATAAAAGGAGGATTCGCCTCAGTGACATATATCGTCTCCCCTGTTTCTGATACCCCTGTCACTATTCCAACATGGCCGGGCGTCCATCTTCCGCTGTCATGTTTCCTGATAAGTATGTCTCCTTCTTTAGGGA
>JAIROA010000083.1 GCA_031257775.1 Synergistaceae bacterium
GCTTGTCATCACGTCCGCGGGCGGCGAGCCGTTCACCGTGTCCGCCACAGGCGGGCTCGTGCCTCTATTCTCGGATGGCGTGCGGATGTCGTCCGGCGGCAGCGCTGGTTCAGACGGGATGTATAGCCTGGAGACGGCGCAGATAAGCACTTCCTTTGCGGTCACGGGCCAGGGCGGTTTCTACTTCGAGTACGACAATAAAAAGCACTGGGTCGACATTCCCTCCATTCCCCCCGCTGCTGATATGAACGATGTTGCGTCAGCTCTTCAATCCGCCATTCAGAATGTCGATCTTTCCGCGACAGTAACTGTCCAAAAGAAGGTCGGCGACGACGGAACAGAGGTTCAGTGGCTAAAGATAAAGACGAGCAAGCCGATCACGCTGTCAGGCTTTGGCAGCGCGGCAACGGTCATAGGGACGGGCTTGCTGGGTTCGGAGTCCATTCAGATGAACGCCGATCACACGCATATAGGCTTTGCGGCCATGATGGGCATGGAGACGAGCGTTCAGAGCAGTGAATTTTCGGTTGGGCAGGTACTGGGAGACACTACTTCGGATCAGCTTCAGATTAAGATCGTGAGCGGCAGCCATCACGCTGAGATAATGATAAGCGACGACTCGGATCTCACGCTCGAAGAGCTTGCCGCCCGCATCAATGGAGTATGCGGCGACTGGTTCGAGGCTGTAGTGGAAACGGATGGCCCTGACGGCAGCAACCCCTTTGCCGACCCGCTCTACAATAGCGGCGATAACCGAGAGGGCGCCACAGAGCGCCTCGTGCTGCGCACGAAAGACGGCTCTCCCTTCTCGATATATGACACGTCGGCAATAGGGACTGCCCGCTATGCGGAAATGCTGGGGATAAACACGGCCCTTACTGTCCCCGATGTCGCAGTGAATTACCCGGACGACGGGCTAGGGAACTTCGACGAGAACATACCCGCTATCTTAGAGGTAACAGTTGGTGAGCATGTCTTCAATGTGCGCGTCTGCAAGAACAACTGTCCTACGGGGGAGTTGGTTGCGAAAGCCATAGTGAATCAGGTCAACGAGCAGTACGGCAGCAAGCTGCTGGCATGGGACGGGAACGCCGGCAATTTTTCGATTTACGCCGTCACGGGAGAGCCTCTTCGCGTCGTCGACAAAGGCTACGGCGACCCGCGCTACGCTGACTATACCGGAGGCGTGGCGATGCAATTGGGCATAGCGGCGGGGATTACGAGTGATCCGACGATAGATGATACTATGGCTCTTACAGCGGGAACGATCCGCATAAGCACGCCAGGGCACACTATCGACGTGCCTGTACTCGCGGCCGATACGCTCCAGACCCTCGCGAAGCGCATACAGGAAAGCACGGGAAGCTGGCTTGATGTAGCTTTTTCCGATACGGACATGAATGCGAGCGCAGGAAAGGTTCAAATCTCGCTAGCCGCAAAGGACGGATCTGCCGTTACGATATTCGATATCGCTGGCGATAATGCCAGTGATATCGGCATAAGCACCGGGATCGTGAGTTCGGATCTGTCGGCGTTCCCTGCGATTTCGGCAGGCGATTCGCTCTCCATCACCGTAAACGGCGCGACGCACACGATAGACCTGTACGACGAAACCTTCCCTCCGAGCGGCGAGGCGGTAGTAAATTCAGTCGAAGAGCTTGCCGGCCTCATAAACACAAGGTTCCAGGGCCAGGATATAATTGCCGAGGTGATTACCGCTTCAGGCGGCGAAAAATACCTCGCGCTGTACTCTCCAAAGGGGTACACGTTTGAGGTGTCAGGCACCGGAAACTTCGGTGCTTTCTTGGCAAGCGAACCGGGGTATGACCCAGTAAATGAAGTTATAGCCAGCCCTAACCCGAACGGCACGGGCCCTTACAGCCAGAACGTCGTCCATCGCACCGGCGACAACCAAAAAAAGATTGACTTCTTCGGCATCGTGGACAATCTGATAGACACGGTTGAGGGTGGCAATGTGGACGGCCTTTCTGATACAATGCTGGGCGAGATGGATCATTGGATGTCCACTCTGCTTAAATGCCGCGCCGTGGCTGGCGCTCTCGTGAACCGCTATACGACCACGGAGAGCAGGTATGTATCTAACGGGACTAACTATACGGAGCTTCACGACAAGACGGTGGGGATAGATCTGGCGGAGGCGATAACTGACTACCAGATGGCCACCAGCATATACGAAGCAAGTCTCGCGACAATCGCGCGTATAATGCAGGTGTCCCTGCTCGACTTTTTGAGATGAAGATGACTACGATTATAAGGGAGGAAAGTGAATGATCAGTTTGACTTCCACAAGATTCGGGGAAATGGAGGTGGATGAGGGGGACATAATAAATTTCCCTGCCGGCATCCCTGGGTTCGAGGACAAACATTCGTGGATTCTAGTCGGCGACGAGGATAACGCGATCATGTGGCTTCACAGCATCGATGACGGCTCGCTCGCCCTCCCGGTGACGACGCCTGAATCCATAAAGGGCGACTACAACGCCAAGCTGCCCCGGGAATCCCTGGAGCAGATCGGCGAACTGGACATCAAGGATATCATTCTTCTGATCGTCGTCGCCATTCCGCCAGGCCGCCCTTGGGATATGACCGCGAATCTGCGGGCCCCGATTTTAGTCAACTGGGGCTCGCGGGTCGCGACTCAGGCCATAGCGCTGAACGAGGATTACGACTTCCGTTTTCCGGTGCTGGACGCCGCTGCCAGGGAGAGCATGAAAGCGAAGTCCCCTGCCGCTGAAGCTTCCGAGAAGGAGAACTGATATGCTGGTCTTGAGCAGAAAGCCGGGCGAAGCGCTCAGGATAGGCGAGGATGTCGAGATAACGATCGTCGAAGTAAAGGGCGATATGGTGCGCCTCGGGATCAACGCGCCAAGAAACGTTCCTGTATGGCGCAAGGAATTATGGGAAGCCATAGTGGAGGAAAACAGAAAAGCCGCGGAGGAAGCCTCAGCGGTAGAGATACCGGTGGTTAAACCAGCGCCAGTAAAGGTCACCGATCTCCTGGTGAAAAAGAAAAAATAAGGAGCGGATCCAATTGGCAAAGGAGATAGTCCGCGCTCCGGGCGATCTCTCCGTATGGCGCGAGAATATAGAAATTTTAGCCCGACGTCAGCCCGCTTTGGCCAGGACGCTTCAGGTCTACGTTGCGGGCATTGGGCACGGGCTGGAGCATTACGAGGAAAAAACTCCGGCAGGCAGATGGATTACGGGGCTGACGGAATCTCCGTTTTTTGAGCCCGCGGGCGAGCCTGTCTTCGCGTGGAGCAAAAAAACCCGCGAGCCCGCGCTCTTCTTTCTGTACGGAACGGGAGCGCATCCGTATCTTGCGAAATCCATAAAATCTTTGCCTCGTGAAGCGGTTTCCCTTCTTGTCGTTGAGCCCAACATAGCCCTTTTGGCATACGCGCTGCATGTGACGCGCGTTTACGCGGACGTGCCGTCCGGCTGCGGCATATCATTCTTCACTGTCCCGGATATAGCGCCGGGCGCTCCGGGGTTTCCGGACAGCCCCGGCGAGATGCCGGAAGAGCGCGAGAAGCTGATACGCGGCATCGTCGAATGCCTGAAAGAGGAGGCGCTGTCCGCCAGCGTCAGCGCCTTCGGCGTTTTTTCCATCGCGGGCGCCCTGGCAACCATACACGCCGGGGAGGAATGCGCGATGGAGGGGAGCTTCCGGAATATGGCAATGGCGATAAGCGAGTGGTCCATCCTTCGCGCGGCTAGGCTGGGCAACAGCGCGGAGGACACGCTCCTGGGCCTGAGGCAGATGGCGCTTATGGCGCCGTGGATAAGCTACGGCTACCAGTTTTCAAGCCTCATCGGTAAGTACGCCGGGCGTCCATTTGTCGTTGTCTCGGCGGGGCCGTCGCTCGACAAGAACTTCGGGCTTCTGAGGGAAGTTTGCGATAAATTCGTGATAATCGCGTCCGACGCCGTATTGGGCAAGATGATAAGGAGCGGCATGATGCCTCACATAGTCTGCTGCCTTGAGCGCGGATTGCCCACGTATGACGCGTACTTCGCTTCGAATCTGGATAAATATGCCTCGGAGTGCCGGAATATCCTACTTTTGGCACAGTCCGTCTGTACGCCGAAAATTTATGGGCGATGGCCCGGCCCGAAGATGCTGATAGGCAAGGGCGAGCTTCCGCTTGACAGATGGTTCATCGAGGATGTTGCCGGCGGAAGCGCCATACGCTCAGGGTCGTCCGTCGCGCATACATGCTACAGCGCCGCCGTGTCCATGGGCGCTTCCAAGATTGCACTCCTGGGGCAGGATCTCGCGTTCGCGGAAGACGGCTTTACGCATGCCGAGGGCGTTTACGGCGAAGGCGCGCGAAGAGCGATGCGGAAGAAGGATCTGAAGTCAAGCCCGGGGATAATCAAAGCGCCGGGGGCTCTTGGCGGGGAGGTCTGCACGAACGATATTTTTCTGATGTTTCTCCACGAGCTTGAGAGCATGATCAGCGATTTTGGAATTCCCGCTCACGACTGCACTGAGGGCGGCGCGCTCATACAGGGGACTGAGATCGAGCCTTTCGCCAGCTTTATCGCCCGCGAAACGCTTGGCTTGTCGCCGATCGCGGATGATGAAAAACCCGCCGCGGCGGTTCTTAGCGCGGGCTTGCCGCCTGACCGTGAGCGCCTTCATGCGGGGCTTGCGGAGAGGGTCAGAAAATCCGAGCTGGAATTAGGCGAATTGGAAAAGACGCTCGAGGATATAAAAGCGCCGCTTGCCGGCATGAGTTCTCCCGGGCTCGATTCAAAACGCCGCTTCGCCTACGCGATGAAGATCGGGCGAGCCTTTAATGATCTAAACAAAAAGAACCCGATGCTTGCCTTTGTCACCCAGAGCTACGCTTCCTCCTCGGCCGCGCTGGCCGCTAAGTCAAGGATGCTGGATACCGTGGATGCCGTAAGGAGCTGGACGTCGATCTACGGGGAGATGATAGCCGCGCATAGATCCGTGATAGCCTTCGTGAGGCAGTGGCTTCATTACGCCGGCGACGCTCTGGGCTATTACGCGGATAGGGAACTGCCTCTTGCCCCGCCTGACGCGCCGTCGTTTGAAATGATCGAGGCCCTCTTTGCGCGCCCGGACAGCCTGATTACGCTGCGGTTTGAAATGGATTACCTGACGGGAGCGCTCGACATGGCCCGCCTGGGCTGGCCGGGGCGCACGCTCTGGCAATGCGCCATGTTCCTGTTGGACGAGGGGAGGGCTGCCGAGGCAGGCGTGCTCATGGAGGCGGCGCTGAAAGATTTTGATGGCAGCGAGATGGCAGAAAGCGAAGCCGCCGCGTTCCTCAAGGACCACGCCAGGGTTCTGGCATCGCCCGATCTCTGCCATTTCCCGCCCTATGAGCGGGCGGAGCTTCTTTTGAATAACGCTGTGGAGCGCTTTGGCGCGGACGGCGAGGTAAGGGAGATCGGACGGAAAATTTTAAACGGCGAGATCAAGAGGATAAGGAATCTGGCGGCTTACGAGGGATCGAACCCGGACAGGCTGATAGAGTGGAAGACCTCCAGTCATAGGGCGACCGTTGCTCTCTGGGACGGCGACGTCCTGAAGGCGATGTCCATAGTGTGGGAGATGATCCGCGACGCCGGCGTATTTTTCCCCGGCCTTGCCTCCGCGCACCTGGACTGGCTGGCGAGGCAGATGGAGAAGTTTTTAGGCGCGGAGGACGAGCCGTACCGTTCAGGCATCGACGGCTTGCTCTCCGGAATGGCATCCCGCGCCGATATATTAGGCAAGTTTCCCATAATGTACAGCGTCCCGTTCGTGAGGGCGCTGGCAAGCCACGGCCTCGGAGTCGCTATAGCGCCGGAGCGGGAAGAGATCGGAGTTATCGGGAGATAATTTGCTAAAATATATATAATTCTAAAAATAAAAAGCATGTAAGGGGAGAATAGATATGGCAAAGGAGATAGTCCGAGCCCCGAGTGATCTCTCGGTCTGGCAGCAGAACATGAACGTATTGAGCCAAAGGCAGCCAAAGCTCGCCAAGGTGCTGAGCGACTACATGGCGCGTCACGGTCATGAATTGGAACACTACGAGACAACGACCCCGGCGGGCCGCTGGGTGCAGGGGCTCACGCCGGCGCCTTTTTTTGAGCCGTCGTCTGAGCCGAAGTTCACGTGGAGCAAAAAATCTCGCGAGACTCCGATCTTCTTTCAGTACGGCGCCGGAACTCCCCCTTATCTGCTCAAGTCCATCATGGCGCTGCCAAAAGAAGCGCTCTCGATGATCGTCGTCGAGCCCAATATCGCCCTTCTGGCCTATGTCATGCACATAACGCAGGTATACATGCCGGTGCCGCGCGGCACTTCCCTTGTCTTCGTCACCGTCCCCGACGAGGAATCTATTTTTAAGGAGCAGGATGAGGAGCTGCGGCAGCATCTCCTATGGTCCGCCACAAACGACCTGATGACGGAAGCCCTCATGGCCGGATTGAATTTTTACGGGCTGTTTTCCATCATATACGCGCTCACTTCTTCGCATCCCGGAGAAGAGGAGGCTATGAAGGGAAGTTTCACGAAAATCGCAAAGGCCGTCTCCGAGTGGTCGACAGTGCGCATAACTCAGCTCGGCAACAGCGCGGAGGACACCATGATCGGCATGAGGCAGATGGCCCTGATGGCGCCGTGGATCAGCTATGGCTATCAGTTCGAGAGCCTGCTTGATAAGTTTGCCGGGCGTCCGTTTATAGTCGTCTCCGCCGGCCCGTCGCTGGACAAGAACTACGAACTGCTTCGGGACATTCAGGACAAGTGCGTGATACTGGCGACAGACGCGGTGCTTGGCAAGCTGATAAAAAGCGGGATAATGCCGCACGTCGTATGCTGCCTCGAACGCGGGCTTGTCACCTACGACGTTTACTTCGCGGAAAACCTGGACCTGTATAAAAAAGAGTGCTCGGAAATCTTATTGATATCGCAGTCCGTCTGTACGCCCAAGATATTCGGCAGGTGGCCGGGCCCGAAGATAGTGATTGGCAAGGAAGAGCTTCCTGTGGACAGATGGTTCGTTTCCGAGACGATGGGAGGGAAATGCATATCCTCCGGGGCGTCCGTCGCCCATACGTGCTACTGCATAGCGCTTACGCTGAAAGCCTCGTCCGTGGCGCTTATTGGGCAGGATCTTGCATACGCTGAGGACGGCTTCATGCACGCTGAGGGCGTTTACAATGAAAACAGGCGATCATCGATGCGCAGGACGGGCGACGCGGGGCTGAAAAGGGTAGAGGGCGCTCTTGGCGGCACGGTGCTGACGAGCAACGTATTTCTGATGTTTCTCCGGATGTTCGAGGAGATGATCATGGGCACGAGCGTGCCGACGTATGACTGCACGGAAGGGGGAGCGCTCATCCGCGGGACGAGGATAGAGCCGTTCGCGGAGTACATAGCCCGAGAGGCAGAGGGCCTCGCTCCCCTCGAATACACGCCGATCGATGTCGTGAGAGCCGCCGGAATCCGCGGGGACAGGAAGTCGTGGCACGAGACGCTGAAGACGAAGCTCAAGAACTCGTCGGACGGCCTCAATGATATCGACAGGATGATGGGCGAGATAAAGGATCTTATGGCAAAGGTCGGCGCCCCCGGCCTTGATCCGAAACGGAGGGTTCGCTATGCCGTCATGACGTCTCAGCTGCTGGACTCGATCCATAAGCGGAACGAAGCGCTGTCCTTCATCACGCAGAGCTACGTATACCTTGCGACAACGGAGATTACGAGGGTCAGGTTCCTGGACAGCGTCGAAACCATCGAGCGCTGGAAGGAAGTCCATCAGGAGATTATGGACGCGCACGGAAGCGTCCTGTCTTTCATGAAGCGATGGCTGAAATACGCCGAGATGGCGCTGGACTACTATGCGGACAGGGAACTCCCCATGACCCCGCTGCAGTCCGATCAAAACATCGAAAAGGTATCGCGCCTTATTCTGGGTGATTCATCGGACGGGCTCGACGACTCCGCGTTTCAGCTCGAAATGGATAATATCTTGGGTTCGGCCGACATCGCGCGGCTCAAGTGGCCCGGTAAATTGCTGTGGCAGTGCGCGCTGTTTTTGTCCGGCGAGGGGCGTTCTGAGGAGGCTGGCGTGCTTATGAAAGCCGCGGCCGGCGAGTTCGAGGATAAGGAAATGGCTGTTGACGAAATGATCGCGTTCTTCAAGGATTACGCAAGGGTGCTGTCCATGAGGGATCTCTGCCACTCGCCGGATTACGAATACGCCGACAAGATCCTCGATAACGCCGTGTCTCTTGGAGGGGCCGACAGAGAGATAATCGAGATCAGGCGTCAGATCCTCCGGGGCAACCTGGCGCATTATCTTAACGCCGTGCGGTTAATAACAGACAGCGGCGAAGCTAAGCACAGAGCCAAGCTGATTGTCGCCAAGGGCCATGCTAACGAGGCCATCCTGGATGGCGACGCGTTTAAAGCGATGCGCTTCATCTGGGACGCGGTCCGCGAGGTCGGCACTTACATACCGCAGCACGCGGCGCGGCAGCTTTTCTGGCTCACGGAACACATGGAAGGGTTTTTCGACGCCTCGAAGGGCAAGTACGCGCCGGAGATCGAAAAGATCGTGGCCGAAATGGCCTCGCGGCGGGAAGTGCTTTTAGCCGTCCCGGTGAGGTACTCGAAAAATCTGCTGGACGCCCTGGCCCGTCACGGGTTATCCATTACGGTAGCAGCCGCGCCGGCAGACGAGAAGGAAAGGATAGAAGCAGCCGCGCGCTGAACGAAAGACAAGCAGGGGCGAACCTATGTGTTCGGCAATTTTTGTGACAAGCCTATATGTTCGCTTCATGCGCGCCTCGTTTTCGCAAGGCTTCTGCCTTGCGGCATCTGGCCGGACACGGGCAGATGTTGCGGGGCGCAAGCGCTTTTGGCGAATCGCTGGCGAAATTTCAGCAAATTTCATTTTGCCTATTGACAAGCTGACGATTTCGGATACTATATGTGAAGTTGAGCTGATAAGCTCTCGAAGGCAAGGATGCCTTGGGTAATGCTAAATCACGACATGGAGGTTGTGAAATATGATGTCATTATATTTGTAATTTCTCATTTATACCCCATTGAATTTAAAAACTGAATAGGTTGTGTTATAGGGCATAGCTATGCGCTCGTCCTGTCATAATTATATATGGCATCCGCTGTTGCGTGACAATTGCGGATAAGGATAAGTTTTGCGATTTTTTGAAAATTACAGGCTTCTTCGCCTGTTTTCGCATGGGGGGTGTTGCATCGGATTGTGACGTTGCGAGAAAATTTTACATGTCAGTGACTCCATCGGATTAGCGGCACATCCGCGTCCTGGGAACATGGAAGCTTTCGGGCGCGGGCGGTTAGAATTGAAAACGACAGGGAGGTCGTATGCGATGCGTATTAACACCAATGTACCGGCTCTTATTTCCTACAATGCTCTTAGCGTGACGAACAAGTCTCTCCAGAACTCCATAGAGCGCCTTTCTTCAGGGCTCAGGATCAACAGCGCGGCCGACGACGCGGCGGGGCTTGCCATATCCGAGAAGATGCGGGCTCAGTACAGGGGCCTGGATCAGGCTTCGTCGAACGCGCAGGACGGCATCAGCCTCATCCAGACCGCGGAGGGGGCGCTTAACGAGACGCACTCCATACTGCAGCGCATGAGGGAGCTGTCCGTGCAGGCGGCAAACGACACGCTGACGCAGGAGGACCGAGGCTACATCCAGCTAGAGATCGACGAGCTGAAGACCGAGATCACGAGGATCTCCACGACGACGCAGTTCAACAAAAAGCAGCTCCTCGACGGCTCTGCCGCCGTCCTGTGGTCAAGCGGCGACAACATGCTGAAGGCTATCGTCAACGGCGGTCTGCTCAGGAAGGATCAATTTGGCCAGAATGTTGTGGAAGAGGGCAATTATAACGTTGACATTAAATGGAATGACGGAAGCAAGCAGATCCTGAAAACCGATATATTCAGAATAAAACACAGCACCGGGGCCGCCCCTGGCACTACTAACTTTCACTACTCCGCCGCTGGTAAAAACACTAAGCTCTACGACATCGACAAGTTCTGGGACGCGAACGGCAGGTTCCTCCTGGAGGACGCTAAGACCATCACTGTGACGATGGGCGACGGCAAGTCCACGAGCATCACGATATACTCCACGGATACGCTTGGCAGTTTAGCCGAAAAAATGGAGAAAGCGCTGCAAAAGAGGGTTGAAGAAGGCGGCCTCTATATGACCACGGGCAAGGTTGAGGTGGGTTCTAAGGCGGGCGGCAGCAATATCTCCGGCGTGCTGCAGATCACAACGGGCATGACCGGCTCTGTCGGGCGGCTTACCTTCTCGGGGGATGAGGACATAATAAAGGCCCTGTCGCTCAACGTCGTGACGGCCGGCAAGGAGAACCAGTACAGCGTAACTATTACGGACGCTCACAGCAATCGGACTGTTGTGAGTGGCGAGTCCTTCACCGGCAACACTATATACGGCCTCCTCCACGACAACATCGACATACGGTTCGATGAGAGCTATTTTGCCGGAAAAACCAAGGGTGTTTCTTCTCTGAAAACTGTACTTCACCTTGCGGACAACACGACGGTCTTCCAGATCGGCGCGAACCAGGGCGAGGACATGGCTATCCACATCGGCGACATGTCTGCCTTAGCTCTTGGCGTAAACAGGGTCATCGTGACTGACCGCGACCTTGCGGCCCGCAGCATCACGATCATCGATGCCGCCATTTCAAAGGTATCGACGCAGCGGGCAAAGCTGGGTGCCTACCAGAACAGATTGGAGCACACGATCAACAACCTGACCACGGCGTCCACGAACCTGAAGTCGTCTGAGAGCCGCATCCGCGACGCGGACATGGCGAAGGAGATGATGACGTTCACGAAGCTGAACGTGCTGTCGCAGGCAGGCAACTCCATGCTCGCTCAGGCTAACCAGCTTCCGCAGAACGTCCTGGCGCTGCTCCGGTAAAAATAATACATCGGCGCTATTCATATACCGGCACGGATCAGGCGGGCTATAATGCTGCCTGATCCTTCAATTCATTGTTTATACCGCCTCAAGAAACCCACACCCCATTTCTCTGTATACATCAAAGACAGCACCTTGAATGTTATAGGCCTTGTCCTTATATAAAATTTTTTCGCGATTTTCGCGAGGTTCGCGGTTCATTCCTCGGTCACGCCCTTCTTTTCATACGTTGCTATTACATCACATATTGTCATATTGGACAAGAATGCCGATTCCGTGCGCTCAAGGCTGCGCGTTGTACGCACTAATAAATATTACATAATTGCTATTCTGAATTATTATGGCGTATTTTATTTATAATTGAAACTAAAAATGGGGCTGATTTCCAAAATTTATTTGTAATTATGTTTTTCCTGCTTGACATAAAAGCCATCAAGGCTATCATAATATATGTGCTGGTTTATATGCAAGCCAGCGCAAAGAGCGTCATAGCGACAGCCATTGGATGACTGCTCATATTGCTCGACAAAACACGACAAGGAGGTTGTGTCTCATGAAGGCTAAGGCCTCTCTTTTCCCCATCGGGATAAATTCCAAAAATGTGATTTGCTGTAAATATATCGGCGTTTCTTAAGT
>JAIROA010000106.1 GCA_031257775.1 Synergistaceae bacterium
CTCTCGTCCGTATCGGTCCTGAAGATGAAGTCTGACGGGACCATAGCGAGGCTCAGGATGGCGGAGTCCTCGGACAGCCTGAGTTCCGGCTCTTTCGTCTGGACGGACGTATCCGGCAATGCCATCCCGGCCTCGGACGCGGCCGCGTCCGGCAGGGACTACTGCATAAACGTGGCCATCGGTGACGGCAGCGAATACGACCTCGACACCAGGCCCGGCACGATAGTCGATCCCCTGGCGCTCGCGGTGAACGCAGCGGCCTCCGGGAACACTGGCGGCGGAAGCAGTAATAGCGGCGCTGAGTCGTCGTCAGGCGGCGGCGGGTGCGACTCCGGCCTCGGTATATTCGCGATCGCGGCCTTAGGGCTTATCGCGGCTCTCCGGAAGCGAGGCAAGTAGAAAGGCTTCGGAATAGCGGCAATAGGCATCTTGATATCCGCGTAAATCTTGCGTGTATTCGGGACGAGCCGCTTTGTCTTTTCGTGTACCAAACTGGCGTCTGATACCAAGTTGCTTTCAAAGGAGTGTTGATGACGGAGATGGCATCGCCTAAACACTGGGTTTTACGCTTTACCCTTTAGGCCTTTGATTTCATATTGGTATGACATCTTCATAACACGGGCCGTAGACTGAATCTACGGCCCGCGCGCTCTGTAAGGGAATCTGTTCTTATTTCAGCAGCGAAAAATCCCCTATGGAGTCAAACAGGCCGCGGCACCTCGCAAGCAGGGCAAGGCGGCAGTTCCGAAGGCCCATGTCGTCGGACATCACCATAACATCGTCAAAGAAACCGGATATGGCCCCTGAGAGGTCCGAGAGGGCCAGGCACACGGCTTTCCAGTCGTAACCCGCGAGAGCGCGGCTTACAATGGCGCTCTGACGATCGAGCGCGCTCAGGAGATTTTTCTCGGCGTCCTCCTTCAGCATGTCCGGCGCCAGCTTCGCTGAGGCCATTTCAGCGTCAGTGAGCTTGCCAAGGATGTTGTTCACCCTGACGGCGGATAGCACGAGCGGCGCGAACCACTCCGCATCCGCCACTTCGTCGAAAGCGTCAAGCATCCGGAGCGCCTGCAGCGGCTTCCGCCACATGGATGCCACGGCAAGGCTCGTCGTCCCATGAGCGTGCCCTCGCTCGCGGAGCTGGTTGTGAAGCCTGTTCCTGTAAAATTCAAGGACTTTCTCCATCACGCCCTCCCCGGCGTCCAGCGCCTCCGCGCTCCAGCCGAACAGCGCGCCGAGATCGATGTCAAGGCCAAGCCCCCACAGAATCTCGTTTATGCACCTTGCCGCCCTGCGAAGGCCGTAAGGATCCTGCGAGCCGGATGGAGACAGGCCGACCCTATGGATGGCGACGATTGTGTCAATCCTGTCGCACAGGCCGATAATGGCGCCTTCCCTTCCCTTCGGAAGCTCGTCTCCGGCAAAGCGGGGCAAGTACTGCTCGAAGATGGCGTTCGCGACCGCGCCGGACTCTCCCTCCCGCTTGGCGTATTCCCGGCCCATAACGCCCTGAACCTCGGGAAACTCGAACACCATGCTGGTCACGAGATCCGCTTTTGAGAGAAGCGCCGCCCTGTCGACAGCCTCCGCGATATCCGTCATCCCGATATCGGCCAGGAGGCGCGCGGCCAATGCCCTGACGCGCTCAGATTTGGCGAAAACGGAGCCGAGCCGTTCCTGGTAAAGAACTTTATCCAGCTTAGGCAGCAACGATTCGAGCGGCTTTTGCAGATCCTCCTTCCAGAAGAACGCGGCATCGTAAAGCCTCGCCCTCAGGACGCGTTCATTGCCACTGCGGACGACTGCCATATCCCGGGCCTTGTTGTTGGACACACCGATAAAGTTTGCCATAAGCCTGCCTGAAGAGTCCCGGACAGGGAAGTAGCGCTGATTTTTCTTCATCGTGGCTATGAGGACTTCTTCGGGAATGTCGAGGAACTCTTTTTCAAACGAGCCCAAAAACGGAACAGGATACTCCACGAGCTGCGCGTTCTCCTCGATAAGCTCGATGTCGCGCTCAGCCGTCCCTCCTATTTCCTTCTCGATCTCCTCCATGCCGCTCGTTATCATCTTTTGGCGGCGATTGTGATCGACGATCACCATCTCCCGCTCCATAATGCCCCAGTAATCCTTAGCCATCGGAATATTCACGGACGGAGAGCCCATTATGCGATGCCCCCTGCTCGCGTATCCGCTGGCGATCCCGCCGAAACTCACCGGGATGAGGTCGCCGTCCCATAACGCGACTATCCAGCGGACAGGGCGCGCAAAGCGCACGGACGGATCTTTCCAGTACATGTTCTTGGGGAATACGAGTTTTTTCAGCAAACCCGCGAGGAAGCCCGTAAGCAGATCGGCGGCATCACGGCCGGCCTCTTTCACGACCGCGAACAGGTACTCGACGCCGTTTACCTCCTCGAACCGGAGATCGGCCTCCTTGACGCCCCGGCTTTTAGCGAAGCCAAGCGCGGCTTTCGTGTATTTGCCGTCCGCGTCCAAAGCCTGTGTCCTGGGCGGACCTTTGACCGACTGCTCGAAATCCTCCTGACGCTCCGCCACGTTCTCGGCATAAACGACGACTCTACGCGGCGTGCCGGTAACAGTCAGCTTTTCGTAAGCAAGCCGCAGCGCGGCAAGATCCTCCGCCGCTATCCGTTCCAGCTCCGCTATCGCCCAGGTCATAAAGCGGGCAGGAATCTCCTCTGTCCCGATCTCAAACAACAGATCCCTCAGGATCATAGCGCGTCCCCCCCATGCCCTTCGCCCCGTAACGACGAATCAGGGCTTTCAGCCCGACAGGGGCCGTCGAACTTGCCCATGAGCGGGAAGCCCATGTCCTCCCGCTGCTTCAGGTAAGCCTTGCAGCACGCGCTTGCCAGGGCGCGAACCCGCCCGATGTAGCCGGTGCGCTCCGTGACGCTTATCGCGTTGCGCGCGTCCAGGGTGTTGAAGGCATGCGAGCATTTTAAAACGTAGTCGTAGGCCGGAAGGACCATCCCTCTTTCAAGGATCCTCGCTGATTCGGCCTCGTACATGCCGAAGAGCTTGAAAAGCATGTCGACGTCGGCAATCTCGAAGTTATAAGCAGAACCTTCCACCTCGGAGCGGTGATGGACGTCGCCGTACTTAACCTTGCCGGACCATTCGAGGTCGTAGACGTTATCCACCTTCTGCACGTACATCGCTATGCGCTCGATGCCGTAGGTCAGCTCCCCGGGGACAAGATCCATGTCCACCCCGCCCATTTGCTGAAAATACGTAAACTGCGTTATCTCCATGCCATCGAGCCACACTTCCCAGCCAAGCCCCCACGCTCCTGTCGTCGGGTTTTCCCAGTCGTCCTCCACGAAACGGATGTCGTGATCAGCGGGGTCGATCCCAAGAGCGCGAAGGCTGTCGAGATACTGATCCTGAATGTCATCAGGGGCGGGCTTTAAAATCACCTGGTACTGGTAGTAGTGCTGAAGGCGGTTCGGATTCTCGCCATACCGGCCGTCCGTAGGGCGGCGCGATGGCTCCACATACGCCACATTCCACGGCTCCGGCCCTATGACGCGAAGGGTCGTGGCCGGGTTCATCGTCCCGGCGCCGACTTCGATGCCATAAGGCTGCTGCAGCACGCAGCCGCGCCCGGTCCAGAAGGACTCGAGGCTCATTATCAGCTCCTGAAAATTCAAAGCAAAACCTCCTCTTTTATCGCGGGAGGCAAGAGCCTGCCCGCCTTTTTCACATGTCAATCCAGAGTATTATATCTTAAAATTAAGCCAGCGCTCGCAGGGAAAATTCCGCAGTAGGCGAAATCTTCCTTGACGGATGCATTATTCATGGTATCATTACTCACTGGCCTAGGGCGTCTTATTGTAGGCGCACAGGTACACATCGCAATTCCGGCTGCAAGCAATCCTAATGAACGGCCTCGCGTTACGCCACGCCGCACCGATAATTGGATTTTTTGTGCAGGACGCGAAAACGGGGGGTAAATATGTCTATAGAAATGGAAACAGATACAACGGTCAAGGCTCGCTTCGAGGATTTCAATCTGAAACCCGAGCTTCTCAAGGCAATCGAGCGAAAGGGATTCGAGTCTCCGATGCCGGTTCAGGTACACATCCTAGAGGATGAGGCTCTTACGGAAGGTGACCTCATAGTTCAGGCGAGGACAGGTTCCGGTAAGACGCTCGCGTTCGCCATTCCCATTTACAACAAAATGGAACGCGCCACGAAAGAGCCGCAGGTGCTGGTGCTGTCCCCGACCCGGGAACTCGCGCAGCAGACTGCCAGGGAGTTCGCGTGGCTCGGCACGGAGCTTTCCGCAAGGGTGGCGACTCTTGTCGGCGGCCTCGACATGGAGCGCCAGATACGCACGCTCCGCGAAGGCGCGGCCGTGGTGGTCGGCACACCGGGGCGCGTCCTCGATCACATCCGCAGGAACTCACTCAAGACCGACGCCATCAAGGTGCTAGTCCTCGACGAGGGCGACCACATGCTCGACATGGGTTTCAGGGACGAGCTTGAGGCCATAATGAGCGGGATGACGAACCTCGAAAAAACATGGCTCTTTTCAGCCACGATGCCGCCAGAAGTGACGTCACTGGCCCGCAGGTATCTCGACGCGCCGCGCAAGATCTCCCTTGTTTCGGACGTCGCCTGCCACGAGGATATTTCCCAGAAAACAGACATAATACCTTCGCGGAAGCGCTTTGAAGGTCTTGCCAACGTCCTGCTCTGGGAGAACCCTTCCCGTGTGCTTCTCTTCTGCGCGACGAAGGTCGAGACGCAGGATATATCGGACAGGCTCTGCGACGAGGGCTTCAAGGCTTGCGCCATACATGGCGATATGAGCCAGAGGGAGAGGAACGCGGCGCTGTCGTCGCTTCGCGGCGGAAGGGTTTCCATTCTCGTCGCCACCGACGTCGCGGCCAGAGGGCTTGATATCGACGGCGTGAGCCACGTAATACAGTTCGGCCTGCCCAGCAACCTTGAGGCGTTCGTTCACAGAAGCGGGCGCACGGGAAGGGCCGGACACGAAGGCTCCAACCTCGTGCTCTTGACGAGCAGGGAGTCGCGCCAGTTCCGCCAGATGACCCACAATTCCAACCTCCAGATGCAGATAATTCCCGCGCCGGACGCCACGGAAATAGCCGGCCACGCGAAATCGCGCTTCGAGACGCTCGTTCTCGACCACGCGCAGGAGTCGCGGGACTACAATGGCTGGGCGGACGAGATAATGGCCCGCGAGGACGCGCACATGATGGTAGCAGGCCTCCTTGCGAGGGCATACGGCGAGCAGCCGCAGGGCTACTCTATCCGCGCTGACGTCGAGTCCGAGATGAACAGGGACAAAAACCGCGGGGACTCGCGCACCGGCTTCGAGAAGCGCGGCAGCGGAAAACCCGCGAGGGCGAGCATGGAGGGCGGCGTTCAGGTTCAGCTTGGCGAGGGCCGCAACGAAGGCTGGGAGGTCGGGGCACTCCTGGGCGCGATATGCCGCTCAATGGGCATCAGCCGCGACGACGTAGGCAACATCAGCCTCCGCGGCGACTCTGCGAGCGTGGAGCTGTCCGCGAAAGCTGCCGAGCTGCTTGAATCGAGGAAGCCGCGCATGACGAAAGAAGGCCTCGTGTGCAAGTCGATCAGACTGCTGCCGAAATCTTCAGGAGACGCAAGATCGTTCGGCAGACAATCGTACAACAGGGGCAACCGCCCCGAGCGCCAGGAATGGCCCGAAAGGCATGGGCGCGGGCGCAAGCTGGACTCCGACCGGAGGAGGTCCGAACTGAAAATAAAGTAGGCCAAAATTAAAAAACACGACAAGCGCCCTTGCCGATTTGAGGCAAGGGCGCCTGTTATACTGGCGAGCGAAGGGACTTGCGGTAATTAAGCGGCAAGGTCAATCCCGTCCTTGTTGACTTTGTGAGTAGCAAAAGAGTTGTCAAGGAAGAGATCGTCGATATAAACAGGGTGATAAGATCATAGGCCGCATACGCGAGGCACAGTAAGCCAGTGACAGGCCGAGGATTGTCCGACAATCCCGATCCGCACCCTCGGCGCTGGCGCTTCTCATTGGCGGATGTTGATGTTAAAAATGTTGAAATGTCCGTGTCCGATTTATCCGAATTTCTCACCCCAGTCCTTTTTATATGACTTGGTTATTCTTATCGAGCGCATGGCATTCGGCCAATATTTCTTCCAGCGTAGTCGGTTCGTCAAGCCCGGCGCGGGCTTCCTCAATCGCCGCAATTGTCTCGGCGTTCGGAGTCTCGTCCTCGTGCCGCAAGAAAGCGGCATATGGCGCGAGTTTTAATATTGCTGAGTCCGACAGCGCATCAATGATCTTGTGTATGTCCTGCCGCTCTGTGGTCACAGCCTGTGTGTTCATGTTCTTTCCTCCTTGGAGTTTTCAATATCTTTGCGTATCCCGGCCAGCTCGTCCGCCAGCTTCTCCTTGTTCGTCCTCGGCCCCCCGCCCTGCCGGGGGCTGTCCGTTAAAAATGATAGTCGATCCCGCTTTGTTTCAAAATCTCATTGGCTGTATGACGAGACTTGATTTTGCTGTCAACCGTTACATAACGGCCAGTAACGGGGCTATACCAAATATCATGGTCGCCTCTGCCGCGCCGCGTGAAATAGCAGCCGCCGCTTTTTAGTATGTCTCTGACTTTTTTCTCATACTCCGCCATTACTGGCATACCATTTCATGGCGTTCAGACCTGAAACACATGCTGAATGCCCCTTGCGCGATCCCATTCAACTCCAGCAACTCCGGCGCGGCGAACCTGACGCGTTCGATCAGCGCGTCAAGGGAGCCGGACTCGAGCGCCAGCCCCGCGATATCCTCGCTGGTCGCGATCCATACGGCGGCCTCGTTGTCCCATGTCAGGCTGACAGTGTATTCCGGCAAATTCATGTTCATTCCCCCTTGGAGTCCGTCAGCCCCGCGCGTATCCCGGCTAGCTCAGCGGCTAATTGTTCTTTGTGAGATTTGACACCCCGTTTTGCCGGACGATATGTTTCTACTTCACCTTTGGGAATAATCCAAGCGTTACCCATTTTTACGGCCCCAGGGAAACGCCCCTCTCGGCACAGCACTCTTATAAGGCTTGTCTTTCTTTTTGCTAA
>JAIROA010000102.1 GCA_031257775.1 Synergistaceae bacterium
CTTTTGCCCTCCGCACCTGCTCGCGAATGCTTTCACCGACGACGGACAAACCAAGCTCATTGACGGCGTCGTTAATGTCGCGTCCCATGATCAACCCTCCCTCACGGGGGAATCGATCACGCCGTCAAAACCGGCGTCGAGCGCGGCAAGCGCGGCTTTCTGCCCCGCCGCGTCGTCGTCTCTGACGAGCATGAGCCGCCGGTCGTGATACTTTTGGCGGATCATTCGCGACTGCCTGATGAGATTGCCCGAATCCATACAGGCGAGAACCGTGCAGCACGGCACGTATTCGCCAGGCGCTTCCGGCTCGCCCTCTTCGATCCAGAGGTCGTACATTGAGATCGTGGTTCCTATGCCCTCGGCGACGAACACCGGCCCCCGGCTCACGTCTCCCGCGATAAGGGAAACGCCGCCGTTCGTGCCGGGAAACCAGCCTTTCGGGAATTTCCCGGTCTCTTTATCCCGCCACGGGAAGACGCGGTGTAGCGCGACGAACTTGCCGCTTAAAACGTCGTACATGGGAATCATCAGGACGCCGCCGATCAGCCTGCCGGACTTCGACGGCACGGAGCCGACGCGCAGAGGGCCAACAGGACGGACACGTTTCTCCAGCAAATAGCCGTGATCGCAGGCTTCCTCGATAGGCCGGGCCGCCTGATATGCATCCCAGGCCGACTTGAGGGCTTCGCGCCGCCGTTCGGCCTCCTGCCGTGCGTCGGCTTCTTTCCGCGCTATAGCCGCAGCGCGTTCCCGGGCTGTCAGTTCCTTCCTTGGAGCCGGGTTGTCCCGGTTGTAGTACTGCCAATGATGCTTCTCGCCGCCCTCGTGGTGATCCTGGACGAATCCATGAGGCTTGCCGTCGTGGCTCAGGCCGTCCGGCCATACGCGGTACGCGCCGGATTTGTTGCCGTGCCTGTCGCTTTCGAGGCTGAAACGGTGGATTTCGCCGTCCATCTGGATTGATCCCGGTATGGCAATGCCCTGAGAAGCGCAGAACGCCAAGAAAGAACGCTCGACATCGTAGTTAATAGCAACCGACACGATCTTTACCCCTCCGCGCCCTGCCCGCCGTTCAAATACCGCTCAAACAAAGCAAGGTTAATATACTGTCTGTTGCCTACCTTAACTGTGGGTATTTTCTTTTCAGCGACAAGCCGCCTAATTGCCCTCCCCGGCAATATCTGCATTTGCTCCAACTGCGGGATAGTGAGCATCCGTGGTTCACTGTTCGCGGTTGTTTTTGCCTGCGTCTGTGTCATCGTGTTCCTCCCCGCGTTCGGTGGCTAACCGCTCCAACGCTTTCTTTTCCCAGTATCGGCGGCGATGTTCTGCCGTCTTTTCTTTGTTCGCCGCTCTCCACGCCTTGAAATATTCCTTGCGTTCTTCTGCTGCAAGTTCTTCAATTGTCTTGTTCACGCTCAACCCTCCTAAAAATTATTCTTCTTTTCGCTTGACATGTGAAACAAGATTTGTTACATTTATAGCGTAGAAGAAACACAATATAAAGTCAAGAGAAATGTTACATTACATAAGGTCTTGAAACAAAATAGCGCATCGGAGGGTAAGCTAATGCCAAACGGAAACAAAACGCCCGCAACGGAGAGCATAGGCGAACGCATAGCCCGTCTACGCACCAAAAGAGGCGCAACGCAACAAGAAATGGCTGCCTCCCTTTATGTAGACCGTGTGACGGTTTCACAATGGGAAAAAGGGACACGCGACATCAAAACCGGGAATATGGTATCTCTCGCGGAGTATCTCGACGTAAGCTGTGATTATCTACTTGGACGGACGCGCACAGCTTCCCCCGACGATTTTATACAAGAAGTGTGCAAGCGTTACGGACACACAGAGGGCGCACTTGCAACGTATGAATGGCTTGCCGCTCCACCTCGTTACTCAAAGGAAGTAACAAGCCGTATAATTGAAAAACAAAAACACCTTAACAGGGAAATCGCGGAAACTGAACGAAAGTACCCCAGGAGACAAGAGGAAATATTAACTGAAGATTTTCCATCGTCATTGGAAGACGTTCACGGCACGAATGAAAACAAGCTAACACCGCACGAACACTATATGCTTTTGCAAAAAATTCAAGACGATATTAACCGCGACAATCTACAAGCTCTTAATGAGCTTATGACAACATCGACAATACGCGCTATTGAGGGCGGCGCGGAAGGCGAAACTTACGGTATGCTTTTGCTCCATGCAATATACAATTATTGTCATAAGCCATACAAGGAGCTAACATTGTTCAATGAGGAATGGGGAACAATTGAAGTAACCCCCGCCGAAACTCAAAGAGCGGCGAATTTGCAATTGATAACAAGCTATTGCGTGGAGTTGAGAGCGGCATTGAATGCGAAAGTAGTTCAAACCCCCAAAACGCTTCACGCCGCAAAACTCGCGGAACAGCGTAAAAATGCAATTCGTTTAGAGGGACAGGAGGCGGCAGATAATGGCGAACAAACCTAAAAGCGGCTTGCCGTCAGGCGTAACAGCTCGCAAAGACCGCCCCGGACTGTACCGAATGCGCGTTATGATAAACGGTCAACAGTTTATTGAGTGTTACCGCACAGAGGAAACAAGCAAGAAGAAACTCCAAAGCGAATTACAAAAAGCGATTGATACCTTTCGCGATAAAGCCGAAAAGGGTATGCTCAAAAGCGGGGACATAAGCGACAAGAGCACTTTCGCGCAAGCTGTGGAATGGTTTGTAGGTATGCGAAAACTGGAATTGCGGGAGAGTACGCAACTCGCGGATAACTTCCTATTCGGTCATTACCTTATTCCGCGCCTCGGCAATTACAAGCTCAAAGAGATAACATCGCCTATGATTACAAAGCTGCTTGCGGAGCTTTTGGAAAAAGGCGGCGGAGGAGGCAGGGCGGTATATACCGCAAAGCCAGAATTTATTGAGCTTATGTATGAGAAAAAGCCGGATAGGGCTGCTGGAGGCTTTAACCTTGTGGCGCGTGAATTGGGTATAGGCGTTGATAATACTTTTGTTCGCGTGCGGCACGGGGACAACTGCGACAAGGAAATAGCGGAGAAAGTCGCTAAATACTTTGGCGTTCCGCTCTCATCGGCATTTGAAAAGAAAGCTGACGTTAAGCCCCTTTCTGCGGCGTATGTTAGCAAGATAACCTACACCCTCTCGGCTCTCTTTACCGCTTGTGTCAGGAATGGCGTGTTGCTCCAAAACCCGGTAACGAACGCGACAAAGCCCCGCATAGGGGAGCAGGACATGCCCGCATACCTAGACAACGCGCAAATACCGATATTCCTTGGCGCGTTGAATGAGCTTGATATTGATAGCTCCGCCCGCGTCTCCCTCACGCTAATGCTGATGCTCGGACTGCGAAGCGGGGAAGCTCGCGGCTTGCGCTGGATAGACATTGATTTTAACAGTGGCATTGTCAGTATTGAGAAGAATTGTGGCGACACCCTTAACGGCTTAGCCTTGACGGAGCTAAAAACAAAGCGTTCGCGGCGCAAGCTCCCCCTCTCGCCCATGCTCCGCGACATACTGTTAGAGCATAAGGCCGGGCAAGAACGCTATGCGCGCTCTCTCGGCTCCATGTGGCAGGGCAACGGTGTTGTATGCCCGAATTTGACAGGCGGGCTTATGGACAAAGCAACCCCCAACAAAGCGGTCAAGCGCATCCTCAACGCAAGGGAAGATTTGCCACGCGGACTTCACGCCCACTCAATGCGCCACAGCTTTGTAAGCCTGTTAATCTCGAATGGGCTTGACGTGGTGAACGTCGCCGCCCTCGCCGGAGACACGATAGAGATTATAAGCAAGCATTACGCGCACAGCTTCGCGGAACGCCGCGCCGCCGCTATGGACGTTGTAGGGGCTTCATTCGCCCAGCTCGAGAGCACGCCCGCTCCGCTCCGGCTTGTGGCGGCCAACGGCTAGACTGTCAGCTTTTAAGTTATTAAAATGAAGATGAAAAAACTTTTTGTACCCAGATTTGTACCCAAAACGATTATTAAAGGTAAAAAACCTTGATATATAGGCATTCTTTAACCGCTAACATCTATTGAATGGGAGTAGCCAGATCATCGCGCTGACGCTTTATACTGATCAAACTCGTCTTTCAAAAGGTTATATATATGAGAGCCCCTTTTCTGCTCGAACAGCCGCACAAGCCCCGTATGCAACGCCTGCTTGTCGTTCTCGTTCATAAACAGATTGTATATGCCGTTATAGTTGCCGGGGCTTAATTTCTCGCTCTTCACGAGGTCGCGTATCTTCTTTTTCGTCGCGTTGTCAAGTTTCGCGGCGGGCGTATCGGCTTCTCCGGCTTTCTCGGTTTCGGGCGGCTGCTGGGGCGATATGGAGATTCTTTGCTTCACGCTGACATTTGCCTTATTGGATCTCCAGTAGTCGACTACGGCCTCGAACCCCCTGTCGCCGCTTATGATATAAAACTCTTTATCGCCGCCGCGTTCGACAAGCCCGCCGAGACAGGTAGCGAGCTGAAAGTCGAGATAGTCTTTAGCGGTCTTTCTCGTCTTCTTCAGCGTTACCTGCGCCGGGGTACTGAGCATGTCGTGCACTGCGTCGATAGGGACGTCGCTTATCCTGTTCCCGACGAATATGATTACGGTGTCGGCCTCAGTCAATTTTTTGATTCCGTTCAAGCCGTTCCTGTGGACATTCTCGTAATCAATCAAATACGCTGCCATGCCTCGCTCCCTCCGATTCCGCCCAGCCAGGGCGCTTGCAAGATTCCAGCGGACGGGACGCGGCAATTCAGAACATTCCGCCCGTCCCAGTCCAGGAACCTAGCGCTAATTTACGCAAGGTATCCATTCCGTTTACTATACCATACCTCCGCGGTCAGCGGCGGCAACCATGCATAGCCTCTTGACGGCGATGTATAATATAGCCAGAGGTGATGATATCTTGATGATAAAAACCGGGAGCAGGGACATGCGCGGCGGGGAAAAAACGCCGGAAGTGCGTCTTGACTATGAGCGGCCGAAGCGCAAGGGCATAAGCGAGGTTATATACTGCCCAGGCAAATCCGACCGGCAGATGCTGTCGATTGCCCAAAGCGTGCGGCAGCGCAAGGTCACGATGGCGTTCAGCAGGATGAGCCCCGAACAGGCTGAACTCGTCAGGGGCGATCCCCCCATTGAGTACGACCCTGTATCGAAGCTCGGCGTCATAAAGTTCCGGGACGCGGCGCCAGGCGGCGTTATCGCCGTCTTGTCGGCCGGAAGCAGTGACGTCCCTATCGCGTCTGAGGCGGCCGCGATCGCGGAGCTGCACGGGTGCCTCGTGAAAAAAATTTTCGACGTCGGCGTCGCCGGCATTCATCGCCTTATGTCCATTCTGCCGGAGATAAGCGACGCCGACGTGGTCATCGTAGCCGCCGGCATGGACGGCGCGCTGCCAAGCGTGGTGGCCGGCCTAGTCCCTGGACTCGTGATCGGCCTGCCGACTTCCGTCGGGTATGGCGTGGCCGCGGGCGGGCACGTCGCGCTTAATTCCATGCTTTCGTCATGCTCCCCTGGCCTCGTGGTCGTAAACATAGACAACGGCGTAGGCGCGGGGCTATCGGCCGCCATCGCCGCGCGTCACATACCAGCGTAGGCGCGCGACATCGGAAATTAGGCTAAATTAGGCTAAATTACCTAGTAATTTTTTTTGACATCTCCGAGCCCTTTTGGTATTATCGTCTGCTGTACATGTTGTACTAACCAAAATTTTCACTCAGGGAGGTAGTTCTCCCAATGCTGATAGCAGCCCCTTCGGAGAAAGCGCATGAACGTCAGATTTTCGGCACGGATAGGGATCTTTTACCTCTTCCAGATTTAGTAGAAGTCCAGAAAAACTCACACGACTGGTTTTTCCAAAAAGACACAAACCCGATGATGCGGGAGGAGCAAGGGCTCCAGGAACTTTTTAAGGAAGTCTTTCCGATTCAGAGCTATGATGGGTCGTTCTCGCTGGAGTTCGTGAGCTACAGCATCGAACCGGAGACCATCAGCCTCGATGAGGCAAGAAGCCGTGATTTGACGTGGTCGAGGCCCATAAGGGCTACCATCCGCCTCGTCAACAAGAAGACCGGGGAGATCAAGGAGGAGGAAATTTACCTCGGAGACTTCCCGATTATGACCGCCCGCGGCACGTTTATCATCAACGGCACGGAGCGCGTGGTCGTCAATCAGCTTGCCAGGTCGGCCGGCGTGTACTTCTCCGCTGAGCGCACCCCGGGGCAGGAACTCTTCTCCGCCAAGGTCATTCCAGACCGGGGCGCGTGGATGGAGTTCGACCTCCCTAAAGGCGAGCCTCCGCTTAAGACGGAGCCGATTTCCGTAAAGGTGGACAGCAGGAAGAAGATACCGGTCACGATGCTCTTGAAAGCGTTCGGGGTAAATTCGGACAACGAGATCTTAAAGCTGTTCGACGCGAAGGAAGTCGAGATGGATCTGACGGAGGACGACATCAAGGGGATGCTCCTTGCGGAGTCCATCGTCGCCCCGGACGGCGCCGTTCTGATCAAGAAAAACGAGAGGCTTACCAAAGAACACCTTGAGACGCTCTGGAACCAGGGCAGGACGAAGGTGTTCGTATGGGACGTCGATCCGGTCATAGCCGTGACGCTCGAAAAGGACGGAGTGTCCACGACCGACGAGGCCATAATGGAGCTTTTCAAGCGGCTCAGGCCGAACGAGCCCGCGAGGATGGAAAACGCGCGGGAATACGTTCACAGCATATTTTTCGACACCAGGCGGTATAACTTAGGCAGGGTGGGGCGCTATAAGGCAAACAGGCGCCTGAGCCTTGAAATACCGGATAAGGAACACCTTCTCACGATATCCGATATCGTGGAGATATCAAAAGAGCTGCTCCGATTCAGGAACGATGAGACGTATGAAGGCGAGGACGATATAGACCACCTCGGAAACAGGCGCGTCCGCGCGGTGGGCGAGCTTCTTCAGAATCAGGTGCGGATCGGCCTGCTCAGGATGGAGCGCATAGCCAAGGAGCGCATGACTACGATCCCGGATCTGGCCACGTCCATGGCCCGCGACCTCATAAACGTGCGCCCCGTTTCAGCGGTGCTGCGCGAGTTCTTCGGATCCGGGCAGCTCTCGCAGTTCATGGATCAGACGAACCCTCTGGCTGAGCTGACTCACCGCCGCAGGCTTTCCGCGTTGGGGCCGGGCGGCTTGAGCCGCGAACGGGCCGGATTCGAAGCCCGCGACGTCCACTACACGCACTACGGCAGGGTCTGCCCCATAGAGACGCCTGAAGGCCCGAACATCGGCCTCGTCACCTCTCTCGCGACATACGCCAGGATAAATGACTACGGCTTCCTCGTGAGACCAGTCAGGAAGATAGAGAACGGCCGCGTAACGGAAGAGGTCGCATACCTCTCCGCCGACGAGGAAGACACGAAGTACGTAGGCAGGGCCGACACGCCGATAGACGACGACGGATGCATCGTCGGGCACACGATCTACGTCCGTTTCAAAAGCGACGTGCGCGAGGTTTCGCCTGAAGAGGTTCAGTACCTTGACATATCGCCCAAGCAGATAGTATCCGTCTCGACGGCGCTCATCCCTTTCCTTGAACACGACGACGCAAACAGGGCGCTTATGGGATCGAACATGCAGCGCCAGGCCGTGCCGCTCGTCAACGCGGAAGCGCCGCTCGTAGGCACCGGCATCGAGCACAGGATAGCGAAGGATTCCGGTTCCTGCGTCGTGGCGACGCGCTCCGGGGAAGTCTCTTACCTGGATGGCGACCGCATAGAGGTGATCACGGACGACGGCCACCGCGACCTGTACAAGCTGATAAAGTTCCGCAGGTCGAACCAGGGCACGATCATCCACCAGAAACCGATAGTCAAAAGCGGCGACAGGGTGGAAGCCGACGAAATAATAGCTGACGGGCAATCCTGTGACGGAGGCGAGCTGGCGCTCGGACGTAACGTCCTCGTCGCTTTCGTTTCCTGGGAGGGCTACAACTTCGAGGACGCGATCCTCCTGAGCCAGCGCCTGGTCAAAGAGGACTTCTACACGTCCATCCACATAGAGGAGTACGAGGTGGACGCGCGCGAGACGAAGCTCGGCCCCGAAGAGATCACGAGGGACATACCGAACGTCGGCGAGGACGCGTTAAAGAACCTCGACGAGGACGGAATAATAAGGGTGGGCGCTGAGGCCAAGGCCGGCGACATTCTGGTCGGCAAGGTCACGCCCAAGGGAGAGTCGGATCAGACCCCCGAGGAGAAGCTGCTCCGCGCCATATTCGGCGAAAAAGCCCGCGAGGTGCGCGACACGAGCCTCAGGGTGCCGCACGGCGAGGGCGGCAAGGTCGTCACGGTAAAGCGCCTCACGAGGGCCGAAAACAGCGAGGACATGAGCGCCGGCGTGAACGAGGTCATAAAGGTTTACGTCGCGCAGTTCCGCAAGATAACGGAAGGCGACAAGATGGCCGGGCGTCACGGCAACAAGGGCGTCGTCTCCAGGATAATGCCGGAGGAGGACATGCCGTACCTTTCGGACGGGACTCCTGTCGACGTCGTCTTAAACCCGTTGGGCGTGCCAAGCCGCATGAACCTGGGGCAGGTGCTGGAGACGATATCCGGCTTCGTGGCCTTTCACAACGGCTGGAAGGTGTCGACGCCGGTATTCATGGCCGCGAACGAGACGGAGATCCTGAAAAAGCTGGATCACGTGAGGGAGGAAAAGTACCCCGAGCTCACGGGCGACTGCAAGATCACGCTGTACGACGGCAGGACCGGCATTCCTATGGACGGGAAGGTAACGGTCGGCATCATGTACATGCTAAAGCTCATACATCTTGTCGACGACAAAATACACGCCCGCTCCATCGGCCCGTACAGCCTCATAACGCAGCAGCCGCTCGGAGGAAAGACTCAGTTCGGCGGCCAGCGCTTCGGGGAGATGGAAGTCTGGGCACTTGAGGGCTACGGAGCGGCGCACATGCTGCAGGAGATGCTGACGGTCAAGTCCGACGACATACACGGGCGCCTCAGGACATACGAGCGCATAGTCAAGGGGCAGAACCTCATAAAGCCCGGCGTTCCGGAAAGCTTCAGGGTTCTCATAAAGGAACTTCATGGGCTCGGCCTCGACGTGGAGATAAGATACCGCGACGAGGCGAACAACGAGACGTTCGGCGAACTCGTCATGAGCGACGAGGATGAAAAGGGGCACCGAGTCGCGTCTTTGCGCCCCGACGCGATCGTCGAAAGGGACTCTTCCGGCGAGGGCGACTTCATGGAGTCGATCGACGCGGCGGAACGCCCGGACTTCTTCGACACGTCCTCCGAGTACAGCGGGATGGAACTGACCGTCCTCGACCCTGATATGCAGGACAAATCCAACGAGCTTTTCTCGTCGGAAGTCCCGTCAGGCGAGGAGGAAGCGGAAGATGATGAGGATTTTACGGGGGATGATAAATAATGGCCGAGCATCGTAATATATCCGGGGTCCGCATGAAGCTCTCTTCCCCTAAGAGGGTGCGCGAACTTTCGAGCGGCGAGGTAAAAAAACCGGAAACGATAAACTACAGGACGCTTAGGCCCGAAAAGGACGGCCTCTTCTGCGAGAGGATTTTCGGCCCTACGCGCAGTTTCGAGTGCGCCTGCGGGAAATACAAGCGCAGCGGCCCGAAATTCCGCGGCGTCATCTGCGACAGGTGCGGCGTCGAGGTCACCGACAACCGCGTGAGGCGCGAAAGGATGGGGCATATCGAGCTGGCCGCGCCGGTGGTTCATATATGGTACCTCCGCGGCATACCCAGCAGGCTGAGCCTCCTTCTCGGGACATCCACGAAAGATCTGGAAAAGGTTGTATACTTCGCGCCGACGCGCAAGCGCGAGCAGAAGTATAAGGTCGTCTCAGACGGCAAGCGCACGGATCTCGTAAAGCGCGGCGACCTCGTCACGTTCGGCGAGGAGAGAATACACAGGCATTACGACCCGAAGTTCAAGGCCGAGGAGGCTTTCCGGATCACGAAGGTCGACGACGTTCCGGTGAATGCCGGGGACGTGATCAGCGCCTCTCAGGCAAAGCGGATAAGGGACGAATTCGGCGACGAGATATTCAAGGCCGAGCCGGCGTACCGCGTCGTCAGGGACACCGCCGACGATTCCGGGGAGATCTTCCCGGAGTCTCAGCTCGAAAGGATGAAGGAGCTTATTCACGGCGCGGAGTTCGTCCGCGTCCACCTTCAGAATCAGGAGTCGTTCTTCGTCACGAGCGTGATACATCTCCCGTTCCTCAAGGGGGACGTCATATCCGAGAGCGAATACAGGCTCTACCACCAGAAATACACGGGCAGGTTCGTCGTGCAGCCGGAGACGGAGACTGTCGAGGATCCCTGCTCCATCGTGATTGAGGGCGGGGACTCCCCCTTCGCGCGCGCGGACATAATCTTCGAGCGCGAGGAAAAAATCTGCGCCGCCTACGACAAAGGCTTCATGGGCGGAATCGGTGCCGAAGGCGTCTACTCTCTGCTTCAGCGCGTGGATCTGGAGGATCTGACCAGCACGATGCGCGAGGAGATAGCCGAGTCGTCCGGGCAGAAAAAACGCAAGCTCGTAAAACGCCTCCAGATAGCTGAGGACTTCCGCAAGAGCGCGTCCCGCCCGGAGTGGATGGTGCTTTCGGTGCTTCCGGTCATCCCGCCCGATCTGCGTCCGATGGTGCAGCTGGACGGCGGCAGGTTCGCCACGAGCGACCTGAATGACCTGTACCGCAGGGTGATCAACCGCAACAACCGCCTGAAGAAGCTCCAGGAGCTGCGCGCGCCCGACATCATCATACGCAACGAGAAGAGGATGCTTCAGGAATCCGTTGACGCTCTCATAGACAACGGGCGCAGGGGCAAGGCGGTGCTGGGCGCCGGCAACAGACCCCTGAAGAGCCTCACCGACCTGCTGCGCGGCAAGAAAGGGCGTTTCCGCCAGAACCTCCTGGGCAAGCGCGTCGACTACTCAGGCCGTTCTGTCATAGTCATAGGCCCGAGCCTTAAAATTTATCAGTGCGGCCTTCCGAAGCAGATGGCGCTCGAGCTTTTCAAGCCGTTCGTCATGAACGAGCTTGTCAAAAACGGCCTCGTACCCAACGTCAAGAGCGCGAGGCGCTTCATCGAGCGGGGGCGCGACGAGGTGTGGGCAATTCTAGAAGGCATAATCAAGGACCACCCCGTCATGCTGAACCGCGCGCCTACGCTCCACAGGCTCGGCATACAGGCATTCGAGCCCGTGCTGATAGAAGGGAAGGCCATACGCCTTCACCCGCTCGTCTGCACGGCGTTCAACGCGGACTTCGACGGCGACCAGATGGCCGTCCATGTGCCGCTTTCCATAGAGGCGCAGACGGAGGCCCGCATACTGATGCTGTCCTCGAACAACCTGCTGTCGCCCGCCAGCGGCAAGTCGGTCGTTACCCCGACTCAGGACATCATCCTGGGGATATACTACCTGACGAGCATGTGGGAGGGCCTGAAGGGGCAGGGCACCTATTACAGGGACATGGACGATGTCATCTCGGCCATAGATCACGAGCTTGTCCACATAAACTCGAAGATAAAGCTCAAGGCCAATCCAGAGTGGAAAACCCCGGAAAAGGACATGGATGAAAGGGGCTACATAGAGACATCCCCTGGCCGCGTCGTTTTCAACCAGTCCCTGCACAAGGAACTGCGCTATATAAACCGCTCGATAAGCAAAAAGGATTTAAGCACGCTTCTGGACGACACTTACGACCAGATCGGGCAGGACGCGATGGTCGACATGCTCGACTCCATAAAGGTCCTGGGGTACAGATGGTCGACAAGGAGCGGGATAAGCCTCGGCATCGGCGACGTGACCGTCCCGGTCGAGAAAAAGGAGATAGTCGAGTCGTCGATGCTGAAGGAAGCTGACCTCTCCGAGCAGAACGAGATGGGCCTCCTCACGGAAGAGGAGTACATGCGAGAGAAGGACTTCATCTGGTCCGACGCGGGCCGCAGGATCGCCGACAGGATAATGGATCACATGGAGAAGTCGAACCCTCTCCGCATGATGGTCGACTCCGGCGCGCGAGGCACGAGGGGCCAGGTCGCCCAGATGGCCGGGATACGCGGACTTATGGCGGATCCGTCCGGGCGCATCATAGATTACCCCATCGTCGCCAACTTCCGCGAAGGCCTCAACATGCTCGAATACTTCATCTCGACGCACGGCGCGCGAAAAGGACTGGCCGACACGGCTTTACGCACCGCCAAGTCCGGCTACCTCACGAGAAGGCTCGTGGACGTGGCGCAGGATCTCATAATAACGGAAGACGACTGCCACACGGAACGCGGCATAGAGGTGAGGCCTCTCACGGCGGAGGACAAGGTGATCATCTCCCTCTCGGAGCGTCTGAACGGCAGGATACTGCTGAATGACCTGCATGACCCCAATACGGGCGAGCTGATACTATCCAAGGGAGAGGAAATTTCGACGGCTGCCGCCCGGAAGATAGAGGAGCTTGGCGTAAAGTCCGTCTGGGTGCGCAGCCCCCTCACCTGCGGCCTGAGGCACGGCATCTGCCGTACATGCTATGGAAGGGATCTCGCGACGCGCAAAAAGATATCCGTCGGTGAGGCGGTCGGCGTCGTCGCCGCGCAGTCCATAGGCGAGCCAGGGACTCAGCTCACCATGCGCACATTCCACACGGGAGGCGTGCGCCAGTTCACCGGAGAGGACATCACGCAGGGCCTCCCGAGGATAGAGCAGCTATTCGAGGTGCGCCGCCCGAAGAAAGTCGCCATGCTCGCTGACCGCGACGGCATGATTGTGGAGATACGCGAGACTGAGGGCAAGCGCAAGATAATAGCCGAGGCTACGGACACCGACAAGGGCGAGGAGAGAATCACGTGGAACGTGCCAGCCGCCCAGAGCCTCAAGACAGACATCCAGGTAGGCTCCGCCGTCCGGGCAGGACAGGAACTGACTGAGGGCTACAAGGACCCGCAGCAGCTTCTCGAGGTCGAGGGGCTTGAAGAGGTTCAGCGCTATCTTCTTGACGGCATTCAGGAAGTTTACCGCACACAGGGCGTCTCCATAAACGACAAGCACATTGAGACGATCTTAAGGAAGGTAGCCCCGGTAAACCGCGTCCGGGTGGCGGAGGAAGGGGACAGCGCCTTCGTCGCGGGCGAGCTGGTCTGGCGCGAGGACTTCGAGGCCGAGGTCGAGGCGATAAACCGGGACAACGCGGAATCCATGAAAGAAGCGCTCGATTTCCTCTCCGGGAAGACGCTTCACGACATTCAGGGGAACGGCGTCGGAGACATCGCGAACAAGTTCAGGGGAGAGCTTCTTACCGAGTCCTCAATAACCGAGATACTTGCGCCGGGGCGCGCCATATCAGATCTCATAGTTAAGGACAGCGGCGAGGATCTGCGCGTCGTTCTGGGCGAAGCCGCGTTCAGGCACATACTTGACGGCCTTCTTTTGATAGACGAGTTCAAGGGAGAAGAAGACGCGGGCAGCATCGAGGCGGGAACGACGCTCTCCGCCGCCATGCTGCTCGAAGTCGTCAAGGGGAAACCGCGCCCGATGATGGTATGCGACACGGAGGCGCTGGCATCCATGGAGGACAGCAGGTATCTCGCCGAGGACATAACGGCCGACGGAGAGGTCATAGCGAAAAAAGACACGCTCCTCTCGGCAAGCATACTGGGCATACTCCGCGACGGCTTCGTGAAAACGGTCAAGGTATGGAAGGCTACGGAACAGATCAACATCCGCGATGCCATGCACCACATACTTATCGACCACTACTTCTGCAAGCCGATCTCGCAGGCGATCGGGCGCGACGGCAACACCATAGAGTCCGTGCCGGCAATGCTAGACGGAGGGGTCGTCCGGGGGATAGTCGAGGGATCCATAGTCGCCGTCGACCTCGAAGGGACGATACTCACGCAGGAAAAGCTCCTTCAGCAGCTCCTGATGGAGAACGCTTTCGGCAAAGTCCTGCTGGAGCCTGTCGTCGATTCGGAAGGCAGGATAACAGCCGACGCCGGAAAAGAGATAAACCAGGAGGTGATAGACGCCATCATATTAGCGCAGCCGAAGGGCATCGTCCTTAGGGCCACCTCCGCGCCTACCGAGACAACGCGCATCATTCAGCGCGTCTCCTTTATACGAAGGCTCAGAGAAGCGCCGGAGTCCCGCCCGGTAGTTCATGGCGTCACGAAGGCGGCGCTTGCGACGGACAGCTTCCTCTCAGCCGCGTCGTTTCAGCAGACCGCGCAGATCCTCTCCGCGGCGGCGGTCCGGGGAGAGGTGGACGGCCTGGAAGGGCTCAAGGAAAACGTCATAATAGGCCTCCTGATACCTGCCGGGACCGGCATCGAAAGGTACGCAAAGGTAACGGTTTCCGAGAAGCCGTCCCGAAAGAACGAGCCGCCGGCGTCGGAAGCTCAAGAGGATGCATCCGTGCAAGAAGAGGAACAAAAAATCGAACAGGAAGTCATAGCCTAAAAAAGAAAAGCGTGGGCCGCAAACCCACGCTTTTTCTTATTTTGATCCTGCGGCAATAGACCTTACCGATCTTTTAACCCCTAACTTTTCATATCAAGCCATAGTTATTTTCTAAGTTTCACGCAGTTTCACGCAGAAAATTTCACGCCCTCACGCATTGTCGTTCGCCCCTGATAATGCCGGCACATCTGACTTTCAGCCGGTTTATCCGACAGCTTTCCATAATTATAATGCCGAGCCAGGCAATGTTGACATCGAATTAACTGTGATATAAACTATCGAACGCGCCGAGGTGGCGGAATGGCAGACGCAGCGGACTCAAAATCCGCCGTGGGCGACCACGTGGGGGTTCGAGTCCCCCCCTCGGCACCATTTCAATATAAGAGAAAACGAAAAGATATCCGGCAAAGGTGATCCAGAGCGGCTTTGCCAAGTTTTGTTATGTTGATGTGCCTAATCGCCGAAAAAATGAACCCTCTCCTCGAACAATCCGGTCAAGGTGCCGAAGAATAAATTAGCGAATCCCAGCATTCCGGGCACCGCCGGGCACGACTTCTTCACGCCTCCATGAAATCCATTATGACCACGTCCGCGATCATGCGCATTTCGCCCCACTGGCGGGCCGACGACTCGTCGTAAACGCCGCAGACCGTCATTCCAGCCGACTTCGCGCTCTTCGCGGCTATTAGGTTGTCCTCAAAGACGAGGCATCTCTCCGGCGAGGCGCCTAATTTTCTTGCGGCATAAATGAACACGTCGGGAAATTCCTTCCCCCGGCCAGCCTCATTCACGGAACAGACCGCGTCAAATGCGTCAGCGATCCCATTGCCGGATAGGGCAGCGAGGCATAGTTCAAGCGGGGAGCTAGTGGCGATTCCGATTTTTATCTTTCTATCTCTCAAATTTTTTATATATTCCCTTACGCCCGGTTTGAGCTTCATGTTGCACGCGTATTCGTCCCTGACCATTTTCAGCCATTCGCTTGCCAGATCTTCCGGCGTCTCCGGCAATGAAAAACGCTCTATCGTGTAGCTTGCGGTTTCCGCAAGGCCCATCGCGCCGACGGCGCTGAAATAATCCGCTGGGACCGCGAGCCCCCGACGCGCGAAAAATTCCTCGTCGACACTCTCCCAGACGCGCATCGAATCTATCAGTGTGCCGTCGAGGTCGAATATGACAGCTTCATAATCTGACCGTGTCTTAGGAGAATCGGCGCCGGTCATATGCCCTGGCCTTGAGCTGATTCGCTGCGCTCACCCGGCAGCCCCGCGCCTGATTAAGGAAACGCTGATTAATTCGCCTGAACGACATTTCGACGTTTAAAAGCCCAGGCGTTGCAGGGGTTTAAATCTTCACCCTTTAGGCCCATAACGATAAATCAGCCTTTCCTTAACTTGAAACAAAAGATCGCACGGAGGCGGCTATCCCTTCCGCGTCGAGGCCGTAATGCGCTATCAGCTCCTTGTAAGGACCGCTTGCGGCGTAGGCGTGAGGCAGGCCAAGTTTCCTCACCTTTGCGCTAAAGCCATGATCGCAGACCGTCTCCTGCACGATCGTCCCGAGCCCCCCGATGGCGTAATGCTCCTCGACAGTCACTACGAGCCCCGTTTTACTTGCGCACTCGCCGATAAGCTCAACGTCTATGGGGCTGACGGTCGGCATCCCGACTACCTGCGCGTTTATGCCCTGGCCAGCTAAAATCCCGGCCGCCGCAATCGCCGACACGGTAAGCGTCCCGGTCGAAATGATGGAAACGTCCGTCCCGCCGCGCAGCACCCTCCCCTTGCCGATAACGAAAGGCACCGGATCGAACAGCTCCTGTATCGGGTCGTTCCCTATCCTCATATATACGGGCCCGTCATGGGCAAACATCGCGTTTACCGCCGAAGCGATCTCGCCCGGATCCTGCGGCGCAAGCACCGTCACGCCCGGTATCATACGCGTGACCGCGAAGTCCTCCAGGCTGTGATGCGTCGCGCCAAGGTCGCTGTAGCTTATGCCGCTGTTGCGGCCTACAATTTTGACGTTCTGCCGCATGTAGCCTATGTCATTGCGGAACATCTCGAACGGGCGCAGCGTCACGAACGGCGCGATGGCGCAGAAAACAGGGATTTTGCCTGTAGTGGCAAGCCCGCTCGCGACGCCAAGCACGCACTGCTCCATGATGCCTAATTCGAAGTAGCGCTCAGGATACAGCTTTTTAAAGTCGCCGTGGCCGGAACTGCCGCCGCTGTCAGCTGAGAGGATCACTATATCAGGGTTCTGCCTCGCTGCCTCAAGGACCGCCGCCCCGAACGCTTTCCTCGGATCCGCCGTTTTAGCCTCGGAAGTCATAGCGCTCATCAAAAAACCTCCTTGCGCCTGATGGCATCGTCCAGCTCACGCTCAGCAGCCGCAAGCTCCTCTTCTTTTGGCTTCCAGTAATGATACGCGGCGTTGTCCTCAGCGAAAGCGAGCCCCTTGCCCTTTACCGTGCGGGCAATGACCGCGGACGGACGGGCCGGGTCAAAAGGCAGTCTGTCAAGCGTCCGCACTATCTCGTCCATGTCGTTGCCGTCTATTGTCACGGCTGCCCATCCAAACGCCTCAAAGCGGGCCTCGTGAGGGGCCATGTTCATTACGTCGGCAGTGCGCCCGCTTATCTGCAGGCCGTTCGCGTCGACGAACGCCGTGAGGTTCGAGAGCCCGTAGTGCGACGCGGCGGAGACCGCTTCCCAGTTGCTGCCCTCCGGCAGTTCTCCATCCCCCATCACGGCAAACACCCTGCTTTTGAGCCCTGACGCGCGAAGGCCCAGCGCCATGCCGACGGATATGGACAGCCCATGCCCGAGAGCCCCGGTGTTCGCCTCTATGCCAGGCAGCTTGGCCATGTCGGGGTGTCCCGGCAGCCTCGTTCCGAGCTTGCCGTAAGTGTCCAGAAAAGACGCGTCGAAAAACCCCCTCTCCGCCAGCGCCGCGTACTGCGCCATGCATTTATGCCCCGCTGAGAGGATGAAACGGTCGCGATCCGGTTTTTTCGGGTTTTCCGGGTCGACGTCGAGCGTATGAAAATAAAGCGCCGTAATAATGTCCATGCAGCTCATGGCCCCGCCCATATGCCCCGCGCCGCCGCTGCGTATCATGCGGATGATGCCCCGGCGGCACCTGGAGGCCCTGTATTCCAGGCTTTTAATTTCCGTCTCGCGCCCTCCGTTCATGGCCTCCTGCTCTCCATTTCGTACTCGCGTATCCTCTCCACCTTAGGGAAGCTGCGGCTCTGGGGGTCGAACGACAGGGACAGGTACTCCTTCACGAAACGCTTCGCCAGCTCGATGCCGATGACCTGCGCGCCCATCGCGATTATGTTCGCGTTGTTCGAGAGCTGCGCGCGCTCCGCCTGGTATATGTTGCTCACTAAAGCCGCGTAAGCCCCCTCCACCTTGTTCGCGGCTATCGAGACGCCTATCCCGGTGCCGCATATCAGCACGCCGCGCTCGCACTTCCCGGCGGCCACATCCTTTGCCAGCGCAATGGCGACGTTGGCGTACACGGCATCGTCGCTCCCGTAGTCAATGACTTCGTGCCCAAGGCTCTCGATGAACGGAATGAGCCCCGCCTTAAAATCCGCGGCGTTCGGATCGCACCCGATAGCAATTTTCATATCAGCCGCCCCTTTCCGGTTTTACGTGTCTTACGATTATATACAAAAAGCAACGGCAAAACCAGCGACGCGGCGAATTCACCGCGAGGAATTTTCATCATTTTCATCAGGCGTCCTGGGAAGCGGGCTCATCCGCCGCGGCGCCGCGCGGCGCGTCGTCCAGAAACCCAAGCGCCCTGGCCTTCAGTACCGCTTCGGCGGAATTGCTGACGCCAAGCTTTTGGTACGCGAGGGCAGTATGAACCTTTACCGTGTTCAGGGTGAGGCCGGTTTCGGACGCTATGTCGGAGTTCCTGTAGCCTTGCGAGAGCAGCTTTATCATCAGGCTCTGCTGGCGCGACAGCCTGACCGGTTTTATCGTCATCGCGGAAGCGATCCCGGCATGTTTTTTCGATCTCGCGTACGCCGCGATATAGAGTTCCTTGATGTATATTGGGTCAGCTTTGCCTGAGTAATCCCGCCTAGACGAGACAGTCAGGAGCTTCTTTATCATGGGAAGGACAGCCGTGCCCTCATCCGCCACTGACCTTATGAGCCCGAACTCCTGAAGCATGAGCACCGCTTCCTCGACGGGCCTGCCCGCGTTTTTGCGCGTCCCCCTGTGCCATTCCAGTATGCCGAGCAGTATGAGCAGTTCCGCCTCGTCAAGCTGCCTCTTGAAACTCCGGGCCAGCGCGATGAGGCGGTTTATAAAAGCCCTCGCCGCTTCCGGATGGCATTTGGCCATCATCGCGCGCGCCGTCGTGAGGTGCAGCGTCATCTCCCCAAGCCCCGTCCTGCTTTCATCCGCGCAGTAATCCGAGAACCATTCCGAGGCGGCTTCCTTCTCCCCGTTCTGAAGGCGCAGCTTCGTCGCGTACGCTCTAAAACCCGGCAAAAGGTGCAGCGTGCCCTCCCTGGCGATATAGGCATATATCTCATCCCTGCACGCCCCGGCGCGGGATTCATCCTCCATGGCGTCCAGGATCGCGGCCTTCAGCATCATCGCCGAAAAAACAAGTTCCGGCGCGCAGGGCGGCGCGCCCGCGCGGGACAGCGCCCCGCATGTCCGCGTAACGCACTCAAGAGCCCTGTCCAGCTCGTTTTTCTCGTACAGGATGCCTCCAGCGATGCAGGACTTTATGACAGCGAAGTCATCCCCCGGCATCCTGGAAAAGACCTCGGAAAGAAGCGGCGAGGCTAGCCTTTTTAATTCAAGCCCCGAAAAATCCCTCGTGCCGCGATGCAAAAAGGGAAACGCCGAGGCAATCGCCTCTATCGGCAGGAACCTGCCCCCGGGAAGCGCCGAGGCTTTGCCGCCATACACGGACGCGAATCCGTCCAGGGACATTTCAGGATCGAGGAAGCAAGCCATTATCGCGGGACGGGCGTACTCCGGCCTGAAGGCTTCCATTTCAGGCAGGGCCCATGCGATCGTTTTGGCGCTTTCCTTTACGCCGTCAGCGTCGCCGGACAAAAAGAAACGCCACGCGGAATATATCAGATGATACGGCGAATCGCCGATGCATCCGAGCGACATCGGCAGACGGCCTCCAAGAAGCGAAAGGGCGGCTTTCATGCGCCCTTCGTGGGAAAGCCCGCCAGGGACATACTTAGCGAGGCCGCGCAACGGAGGCGCCATGCTCTTTTCGCCGTCTCCCTTGAAGCCGTAATAAATCGCGCGGGGAACGTCCCCTGACTCAAAGCAATATTCAGACGCGGCCAGCAGTATTTTCTCCATCCTGGCGCCATTCCTCACGCGCCGTTTATTCCTGATGAAGCTCATAAAGAGCGGGCAGCAGGCATACTCGCCCTCGCCTGTCTTGTAGAACATGGAGTTGCCGGAAACCAGGCTTTCAAACATGCCCGCGCAGTCCGACCCGGTGACCCTGGAGCAGAGGCCCTCATTGAGATCGTCGAGAGCGCAGACCGTTAGAAGAAATGACCTCGCATCGGCGTCCAGCGATTTCCACAGCTCCTCGAAATATCTCTCCAGCACCTCCTCTTTAGCCAGCCTGTCCGGGAGCGTCCCAGAGGACGCGATAGCGTGAACGGCGACCGGCCAGCCCTCGCTTACGCTCTTTACGAGCCTGGCATCCAGGTACCTCAGGTTGCGTCCAAAACCCTTGAAGCACTCCACAACCTCCTCGAACGAGAATTTAAGCGCTTTTTTCCCTATGACGCCGAGGCCAGCCGGCAAGGCTTCCTTGGCGAAGCCGTCCTGGCTTATGAGCACAGTGATGAAATTTCCGGGCAATGTTTTAAGAAAACGCGGAAACGATTTCAGTATTTCAGGGTTCGTGATATTTTGAAGGTCGTCGGCCACTATAATGAGTTCCCGGCAAGAGCCGGCCTCTTCGCTCTGCATCTTCAAAACGGCCTCGCGTGCATATTCGACCGGCGAAAGCGCGAAGCCCGCGGATGGCAGGAGATTACGGAGCGCGTCGCTCTGGGGGCGCCCTTTCATGAGCGTTTCGCAAAAGCGCCTGTAGAAAATAGCCGGAGCGTCGTCGCATCCGCGAGCCGCGAGCCATACCGCGCTCTTCCGCCTCTCATTGACCCACTGAGCCGCCGAGACCGTCTTGCCGTAGCCGGACGGCGCCGTTATGCTTATTGTCTTCCCGGAGGCTTTGTCCAGATCCGCCATCACCCCTTTCCTCTCGATCCACTTCCTTAACTGGCCCGGCGGCGTGGCCTCCCGGGTTAGGGTATTTATTGACGACATGCCTTGCTCCTTTCTCTAAATAGCGATGATCCTTGCGACCAGGCTTCATAAGTTTTGAAAGATTTGTCGTATAATAATACCACAACTCTGCGTCAATCAAAATATTACTTTAAAATATTAAAGCAAATTAATACTTAGCGAGGATACCCATTAAATATCCTTTTTTGTTGCATTAAGCTATAGTATTTTTAATACGAAAAAAGATAATAAAAAGGCAATCCCGTCAGCGGGCGCGGCGACTCGGGCGCAATTCATGAAAAAAAGCCCCGCGTTCAGCACCGGCATATTTGCTGTATAATGACGTAACGTAAAAACAGCAGGGGGGTAGACGAATGAGTTCAGGAGAAACGCTTCCGGCAGCGCAGGCCGGGACCGTCGAGTCGATGGATTGCCTCGTCACTATCGCCGCGTCCAGCGGAGGAAGGCGCATAGAGATATCGGGAAGCGGGGCGGCTCGTTTCAGAAGCGCTATGGAAAATAAAATCATCCAGGTGCTCGACTCGCTCGGCGGGCCCGGCGACTTATCGGTAACCGTTCAGGACAACGGGGCGCTCGACATCGTCTTAGGGGCAAGGGTCGAGGCGGCTTACCTGCGGTTCAGGGAGGCGATGCTCAGATGAGGCGGACTATGCTCTACCTGCCTGGCAACAATCCGAACATGCTCCTCCGCGGGCACCTCTTCGGTTCCGACGGGCTCATCTTCGACCTTGAGGACGCGGTCTCCAGAAGCGAAAAGGACTCGTCCAGGATTCTCGTCCGCGAGGTCCTGAGGCACTCAGGGTTTGACGGGCGCGAGGTGACGGTCCGCATAAACGGCCTCGACACGGAATACTGGCGCGACGACCTGGCGGCGGTGGTGCCATGCCGCATTCACGGCATAAGGGTGCCGAAGGTTGATACCCCGCAGACAATAAGGGACTTAGACGACGCGCTCTCCGCACTCGAGTCGAGGGCAAGCGTGCCTATCGGCGCCACTAAGGTCTTCTGCCTGCTCGAAACTGCTCTCGGGGTATGGAACGCCTACGACATCGCGACAGCTTCGCCGAGGGTGACGGCGATAATCCCAGGCGGCGAGGATCTGGCCGCCGACCTCCGCACCAGCCGCAGCAAGGAAGGGACGGAGCTAGAGTGGATCCGGCGCATGATGATAGTAGCCGCGCGCGCCGCGGGCGTCGACGCGCTGGACACCGTTTTCCCCAGCGTGACGGATGAGGAGGGACTGAGGCGCGAGGCATTGTTCACGAAGCAGCTCGGCTTTGACGGCAAGAGCGTCATACATCCCGCCCAGATACCTATCATTCACGAGATATACGATCCTACGGAAGCAGAGGTGGAAAAAGCCCGGAAAATAGTGGCGGCAGCGAGGGAAGCCGCCGCGAGAGGGCTCGGGGCAGTCTCCGTCGACGGGCGCATGGTCGATCTCCCTGTGGTCCGCCGTGCTGAGTTCACGCTCGAACGCGCCGGGGCAATGACAGAGGGGGGGGCTCGGTAATGGCGCTAAACGCCGTGAAAAGGGACATACCGTCGCGCATAGAGGGCTACGGGAACACGGGGGAAAAGCTTTTTGAGGGCGCGTTCGCCAGAAAACCGGAAGGCTTCCGCGCCAGCGCCATGATGCGCTCAAGAGGCCCGAACGACCCAACCAAGTTTCTCGGAAGCGTGAAGGAAGCAATAGCGGCCTCCGGCCTCAAGAGCGGCATGACGATCTCATTCCATCATCACCTCCGCAACGGCGACTTTATAGTGAACCAGGTTCTGGACGAATGCGCCAAAGCCGGGATACGCGACCTCACGCTCTTCCCCACAGCCCTCTTCGGGGTTCATAAGGCGATAATCCCCCACATAAAAAGCGGCGTCGTCCGCAGGATAATGGGCTCGGTGAACGGCCCTATCGGACAGCTCGTCTCAGAGGGCGGCATGGAGGTGCCTGTCGTGCTGAGAAGCCACGGCGGACGGCCGAGGGCGGTCATAGCGGGCGACGTCCACATTGACGTCGCTTTCATCGCGGCGCCGACTGCCGATGTAGGCGGAAACATGTCCGGGCGGGCCGGCAAATCCGCGTGCGGCTCGCTGGGCTACGCCTTCACTGACGCGGAGTACGCGAACTGCGTCATCGCGCTGACGGACAATCTGCAGCACTACCCAATCGCGCCGATCTCCATTCCCGGGACATTCGTGGACTTTGTGGTTCAGGTCGGCGTCATCGGCGATCCGGACGGCATAGTCTCCGGGACAACCCGCGTGACTCGCGACCCGCTGCGCCTCCTGATAGCCCGCCATGCCTCTAAGCTGATAGAGGCGTCTCCGTATTTCAAGGACGGGCTGAGCTTCCAGACGGGCGCGGGCGGCATACCGCTTGCCGTGACGGCATTCATGAAAGAAGCTATGAAGCGCCGGCGCGTAAGGGGCGGTTTCGGCTTAGGCGGCATCACGGGCTACTTCGTGGATCTCCTGAAGGAAGGGCTTCTTAAAAAACTGATGGACGTTCAGTCCTTCGACCACGAGGCCGTGGAGTCGATATCGTCGGATCCCAGGCATATCGAGATTTCAGCGGACTGGTACGCTAACCCCTGGAACTGCGGCGCCGCCGTCAACGAACTCGACGTGGTCATACTAGGGGCCACCGAGGTGGACATGAACTTCAACGCCAACGTCAACACGGAAGCCGACGGCGCTCTCCTGCACGGCATAGGAGGGCACCAGGACACGGCGGCCGGGGCGAAGCTGACCATCATAGCGCAGCCGCTGCTTCGCGGGCGCATACCGTGCGTCGTGGACAGTGTTCACACAGTGACAACACCAGGCGAGGCCATAGACGCGCTCGTTACCGAATTCGGGGTCACTATCAACCCGAGGCGCCGTGACCTGATAGACGCGTGCGGCGAGGCGAAAGGCAAAAACGCCGTGCCGCTCGTCCCGCTTGACGAGCTTGCCGAGCGCGCAAAGCGCATGAGCGGCCCCATGTCGCCGCTCCGGCAGGGCGACCGGATCGTCGGCATCGTGGAGTGGCGCGACGGGACCGTGATAGATGTCGTCCGTCAGATATTCCCTGAGAACATCTCCTCGTAACTCTGCCGCCTGACTGACAATCTCGGCGTGCCGTCCTTTATCATGACGACCGCCGGGATTGGATTTTTGTTGTAGTTGTTCGACATCGAGTGGCAGTAAGCCCCTGTGCTGAACACGGCAATTATGTCCCCGCGCTCCGCTTCCGGCAGATCTATGCCTTGGATGAGAATGTCGCCGCTCTCGCAGCACTTGCCAGCGATGGAAACCGTCTCGGCTGGCGGAAGATCCGCTTTGTTCGCCACTATCGCCTCATACTCGGCACCGTAAAGGGCAGGCCTCGGATTATCAGGGTAACCGCCGTCCACGCCGACGTAAACCGCGCCGCCCGGAAGCCTCTTGACGCTCCCGACGCTGTAGAGCGTTATCCCGGCCCCCGAGACTATCCATCTGCCCGGCTCTATCACGAGCGCAGGGCGCGCTATGACGTTCGAGCGGCAGAAGCCTTCGGCATAATCCGTCATTCCGCCTATGAAGCCCTCTATGTCCTGCGGGGCGTCGTTCTTCGTATACCTGACCCCGAAGCCGCCGCCCATGTCCAGAATCCGCGTCTCGAAGCCAAGCTCGTCCCGCGTTTTTTTAATGAGATTCAGGATCACGCCAAGCGCCTCAATGTGCGTGGAGTTGTCCATCAATTGCGAGCCGACGTGAAAGTGGAAGCCACAAAGCGAGACGTTATCAAGCGCTCCGCAGAGCGTCACCGCGTCCTTTACGGCCTCTATCGGAATCCCGAACTTCGAGCCAGCGCCTCCCGTCGCTATGTACTTGTGGGTATGCGCGTCCACGCCGGGCGTGACCCTTATAAGCACGTTGGCGCGGCCCGCGCCGCGCTCTTTTGCCATCCTGTCGATCACCTCGATCTCCCCCACGCTGTCGCAGACGAACTTGCCGACGCCGTAATCAAGCCCCGCGGCAATCTCGCTGTCCGTCTTGCTGTTGCCGTGAAAGGCTATCTTCTCCGGCGGGAAGCCCATCTGGCGCGCTAAAAACAGCTCCCCTTCCGAGACGACGTCCAGCCCCATGCCCTCGCGCATCAGGATGCGGAGCATGTCCTTCGTGAGAAAGGACTTCGAAGAAAAAAACGCCGAACAGCGCTCGTTTTTCTCGTCGAAACAGCGCTTTACCTCCCTTATCCTCAGCACGATCTCATCCTCGGACATGACGTAAAGCGGCGTGCCGTACTCCCTCGCAAGCTTGGTGACGTCAACGCCGTGAAACTTGAAATCTCCCATGCGGATCACTCCATTATGAAAAAATATAAAAACACATTGCAAGGGTTTCAGCCGGTCAATATCTGTTGTCGAAGATCCGCGTGGATTTTTTCTCGCTTCGCGGCAGATCCCCCATCCTCACGGCTTTCGAGTTCACGGTTATGCCTATCTTCGACTTGAACGATTCCCTCACGTTTTTTTCAAGCGTTTCGATGGCGGCTTTTCCGCTGATTTCCGTCTCGAAAAATAGCGTCACGATATCCTTGCCGTTCAGGTGGTCTATCATTATCTGATATTCGCTGCTCACGCCGTCCACCAGCAAGAGCATTTCGTCCACCCGGCTCGGGTAGATCATCGCGCCCTTTACCTTCACCATGTCGTCGGATCGCCCGATCAATGTGTCTATGCGTGGATAAGGACGCCCGCACGGGCAGTCCCCGATGATCTCGTGCGTCATGTCGTGAGTGCGGTATCGGATCAAAGGCGCGCCCTCTTTTTCGAGCGTTGTTATCACAAGTTCCCCGGCATCGCCCTCCTTGACGTTTTTGCCGGTTTTCGGATCTATTATCTCGTAGTAAAAGTAATCCGTCCACATGTGCATCCCGCACTCGAAGTCGCAGCTTATCCCGATCCCGGGGCCATAAATCTCAGTCAGCCCGTATATGTCGTAAAGCCGCACGCCAAGCTCGCTCGCGATGCGCCTGCGCATCTTCTCCCCCCAGCGCTCGGAGCCTATGAGGGCTTTTTTCAGGTGAATTTTGCCGCGGACTCCTTTCTGGGTGATCTTTTCCGCCAGGAGCAGCGCGTATGACGACGTCGCGCAGAGCGTCGTGGATTTCATGTCCATCATCATCGTTATCTGCTTGTCCGTGTTGCCCGGACCCATCGGTATGGTCATGGCGCCGAGCATTTCGGCCCCGGCCTGAAACCCTATGCCGGCCGTCCAGAGCCCGTATCCGGGGGTTATGTGCACCCTGTCTTTTTTAGTGACGCCCGCGGTCTCGTAGCAGCGCATGAACATGGATGCCCAGTCGTGAATGTCCTTTTGCGTGTACGGTATGATGACAGGGGTTCCGGTCGTGCCGGACGACGAGTGCACGCGAACTATATCGTCCTCGGAAACCGCGCAGAGGCCGAGAGGGTAGGCGCCGCGGAGGTCTTCTTTCTCCGTGAAGGGGAGTTTTTTGAAATCCTCTTCCGTCCTTATGTCGCCCGGGTCGATGCCAGCGAAGCGCTTTTCGTAGAACGGGCCTTTCATCGCGCCCTTCATGCTCTCTTGTATTTTTTTGAGAATCCCATCCGTCATTTTCATGCGTTCCACCATTCTTTCGCGATTTTTATTTTCATCCGCCAGGATTGTCAGCTCATGCTCTCCGCAAGCATCGCGCCGAATCTGAGGGCCTTTACGTTCATTTCAGCGGCTTCGCCGGAAAATTTCCCGCGCAGGGCTTTTTCCAGGTCATACGCTGAAAAAGGGATGGCTTTGCGTGAGGCCGCAGCACCGAGCAGCGCGACATTCAGGCAGCGCGCCCCGCATTTTTCGTCCACGAGGGCGCTGTCCAGCAGGAAAATGTTTTTTGCCGCGAGTTTCAGGTAATCAGCCATTTCGCGCCTGTCATAGCCATGGAGCGAGCCCGCGGGCTGAATGGCCGCGTCGCAGGCTACCAGGGCCCCGCCCTGCTTTAAATAAGGCAGCGCCCTGGCGGCCTCGCACAGCTCGAAAGCCAGTATCGAATCCGCCTGCCCAATGCGGATGGTAGGGGAACATGCGCCGCTGCCGATGCGGACGTGGCTTAAGATGCTTCCGCCGCGCTGGGCCATCCCTATAGTCTCGCTGCCCCTTACGGCCAGCCCGGACGACATGGCGGCCCTGCCTAACAGGTGAGAGGCCAGGACAGCGCCCTGTCCCCCGACTCCGGCGATTATGATGTTCATAGCGCGCCTCCCCCTGTTATCGCGCCCCTGCCGCAGAAAGCCTTGCACAGGCCGCATCCCCGGCAGGAAGCCCCGTCTATCGAGGCTTTTTTGCCGCGGAAGGAAATGGCCGGGCATCCTACCCTGCCGAAACATGCCGCGCACCCTGAACAGAGAGAGCCGTCCACTGAGCAGGGCTCTTTCCGGCTGCCGGAGAGCGCGGCGCAGGCACCCTCGAACAGAATGGCCCGGACGCCTTTTTTATCGAGGGCGCGGACGGCCGCCGCCTTCGCGGACTCGAAGTCGAACGCGTCGGCCCGCTCTATGCTGTCAACTCCGATTGCGGATAAAATGGCATAAATGCTTATTTTCCTGGCCTTGCCGCCAGAGGCATCCCTGTCCGTCCCGGGGTGCGGCTGCCCGCCTGTCATGGCGGTCGTGGAGTTGTCCAGCACAGCCACTATAATGTCCGACCCGTTATGCACGGCGTTGACGATGCCGGGAATCCCGGTGTGGAAGAACGTGGAGTCGCCGATGAACGCGAAGTTCTGCGTGCCCGGCGATGCCAGGCGGATGCCCTGCGCCATCGTGATGCCGGCGCCCATGCAGAGGCAGGTGTCCACCATGTCCAGCGGCATGGCGTTTGCGAGCGTGTAGCAGCCTATGTCCCCTGAAAAGACGGCATTGTGCCCGCGCGACGCCTCCTTGACCGCAAGAAAGGAGGATCTGTGCGGGCAGCCCGCGCACAGCACAGGAGGGCGCGGCGGCAAATTCAGCAAATCCGGCTGGCTTTCTTCGGCTCTGATATCAGGCTTTTTTTCTTTCCTTTCCGGCTCGCCTAAAAACTCCAGGATTTTTTCCTCGATGAGATCCGGCGAGTATTCCCCGGCTTTCGGCATGTCGCCCGAGAGCTTCCCCTTTATGACAGCCCGCGTCCCGCTTGAGCCGCAGAGCATTATTAGTTCGCGCTCTATCACCGGGTCAAGCTCCTCGGCCACAAGCACCTCGTCGAGACCGCGCAGGAACTCAAGCCCCAGCTTTGCGGGGAAAGGCACGGTCGACACCTTGAGCAGCCTGCTTTCCAGCCCTCGCTCCCGCATGGTCTCCAGGACGTGGCAGAAGCTGACGCCGCCCGCGGCGATGCCTTTTTTGCCTTTTCCGGCGTTATGGATGGCATTTCCCCTGTAGGACGAAAATTCATCCGCCAGCCTGGCTAGACCCTCTTCTATTTTGACATGGCTGACGTATGAAAGCCTTGGGAATATGACCCAGCGTCCGGCGTCCTTCTTAAAGCCGTCCGGTTTTTTGACCGGGAGGGGGCTTTTAAGGGCAATGGACGCGGATCCGTGACAGACGCGCGTGGTAGGGCGGAAAAGCACGGGCCGGCCTATCCTCTCGGAGCATTCGAACGCGTCGGCGATCATATCGTAAGCCTCTTCCGGCGTGGACGGGTCAAAAGCCGCGAGTTTCGCGAAGTTGGCAAAGTGCCGCGTGTCCTGCTCCGTCTGAGAGGAAATCGGGCCAGGGTCGTCCGCCGCCATCACGACCATCCCTCCCTTCACCCCAAGGTAATTGAGGCACATCAGCGGATCCGAAGCCACGTTGAGCCCGACCTGCTTCATAGTGACCAGAACCCTCGCGCCGGACATGGCAGCGCCGGCGCCGACCTCAAGCGCCGATTTTTCATTGACGGACCACTCGACGTACACCCCCTCGCCCTTTTCCCTCGCTATGGTTTCCAAAACCTCCGACGACGGCGTGCCTGGATAGCCCGCGGCCACCGTCACGCCTGCCCGCAGCGCGCCAAGCGCGATGGCCTCGTTGCCGATCAGGAGCCTTTGCTCCGCTTTGCCGATGTTTCCCATTTATCCTCCGCTCCTCTGCGTTACTCATGAAAAAACGCGGGTGGCTTTTTCCCGCCCCCCCGCGCTTTTATCTTATGCAGCTTTAAGTGGTTTTAATTGAAAAGGGGCTCTTTTAAAGGATTTTCCTCACCCTAAAAGAGCCCCCTGCCATCAAATTTACACGGCTCTGAGACCTTCGGGCGGCTGTTTGGGACGCCACCAGAGGCCTTTGCCGACGCGAGAAAATATAGCTTTCCGTTTTACCGCAATGTTGTCCAAAACGCCATCCGCCCGATCCTGCAATGTCCTGACTGCGAGTAATTTATCATCAAACCGCGCGTACGTCAAATGTCCCAAACGGGCTGGGTGCACGACATAGAAATAAATAGAAATAGAAATAGGAAAAAATGTCCCAGGAAAATTCAGTAAAGGGCTTGAAAGCAAGGCGCATAAGCGGTATATTGCATGAAGTAAAATTACTTC